>JAQXHF010000074.1 GCA_029007095.1 Clostridia bacterium | reverse complement strand
AATCTCTCCTGATCGTTTCTGTGACTGCGTTCTACCTTTCCGTTATGCCACGGTGTCTTCGGTCTGATTGTTTTGTGATGTATATTAAATTCAGCACAAAATCTGTCAAAGTAATGAATAAGCTTATATTTGATATAATAAAAATATCAATCGGTAGTTAATTTTGTTATTGAAATACATAGCTGTAATAAGTAAGGAGAAGCGCAATGAAAACATATGATGTTATTGTAATAGGCGCCGGCAATGCAGGGTTGACCGCTACGCTTGAATTGCTCACAAAAGGGAAAAAGGTATTGTTGATTGAACAACACAATATTCCCGGAGGTTGTGCCACGAGCTTTTGCAGGGGACGATTTGAAATCGAACCTTCGCTTCACGAGCTTTGCGGCGTAGGCTCGGCTGAGAATCCGGCCGCGGTTCCCGGATGATGAATGACTACGGCGTCAAAGTGAATTGGTGCGAGGTCAAGGATTGTTTTAGGGTAATTACCAAGGATTCCGAGGGCAAGCCGATGGATGTTATCATGCCGACCGGCAGACAAGCGTTCATTGACAGTATGGAGCATTATGTACCCGGCAGTAGAAAGAACGCCGAGGAGCTTTTTGGACTGTTTGATGAAATGAACGAGGGAATTGATTATGTTTCCGAAGCGGGAACTCAGGCTGACACAAAAATCCTGATGAAAAAATATCCCAATATGCTTCGCACGGGAGCCTATCCGACAAGAACCGTTTTCAATGCGATGAAAATGCCGCAGAAGATGCAGGACATTCTTGAAAATTATTGGTCGTATCTCGGCGTTGATTTGGAGCATCTTGCATTTATTCATTATTGCTCAATGGTAAGCAGTTATGTTGAAAACGGCGCATATATTCCGGCGCATACTTCTCACGAAATAAGCGTTGCGATGATTGAGCGCATAAGAGAACTCGGCGGCGATGTATGGTTTAATTGCCGAGAAGAGGAGATTGTTTTCAACGGCAGTAAAGTTTGCGGTGTAAAAACAACTATGGGCGAAGTGGCTTGCGACTATGTGCTTGCCAATATTAACCCCGATATTATTTACGGCAAAATGGTTGACAAGAAGCTCATACCGGAGCGTGAAAAAAAGCTCTCCAATGCGAGAAATCAGCGTTACGGAGCGAGAATGTTTACGGCATATTACGGACTTGATTGTACGCCTGAGGAGCTTGGTATCAAGGATTACAGTATTTTCCTTTCTTCAAGTTGTGATTCCGTCAAGGAATACAAGTCAATGCAGAATATTGATACAAATGATTATTCCATTTTCCTTTGCTATAATATAGCAAATCCCGAATTTTCACCTAAGGGAACTTGTGTTTGCAGTTTTACGACTTTTAACAGCGCCGAGGACTGGAACAATGTGAAACCGGAAGAATATAAAGATAAGAAGATAAAGCTTGCCGAGAAGATGATGAAAAATCTCAAAGACAAGACGGGAATTGATATAAAACCGCATGTTGAGGAGGCAGTTACCTCTTCACCGCTTACTTTTGCAAGATATCTGAATGTGCCGGAGGGAAGCGTTTACGGATATGAAACGACAGATTGGGATGGCATTTTTGCCCGCAGTATGTCGCTTGACAGCGATTATCCGATGATGGACGGACTTTATCCGATAGGCACTTCGGGACCGAGAGGCGACGGATACAGTTCGGCTTACGCCTGCGGCAAGATCGTAGCGGATATAGCAATGAGTAAGGAGGGTAACAAATAATGTCAGTTAAGGTAAAAATCAGCTTTATCGGCTTAAAGTATATGCTGAAATTTAAGAATATGGGAATTGACCGTGAAGCTGTCATTCAGGCGGCTCCTGCAACGGAGATCAAGGCAAATTATCCTATCAATGCCGCCGCAAAGGCTATGCATCCCGATTATCAGGATATGACGATTGAGTCGATTATACCGCACGAGGACGCAGGAGCAAAAAGTTTTGTTCTCAAACGCAGCGACGGTAAGCCGGCTTCAATGTTCAGAGCAGGCCAGTATGTGAGCGTATCGCTGAAAATCGGTGACAGCGTTGTAACAAGACCGTATTCGGTTTCTTCATCACCTAAATATACGCTTGACGGCAGAGTTATTATCACGGTTAAGGAAAATCCGAACGGATTTGCAGCGGATTGGATTTTGAATAATTGGGCAGTCGGTGATCAAGTTAAAATTTCAGGCGGAGAGGGACAGTTTTATTACGAACCTCTGCGTGATGAGAAAAATGTCATCGCCCTTGCCGGCGGTTCGGGCATTACACCGTTCCTTTCAATGGCTTATGCGATACGGGATGGTTACGAAGATTTCAATTTGACAATTCTTTTCGGCAGCCGAAATGAGAAATCCATTCTCTTTAAAGACGAACTTGATGAGATATGCAAGGTTTGTCCAAGTGGTTCATGTTCTTTCCGATGAAGAGAAAGACGGCTACGAACACGGCTTTATCACCGCAGAGCTTATCAGCAAATACGCACAGGACGATTACAGCGTCTTTATGTGCGGACCGGAAGCTATGTACCGTTTCGCATAGAAAGAAATCGCAAAACTTAATAAACCGCGCCGTCAGATACGCCGTGAAATGCTTGGCGTGACGAAGAATGTCAGCGAGCAGGAGGGATATCCTGCATCGGCAAAGGGCAAGGTCTTCCGACTTACCGTTAAGCAGACTGATAAGGAATACAATATTCAGGCAAGCGCAGACGAAACGGTTTTGACCGCTATCGAGAGAGCCGGAATTGTTGCACCGTCACGCTGTCGAAGCGGTGAGTGCGGTTGGTGCCGTTCCAAACTGATATCCGGCGAAGTATTTATGCCGGCAGAGAATGAGTATCGCAGATGGGCGGATAAACAGCACGGATATATTCATCCCTGTTGCTCGTTCCCGCTTTCTGATATCGTTTTGGAAGTACCCGGAAGCTATGTAAAATAAATATAGACAGAAATGTGAATAGATAAAAATGTGACTGCAAAGCGTATGCCGTGCAGTCACATTTTTTAAGAGATAGGGTAGGGATAGGACAAAAAAGCCTGCAAACGGACTTGCTTACAGGCTTTGTGCAAATAACAGCAATTTTAACAGAAAATGCATGAAGGACATTTTCGGCAAAAGGGGTATATAATTTTGCTCCGTTGCACCCCATGTTTAAAAGAGAAAGAGATTTAAACGCACTATCCAACACACAGATTAGTGTTTTTATCCTATCTCGTAAGGAAATTCAGATGTAATTGTGAAAGCAATATCATTAGAATTAAACTATAATGCGATGTCGAGAATTGCTCATTGAATTTCATAGGGGAAATCGGGAGTGATAGAAAATTTTAGATTGTTTCGATTAAGAATTGCTGCGCTATTTTGAACAGGTATTGCCTTCCCTTTAAAAATCGCATCCCCCTCTATCAATAGTTTTCTCGTTGTTATATAATTGACATTAAGTATTTGAGAAGTGATTTTGATTTGCTCCATCACTGGTTCTTCGACTTTTTCTATTATTATCGAGTATTCAGCTTGATCGAGTTCAATAGGTTCAAAATAGGAGGTGGCGATCCCATCCCCACAATTTGGACATTTCCAAGAAAGACAATGTCCATCAATATTACATACCATATCAGTACCACAAGTTAAGCACTTCATTATTTTTTCCTCCTTTTAGGATAGAACGTTTTGAATTTTCCCGGTTTAGATATATCTGCAGCAGCATGTCCATTTATAGTTGTAACGCCAGCTACAAAATGACGTCCACTGGGCCCTGCCCATAAAATATAGGTTGGAGCTGAAACAGGAACATTTAGTTTATTTGCAAGATTTTGAGCAAAGCCATCATTAAGTTTCCCTGTACTACAGGATAATAATCGTATTCCTTGTTTTTTGTACCATTTTGCATTTTTTAGTAAGCGCGCCAAAGTGCGATGATTAACCATAATTCTTGTACCATTAGAATTAATTTCTATCGATGTTGGCGAGCCATGTGCAATAACATCAAAGAAACCGTTAACATCGATATCTTTGCGTCGCTTAATGTTTATGCTAAATGCATCTTTACTATCCATGAAGTATGAACTTCCTGCAGCATACTTGCTTCCTTTAGTTCCGTTAAAATGTCCACTATATCCTTTACTCATCGCACTTCCTCCTTTCAAATGCTTTCGCAGTTTCAGAAGAAAATGCAACGATTTTTATGCCTTGTTCTCTCAACCTATCAAAGCAATCATAGTTAGCAGAACCGTAGACAACGATTGTGTGAGGTTGTAGCCTGTTAACGAATTCCGCAAGACCTGCTTCAAAACGCTTACGGTCGATATGCTTCCTTGGGCTACCACCACAAGTGCCAATTGCGATGATACTATTCTGTTGGACACCGTCAAAGCAATATCTATAAGTTTCGGATGTTCCCCAACGAACATTGTTGATGACAGAGATACCGTTAACTCCAAGCCAATAGCCGAAGGCTCTCATCCTATAAGTATTATAGATTTTGATGGGTTCGGGAAAATCTTGGTAGGTTGAAAAATCCGGCGTGATGACTCCTGCAAAATGACACAGAACTTTTAGTGCAAAGTTGTAAACGAGGGTCGAATACCCTTTACAGAGTTTATACACAGTTTTTGGTTTCCTCTTGCGATTTATGACGGAGAACACAAAAGAACAACAATTGACTTTTACACCAATATCAGCAAATTCGCTGATAAGTATTTCAAAGACAGAGCAATTCAAACTATAACTGCACACGATGTTCAATTATTTCTCAATCATTTGAGAACAAAAGAGAAATCACAACGAGGTACACCGCTTTCACCAAAGACAATAAGACACATATACAGATATTTATATACTGTGTTTTCATTCGCTTTGAAACAAGATTTCATCACATCAAATCCGATAGAAAAGGTTGATTGTCCGAAACTACCGAAAAAGAAAGTTGACGCATTGACAAAAGAGCAAGCAGAGCATTTTTTCTCCATTGTCGAAAATTGTCCTCTTGAATTTAAATGTATGCTTTATCTGATGATAACAACAGGAGTTCGCAGAGGAGAATTGTTAGGCTTGCAATGGCAAGATATAAGTTTCACCAATTCAACAATAGAAATCAAGCGAAATGTTGTTCACACAGCAAAAAGCGGTGCGTTAGTCGATACACCGAAAACAGAGTGCAGTTTCAGAACGATTCCGTTAATTCCAAAAGTCAGATTGTTATTAGAAGATTATCAAGCAAGCAACGAACACAAATTCAAATCAAAAGACTTTCTGTTTCCAAGCAGTACAGACAACACAAAGCCGCGTGACCCCAATTCAGTTACACGCAGAGTAAAACGCTTTATGAAAGCAAACAATCTTCCTGACCTTTCTCCGCACGATTTAAGACATTCTTGTGCAACTCTGTTATTAAGTAACGGTGCAGATATAAAAAGCGTACAAGACATTTTAGGACACACAGATGCAAGTACAACATTAAAT
>JAQXHF010000073.1 GCA_029007095.1 Clostridia bacterium | reverse complement strand
TAAAAGACTCTCTTGACGAAATACTTTCCGAAAAAATTGACAAAAAATATCTTCTTGATACGGTTGAGTCAAAAGTTTTCGGTATCGGAGTCGAATCCTGCACAGTCGGTTCGCATGAATTCTATATGAACTACGCGGCTAAAAACGGCTGCCTTTGTCTTCTTGATAACGGTCACTTCCACCCGACAGAGAATGTCAGCGACAAAATTTCGTCCATGCTCCTCTTTGCCGATAAGGTTGCGCTTCATGTTACAAGGCCGGTACGCTGGGACAGCGACCATGTCGTAACCTTCAATGACGAAGTTCAGGCAATCGCAAACGAGATAATCGCCTGCAATGCGCTCGACAGAGTCCTGATATCTCTCGACTACTTCGACGCCTCGATCAACCGCATCGCCGCATGGGTAATAGGTATGAGAAATATGCAGAAAGCTCTCCTTTGTGCAATGCTTACTCCTCACGCAGAGATGAAAAAGATGCAGGACGAGGGCAACTTTACCCGACTGCTCGCATCTCAGGAGGAATTGAAGTTCTATCCGTTTGCCGATGTTTGGGATGAATTCTGCCGCAGGAACAATGCTCCTTTCGATAGCGAATGGTACAAAGAAACAGAGCGCTACGAGAAAGAAGTTCTTTCACAGCGAAACTGAAAACTTAAAATATAAAACGGCTTGTATAACTTAATTTAAACTGCCCCGATTTGCATTATCAGTACAAATCGGGGCAGTTATTTTATCAGTTACAAATCATTTAATTTTCATCTTCAATCAGAACATATAACCCAAAGCAATTATGCTAATCAAGCTAACATTTTGATTTTTACAAATCAGCCCTGATTGATAGATTGTGTGAATATTCCGCTGCTGTCCGTATGCTCGGCGTCGGCAGAAGTTACTCTGCCGTCAAAGTTGATATCGGCAGCTTTGAGCTGAGCCGCAGTAAGCTGACTGTCTGTAAGCATACCCTCGGCAATCGCGCGTATTATGACGGAGTCGCAGCCGTCTATGGAATAATCACAGTTGACATCGCCGTAAACGGCAATCACAACCGTATCGGTCACATTTACCTTTTCGCTGTCGAGGAGTTTAACCGTGCAGTTTGTGGTAAGCTCATCGGTTGAGGTAAGCAATTTACCGTCCGCCGAATAGAAACGAAGCTTGTCGGAATCGTTAGCAAACAGCTTAACTGCGTCTGCAACCGTCTTAGCAGAAAGGTCAAAACCTGTTACAACGGAGGTATCGCGATTAAGAGTAAGCCCGGAACCTGACGCAGTAACTATCTTGTCAAGAGCGAAAGTTCCGTCTGAGCTTACATAGAATCCGATCTCAACCGGATCAAAATAATTATAATAATTTGACACGCTTCTGCCGTAAACCGCTATTGCTCCCGGAGTGTATGTTTTGTAATCAACAGTCATCACCGACGGCGTGAATTCTGTATCGTCAGGGATTGCGCTAAGCTCCGTTACAAAAACATCGGAAGATGTTTCTTCAATGTATATTACATTCTTTCCGAGATATACATCAGAGCTGTCGGGAATTATTATGTCGCTCTTTGAAGTTCCTTTGAGAACGGGATCCTTTGAACCTGTTATATTACCGTCCTCGTCATAAATCTTTTCAACATATTGATAATTATATGTATGGATATTTCTTGTTACATCACCGAGGGCGTAAACAGCATCACCGCCGTTTTCAGAGGTGTTTCCGTTTATGATTCCTCCGTAAGTTTTAAGTTCACCGCCGTCCTTTACATAAACCGCACCGCCGTAGCACGAAATATTATCGCGTATGAATCCGCCGTAAATATTTACATTTCCGAAAGCAACAATAGTTCCTGTTGTGGTGTTTTTGAAATCCTGAATGATTGCGTCATCATACATTTCAAATGTTCCGCCGCTCTGAACACTGACTGCCGCAGCTCCGACAACGCCGTTATCGCTGTAACATCCGTCAAGTATAAACTGTCCCGCAGTCGCAGTACCCTGCGCGTAATCAGACTGTGCCTGCTGTGCGGAATTCTTGTTTACATCACCGAACCGAAGAGTTGCACCCGGCTGAACATCAAACAGCACTCCGTAGAAAGAGCCGTTTCTCTTCGCTGTATAGGTTTCGTCGTCGCTGACAATGGTAACATCGCCGTTAACCTTAATTGTAGAAGTAATCGTGGTGTCAGCAACGAGAGTAATTATCGCGTCCTCCCCTTCGGATACAGCGGCAAAAGCGTCTGCAAGGGAAGAATACTCAACGGAATACGCGGTCTTTTTACTCATCACAGCAACCGTATCTTTCAGCTCCTTGGTGATACAGCCTGTTGAAACAATATACCATGTTGTATCGCTCAAACCGAATTTTGTAAAATTCGTACTCATCGCGCTGCCTTCAAGAACTTGAAGTCCCGTTTCATATTTTTCAGGAACTATCGTAGCCGCATATCCCGAAGCAGTAAGTGCGGATGTAACCGTTACAGTCTTGCCCGTCGGGAGATAAATCTCATTATCCGAGTTGACGAATGCAGCGTCCTTCATAGTTAGTGAACCGTTATTATAAACGCCTGCGCCGATATTTTTATCACTTGTATTTGATTCAATATTTCCGCCGGAGATAACAGCTTCTCCGCCATTTTGAAGCAAAAGCGCTCCGCCGTTTGAATAAGCTCTGTTGGCGGTTACCGTACCGCCGGAAATTTCAACAGTTGCGTAATCGTCCGAACACAAAGCTCCGCCGCCTGTCGCTTTATTGCTGTCAAAGACAGCCGTACCGCTGATAACGGTTTGTGCGTAAACGCCTTTTGTATAAACGGCTCCTCCTAATTCATCGGCTGAGTTTGAAGTAAAGCTGCCGCCGCTTATATTTGTCTGACCGTTTTCATTATCAATTACAGCGCCGTTTACAGTAACGGAATTGTTGTTAAAATCACCGCCGGTAATATTAACAATACCCTCGTTGTTGAGTATAACGGCTCCGGAAGCGTCTGATTTGTTTTTATAGAAGCTTCCGCCTGTTATATCGAGCGTTCCGCCGCTATTGGCCTGCGCAAACGAACCGGAAGATGAGGAATCGAAGTTATAAGCCGATATACCTTTTCCGATTTTTACATACGCTCCGTCATTAACAACTATGGCTGACTGCGTTCCTTTAACCGAATTTCCGTTCAGGGCAAGGTTTACCTTGTCGCCGTCAGCGTATTTTTCAGAAGAAAGATAGAGATTAGCCGTAACATTGAGCATCGGTCCGGTAAGAGCCGTTCCGCGAGTTACAACCGCTCCCGAATCGCCGTAAAGCCCTGTATTAACATCAATATTTATCGTCGAATCAAGAGTTATATCCTTAACTATATAAATTGACGGAATGAAAGATGTTTCAAGTCCCTTGATATAAGTAAGGGCGTCATCTATGCTTTCAAAATATCTGTCGCTTCTTCCGTCAAGTTCGACTCTCGCAACATATTTGTCCTGAACTCGCCTTACACTCATCAAGGAAGCGGACTTTATGAATCCGACCGATGAGCTTGCAACATTCAGAAGTTGTGGATAATAATAGAAGTATTCATCGCTTGCAGTACCTTTCCACTCGCTCGTCGAAAGTCCCATATTTGTTATGCCGGCAGTACCGGTCATAAAATCGGAGTCGCAGCCCGTCGCAGAGTCTGTTGTATTTGTAATCGCAGCGAATTTTTTGTCATAATAGCAGTCGGAAACATTAGAGCCTGAGGTATAACCGAAAGCAATACCCGACTGAGAATTGGCAGTTACCTTTTCTACGGTATAGCAATGATTTACCGTACCGTTATTATTGTATCCGACAAGTCCGCCCGCCGCAACCGAAGCGTTAACCGTTGCAGCGTTATAGGAAAGCGTCAGTTTTCCTCCGGCATTGTTACCGATGAGTCCGCCGACATTTCTTGATGACGGAGCATTTACACTTCCGTATGTGAAGCACTTGCTTATTTCTGCTCGGTTGTTGTATCCGATAAGTCCGCCGACATTCTGTGCATAAGAAGCGTCGCCGGAAGCGGTAGTTCCCGTAACCGTACCTATGCTGCAACTTGCCGTAATCTGTGACGACGAACCGGTAAGCTTACCGACTATTCCGCCGACAGCTTTGTCGCCTCGTATATCGCTGTTTGAGCAGCAGTTATTTATTATTCCGTTTGACATACTGCCGACTATTCCGCCGACATTTTCAATACCGACTATCAAGCCGTCAACAACTATCGTATTGAGTATAGCGCCGCCGCTGACATTGCCGAAAAGTCCGACATTACTGCCGTCATCGCCCGAAGTCACAGTCGTGTAAACGCCTGCAATATTATATCCTCCGCCGTTAAAATTACCTGTGTATGGATTATCCGCCGTTCCGATAGGCGTCCACTCCATAACTCCGTATTCGGAATCATATACATTTATATTAAGCAGAAGATCATTTGTAACCACCGCATTTGCCGCGGGATTGGCGTCAACGCCTTCAAGCGTACCGTTAACAAGAGCCGCAAACCACGCAAGCTCAGACGGTCTTGAAATCTGATATATACCGCTGTCGCTCATTTTCGGCTTTACATAATCGCCAAGCCATACATCGGTTTCGAGCATCCAGGTAAGAACCGGGTTTGAATTATTTATAGTGGTATAGTCATAGCAGAAATATACGAAGCCGTTGTTCAGTTCCTTTACAAACTGAGCGGTCTGCATTTCTTCGAGAGTTTTTCCCGAACCTACGGTATCCTCACAGCCGGAAGTTTCGTAGCTGTAATAAATTGCTTTGTAGTTTCCGCCGTAGGTAACTCCGACGGCAGCTCCCCGGTTAGTTTTTTCACAGCTTACAGAAGCGATAGAATAAAGGCTTGCCATATTGCCGAAAGCCGAGTAGCCTACCAAGCCCCCTACCCTATCGGAAGCCGAAACCGCGCCCTTAAAGAAGCTTCCGTTTAAATCGCTTCCCGACAAAGTTCCGACAAGGCCGCCGACATTTGAAGAGCCGGAAACCGCCGCCGTACTGTAACATCTCTGAACGACCGCGTTTCCGCTTGCAAATCCTACAATACCGCCGGTGCGCTGATTGCCGCTGACAGTACCCTCGGATTTACATTCATTAACAATGCTGTCGGCGTAAGCCCAACCGACTACACCGCCTACGCTGTTGTAATCTCCGTCAATAACTCCGCTGAACGAGCAGTTTTCAATTCCGGCATTTTTAAGATATCCGGCAATACCGCCGACATTCTGATTTGCCTTTATGTAAGATTCGGTAACCTTTATATTACTGATTCGGGTTTCAACCACTATGCTTCCATTTTCATCGGTATTGACAACGGGATTGACTACGCTTCCGAAAAGTCCGACATAGTTACCCGTTGTGTTAATATACAGTCCGGAAACAGTATGACCTTGACCGTCAAAGGTTCCCTCAAAAGGTACCGACTCAGTTCCGATAGGCGTCCATTGATTTACGCTGCTCTCGGAAAAGCTCGCGTCGGATACATATTCGGAGAAAGAAAGTCCCTCTCTTCCCGAAACATTTACAGATATATCATCATTGAGGACAGCATTGATACTGTTAGTTCCGCTGTTTACGGTTTTAGCAAACCACGCAAGCTCCTCCGGTGTAGATATCTGATAAACTCCGTCAACAACCGCAGGGACAGAGGTTTGTCCGCTCCACACGGCAAAGGGAAAGACTGTCGCGGCAGGTATAATCAAAGTAAGAATAATTATAACCGACATTACGACAGAGAGTATTTTTCGGCTCATAATACCACTCCTTACAAGCACCATAACTTGTACATTTGTCTATACATATACATTATACTGTATTTATGCCAAAAGTGCAAGTAATTGGCATTAGTTCATTTAGCCAATAATAAAGTTGCAAATTTGTAAGAAATGATAACAGGCCAATCCGCACTCTGTGAAAAATGACATTAAACCTCTTTGAATTACGGCAAAAAACGCTGATTATTATAGCAATTTCAAAACAAATACGATAAAAAATAAAAATATTTAAAAAAAGTCTTGATTTTAAATTAGATTTGTTATATAATAGCAAAGCAACATTGAACGGGGTGTAGCGCAGATGGTAGCGTGCTTGGTTCGGGACCAAGAGGCCGTGGGTTCAAATCCCGCCACTCCGAACACTAAGAATCGTTGAAATCTCTCGGGTTTTGACGATTCTTATTTTTTTGCTTTGCTTCAATCTTGAAAAAAAGCACACAAAAAAGCACACAGAATCGTTAAAAAATCCAATCCGAAGCGTTAATGCACGGAAAGGATTTATTTTTATGGCAACAGTAATTGAAAACAAGAAGAACGGCAAAACAGTTTCTTTCAAATTCCGTGCGTATCTCGGAAGAAACGAAATCGGAAAGCAAATCAATCAATACACAACTTGGTTTGCACCTAACGGATTGACACCTGCAAAGGCTCTGAAAGCCGCAGAGAAAGCCGCGGCAGAGTGGGAAATCAAAGTTCGTGAGCAATACAAACGAGAAGTGTTAGAGCCGCAAAGAAAGCGTGAAAGGCTTATCAAAGAAGCGAAAACACCGTTTACCGAATTTGTCAATGATATTTGGTTTCCTCTTGCGATATATGACGGAGAACACAAAGCAACAACTATTGAGTTTTATCGTAATTCATCAAAGCTATCACAAGAGTATTTCAAAAACAGAGTGATTCAGAGTATTACTTCAAGAGATGTTCAACTGTTTATTAACTATTTGCGAACAACTTACAGAACAAAGCAAGGAAAACCGCTTGCCCCGAAAACAGTCAGACATCATTACAGATTTTTGGTTTCGATATTCAAATACGCATATAAACAAGAGTTCATAACAGAAAATCCAATGGATAAAATTGATTGTCCTAAACTCCCGAAAAAGAAAGTTGACGCACTGACAAAAGAGCAAGCAGAACAGTTCTTCAATATTGTAAACACTTGTCCCATAGACTTCAAATGTATGCTTTATCTTATGACAACAACAGGAGTTCGTCGTGGTGAATTAATCGGTTTGCAATGGCGTGATATTGATTTTAATAATTTGACTGTTGATATAAAGCGTAATGTAACATATACACCGTCAAGCGGCATTGTTGTTGACACTCCCAAAACAGAATGCAGTATAAGAACAATTCCGTTAATTTCAAGTGTTGCGGCAATGCTGAAAGAGTACAAAGAAGAAATGTTTCCCAATGCAAAAGCAAAAGACTTTGTATTTCCGAATGAAACTGATAATTCATTGCCCCGTGACCCCAATTCAGTTACAAGCAGAGTAAAACGATTTATGAAAGCAAACAATCTTCCTGACCTTTCTCCGCACGATTTAAGACATTCTTGTGCAACTCTGTTATTAAGTAACGGTGCAGATATAAAAAGCGTACAAGACATTTTAGGACACACAGATGCAAGTACAACATTAAAT
>JAQXHF010000072.1 GCA_029007095.1 Clostridia bacterium | reverse complement strand
GGTCTGCCGAGGTGAGAGCAAAGGATAACCCTTGCATTGTGGTCGATAAGGTATTTGATAGTGGGCAGTGAAGCAACGATTCTCTTGTCGCTTGTAATAACACCGTCTTTAAGAGGAACATTAAAATCGCAGCGAACAAGTACGCGCTTTGAGCTTACCTCAAGGTCTTCAACTGTCTTTTTGTTAAGTGCGTTCATGAAAATTTTTCTTCCTTTCGATAATTTATAAATTTACCTATAACATTCTATAACAATTCGGAAAATTTTTCAAGTATAATCGTGAAAAAAATAACAGTTTGATCAGTATAAACATAAAATATACTGATTTACGCCGAATATTCACATTTTGCTCAATAATATCAAACTTTTTATAACGGCAATTAACTTTAAATAAGTATATGTTTCGCGGTTGACAAAATCGCCGCTAATAAGTATAATATACATTGATTCATAATGATTTATATGTCTTATGAAATTCCGTATCACTTTCAGGAGGTTATTTATGTCACGAGTTTATAATTTTTCCGCCGGTCCGTCGGCTTTACCTGAGTCCGTACTCAAAAAGGCTCAGAGTGAACTTCTCGATTACAACGGTTTGGGTATTTCCGTTATGGAAATGTCTCACCGTTCACAGGCTTTTACAGATATAATTGAGGGTGCGGAAGCGCTTGTAAGAGAGCTTTACAAGGTTCCCGACAACTACAAGGTAATCTTCGCTTCCGGCGGTGCTTCAACTCACTTTGCGGCTATTCCGCTCAACTTTATGAACGGTTCACGCAAGGCTGATTATATCATTTCCGGCCGTTGGGCAAATATGGCTTTCAAAGAAGCTCAGAAATACGGCGACGCTGTTGCTGTTGCTTCTTCCGAGGATAAGATGTACTCTTACATTCCCGAAACAACAAGAGAGAGTTTCAGACCTGACGCAGACTATGTATATTATTGTATGAACAATACCATTTACGGTACAAAGTTCCCCTACATTCCCGACACGGGCGACATTCCGCATATCGCTGATATCTCGTCCTGCTTCCTTTCCGAGCCGCTTGATATTTCAAAATTTGCCGTTGTTTACGGCGGCGCTCAGAAAAATGTTGCTCCCGCAGGTCTTGTCATCATCATTGCCCGTGAGGATATGCTCGGTAACGCCCGTCCCGAAACTCCGACAATGCTTAATTATCAGATTCAGGCTGACGCAAAGTCGCTCTACAACACTCCGCCCTGTTTCATAATTTATATGTGCAAGCTCGTTCTTGAATGGATTAAGAACGATATCGGCGGACTTGAAGCTATGAAAGAAAGAAATATCGAAAAGGCTTCTATTATCTACGATTATCTTGACAGCAGCAAGCTCTTCAAAGGTACTGTTGAGAAAAAAGACCGTTCGCTTATGAACATTCCTTTCGTTACCGGCGACAAGGAGCTTGACGCTAAATTTATCGCAGAAGCAAGCAAGGCAGGCTTCATCAACCTTAAAGGTCACAAGACAGTCGGCGGTATGAGAGCTTCGGTTTATAACGCAATGCCCATCGAAGGCGCACAGGCTCTCGTTGACTTTATGAAAAAATTTGAAGCGGAAAACGCTTAACGGCAGGTAATATATATGTATAGTATTTTAACTTTAAATAAAATCGCTGCATGCGGTACAGATAAGTTCGGTGCGGACTATGCTTGCGGAACGGATATCGAAAATCCGACCGCGATTATGGTGCGTTCCGCCTCAATGCATGATATGACTCTTTCGGACAGCACTATTGCTATCGCAAGAGCCGGAGCAGGTACAAACAACATTCCGGTTGACAAATGCGCCGAAAACGGCGTAGTTGTTTTCAACACTCCCGGCGCAAACGCCAACGCGGTAAAAGAGCTTGTAATATGCGGACTTCTGCTCGCTTCAAGAAAAGTTGCTTCCGCCTACGATTGGTGCAAGGGCTTAAAAGGTAAGGGCGACGAGGTCGGCAAGCTTGTTGAAAAAGGCAAGTCTCAATTTGCAGGCCCCGAAATTTCCGGTAAAACACTTGGCATTATCGGTCTTGGTGCAATCGGTTATAAGGTTGCCGTTGCCGCTTCCTCCCTCGGAATGAAAATCGTAGGCTATGATCCATACCTTTCCGAAAAAATCAGGGCCGCTCTCCCGGAGGGAACTGAGGTAGTTGAGGATATAAACGATATTTTTGTAAAGAGCGATTATATAACTATCCATGTACCTTTCACAGAGTCAACAAAGAACACGGTTAACAAAGATACTCTTGCGCTTTGCAAAGACGGAGTTCGTATATTGAATTTTGCAAGAGGCGGTCTTGTAAATGACGCCGATATGCTCGACGCTCTTGAAAGCGGTAAGGCTGCCGCCTATGTAACCGATTTCCCGTCCGACGAAATCATCGGTGCCGACGGAGTTATAGCTATCCCCCATCTCGGCGCTTCCACTCCGGAAAGCGAAGACAACTGCGCTATGATGGCTGCCGACGAATTGATTGCATACATTGAAAAGGGAGAAATCGTTAATTCCGTAAATATGCCCCGCTTGGAGCTTGATCCTGTCAAGGGAACAAGAGTTTGCGTCATTCATAAGGCTGAGGCGGTTGACGCGGTTCATGCCGCAATCGGTGCTGATGTAAAATATGCTTCAAGAGGAGCTTACGGCTACACAGTTACCGACTCGGACGCCGATATCTCAAAGCTTGAAGCTATTGACGGAGTAATTAAAGTCAGAGTTATCAAATAAAATCAAATAAAAAAATCTGCCGCAGTAAGCAAGCATAGCTTATTGCGGCATTTTTTATAGAAAGCAATACAAAGCAAAAGCTATAATTCTCAAAAGCTTTTAAACTTTGTGAATTATAGCTTTTTATTTGATTTATTAAACTGTTATAACAACAGCTTTATCAGAACAATCAGACATCGTCTTCGCCTTGAAGCGCATCATATCCGTGTTCACCCGTACGGACTTTAAAGACATCCTCTACATCATAGATGAATATTTTTCCGTCGCCTATATTTCCGGTATAAAGCACATCGCGCGCAGTTTCAACAACCTTTTTGACCGGGACGGCAGAAACAACCATTTCAAGCTTCATCTTCGGATTAAGGTTCATCTCGGCTATTTCAACACCGCGGTATTTTCTGATGTGACCTTTCTGTGTGCCGCAGCCCATAACATTCGTAACTGTCATTCCCGTAACACCTATTGAATTCATTGATTCCTTAATTTCCTCAAACTTCGCAGGGTTGAATATCATAACGACCTTAGTAAGCTTAGCGTCCTCCTTAGTCGTATATGTTTCAACGGGTACAGCTCTCTCAACAGATACTTTGGGGATAATGTTCTTTTCCGATTCGCTGACATCGCTCGGTATAGCAGAATATGCAACAGGCATAAAATCAGCATATGCCGACGGAAGGTTATGTTCGGTTGCATCAAGTCCCTTGATCTCCTCTTCGCTTGATACACGAAGTCCGTTTGTCTTTTTAATGATGAAAAATACTATTGTCATCGTAACGATTGTCCATGCGGCAACACAGACAAGTCCCAACGCCTGAATTCCAAGCAGTTTGAATCCGCCGCCGTAGAAAAGGCCGCTATATGAATCGTTGCCCGGAACGCCTACCTTTGCAAAAAGACCTACGGCAATAGTACCCCACATACCGTTTACGCAGTGAACAGCAACTGCACCGACAGGATCATCAACTTTGAGCTTAATATCAATAAACTCAACCGCAACAACTACAAGTATGCCGGAAACAAGTCCGATAATGCACGAACCTAATGCGTCAACTACATCACAACCTGCTGTAATCGCTACAAGTCCGGCAAGCGAAGCATTAAGCGACATAGAAACATCGGGTTTGCCGTTCTTGATCCATGTAAAAATCATCGTTGTGCAGGTTGCAACAGCAGGAGCACAGGTAGTTGTAAGCAAAATTGAAGCAAGCTGAGAAACGCTCTTAGCAGCGGCACCGTTGAATCCGTACCAGCAGAACCAAAGAATAAATACACCAAGTGCGCCGAGGGTAAGTGAGTGGCCCGGAATAGCCTTTGCTACCTTTTTGCCCGTTTTGTTGTCAACGGCATATTTGCCGATACGAGGGCCAACCATTACAGCTCCGATAAAAGCAGTAATACCGCCTACCATATGTATAGCGCAAGAACCTGCAAAATCGTGGAAGCCAAGATTTGCGAGCCAACCTTCTCTGTTCCAAATCCAACCGGCTTCTATGGGATATACCACAGCCGAAATTACTGCGGAATAAATGCAGTACGACGAAAACTTAGTACGCTCAGCCATCGAGCCGGAAACAATCGTCGCTGTTGTCGCGCAGAAAACGAGATTAAATACGAAGTTTGACCAGTCAAAATTCGCGTAATCAGTAAAAATGCCCATAGTAGGTAATCCGCAAAATCCGCCGAGAACCTCCTGTCCCATCATCAGGCCGAAGCCGAGAAGCAAAAACATCGGAGTACCTATGCAGAAATCCATCAGGTTTTTCATTATGATGTTACCGGCATTTTTCGCTCTTGTGAAGCCTGTTTCAACCATCGCGAAACCGCATTGCATAAAGAAGACAAGAACCGCTCCTATAAGGAACCATACGGAGAAAATCTCACCGCTTGCCTGTTCAAGAATTGACTCAACATTCATCTTACAGCCGCCTCGCTTTCTTCAAATTGCACCGCTTCACCACAAAAAGCTACTGTGTTAAGCGCTTGTACCGTGTATCCTTTCATTCAGATACCCCTCTCTTTTAAAAATAATAAAAAACGAGGGCGTTCCTTTAATCTGGGAACGCCCTCGTTCATTTATGCATATATTATACTGATTAGCCAAACTCCTGTCAAGTTTTTTGTGCAATTTTGTTGTTAAGAGGTAATATTTTACAAAAAGCACTCGGATTTTTATATAATTTGCATACAATAATCTTTTTTATTTTAATAAGCTGCGGATATTTATTCTGTAATGTAAAATTACATCAAACCGAATAAAAGCATAAGTTTGTTCAGTATTTTCTTAAATGTTAATAAGAATTCATCTTTATCATTGTATGAATTGTTATATTCACAATCATTTCCGTTGATTTCTTTTACAAATCCATTCTCATCAACGGTCAATACCTTATAATTTATATGATAACTTTCGTCCTCATACAACAGTCCTATATTTCCGTCAGAAAGCTCAGTCATACAGGAATACGCGAAGAATCCGTCGTTAATGTGATATTCCGTTATCCATTCAACTTCGCCTTTGCCGTCGGCCAAACCTATCTTTAATATGCCGTCCTCACGGCTGAGAGGATTAGACGGAAAAGAACCGATAATAACAGACTTGCCGTTTATCTTTTTACTGTAATTCATAAAAGAAACCATACAGTTGCCGTTAGACATTAAATTTTTATCGGCTTTAAAGCGAGTCCACGAAACGCCGCCGTCTTTGCTATCGGAATAAACAACATAGTCACATTCGCTCCTCGAATACATACGAAGCGTTCCGTCCGGCATCTCCACTAACTGAGATTCACTTGTTTTTTTAACGCCTGCTCTATGATGAGTTTCATTGCCGCGAGTCCAGGTTTCACCGTTATCATCGGAATAAACAGTGCTTGTATTCTCACCGAATACATTGTCATAAACCGTAAAAATGATTCTCTCTTTACCATCGACCTCGGTAACGAGTCCTCTGCCCGGACAAATTCCGAGAAAACTCTCATAATCGGATTTTACCTGTGAATTCAAAATTTGCGGACAACTCCATGTTTTACCGTTGTCATCGCTGTAACGAAGCCACAGATATGATGTTTTCACAGCTAAACGAATTTCGGAAGAATCATAGAATATGCTCTGACAAACCTGTTCGTTTGAACCGATTTGTTCAACGAAAACAGGATTTCCGTCCTTATAAACGCGGAATTCACGGTCAAGCTCATATTCTGTTTGCTCAAACGAAGAATTAAGCACCGGCGCAAAATTACCGTCATAATCACCGAGATAGTATTTATTTTTTCCGTCCGTTAAAACCAAGCGTTTAACTCCGTCTATCTCTTTATATCCGCTTCCCCTTTTTGCCTGAGAATAACCCGTACCTGACGGGAAAGCGTCGGTTATAATAAATATTCGTCCGGTTTTTTCCGACTGTACCGCCGCGCTGTCAATAAACGAAGCGCTGTTTACATCTGTAACTCCGTCGGCATAATCGTCGAAATGATTGACAACGGTATATTCCCAATCTCCATAACCGTCCGGTGAAAACGCAAGCAAAGTATCAATATTTTGCGGAGAATCCATACCGTGAGAATAACGCATATCGGCAGCAGCCATTACAGAGCCGTCTTGCAGCGTTATGATTGACGGAATTCTGAATGTATCGCTGCTTTCTGTTCCCGAATCAAAAGGCTGACTGTATTGCTTTCTGTCCGCGGCAAACGCCGACGCCGCAACGGTAGAAAGAGCAAAAGATACTGATAGCATAAGACATAATAACCTCTTCATTTTGCACCTCGTTTAAAGCAACTGCCGTTTTGAGCAAGAAAACCCAAAGCGGCAGCCAATCTATTCAAGATTTATTATTTTTCAATACTGTTGTAAAGGGCTTCAAAAGCTTCGACGGTTGTTGAACCTGCTTTTTTACCCGTTGCAACGATTTCTTCATTTTCGCCCGCAAGCAAGCTCTTGAAATCGTTATCTGCAAGAATGTATCCAACCTGATCATTCATAAGACCGAATACGAGCAATTTCTTGCTGCCGACAATCTCTTGAAGGCTGGGATAATCAAAATCCTCACCTGACCATGACTCTGACGCGCTTAAAGAGCCGCCGTAAGCGATGGTAGGTTCAAGCTCACCGGGAATAAGAGCAACGGCAATATCCGTGCCAAGCTCCATATATCCGATTTCCGTAGCAACTTCAAGGTCCTTATCGCATTTTCCTGTTGTTACAACTGTGTTTGTAACAGCGCCGAGTCTGCCTGCAAACTCAAGGATTGTATTTGATATAGGAATATAATACTCCGACATTTTAAGATTGAGAAGCGGAGCGACCTCGCTCTCCTTTTCGTTGGAGTCTACAACAAGGTTACCAAGCGCAGTTCCGAACACTTTAAGCGATTCAAGTCTTGTCATATCTTCGGTATCAAGCGTGTCATGATTTGAAGTGATTGCAAGCTCAGCGCCCTGAAGCTCGATGAAGTTAGCGTCAGCCTTTGAGTTGATAACCTGCTCCATATAGTACGGATAGTCGCCTGTTACCTCTGTGCCTGCCGCGCCGTTACCTACGCAATGAATAGCCATATTGCAAATCCATGTTTCGCGCTCGCCGTTATCGGGTACGAAGCGAATACGGTGTATGTACGGATCAAATACGATAGGATCGCGCTTGTCTCTCATATAATCGGACGCGTCAATCTCAGAATAGTACATTTTACCGTCTGTCATTGAATTAACAGCGTCTTTGATAGCCTGCTCGGTCTGCTTATAAAGATTTGCCATAAATTCTTCGTTAAGACCGTTAAGGAGTTCCTTATCGGTGCCGAACTTATTATTTATGATATTTAAGCAAGGATTTACAAAAATCATTTTAAGCAGGTCGCCGTTCATTCCGTATGTATCAACACAGCTATGCTGATGAAGAACGGAGATGTTAATGCTTACAACATTTTTTGCCTTTGCAAAATCGGCAAGCTCAGCTCTGATTTCTCTTACAGTTTCATTAGAAATTCCGAAACCGTCAATAACAGCAAAAACAACAGTTCCTCTACCGCTGCCGTCGTTAAGAGCTATAACTCTGACTCTCTGATCGTCGTAAACAGCCGTAGCAGCCTTAGTCTTCGGGAAAGAAAGACTTCCGCCTACGAAATGCTCGCCGTCAAGCTCGTTACCCGTTTGCAGGGAAGCACTGCCGTAACCGAGGCTCCATTTAGCTCCCTGTGCCGGCTCTGAAAGATACTGAGCAATTCCCTCGCTGAGCTGATCGTTCACAAAAGAGTCCTTGTCATTAAAACTGACGGACGGAACAACCGAGTTCAATGCGCCTACAACACAGTCGATAAGCTTATCTACCACACCGTAGAGGAGTTTCAGAAGCGCATCGCCGAGATTAGCTGTATTCAGACTGTATGCCGAAAAATCAGCAGAAGCGACTTCCGTCATAACAGCCTCAGCCTGAGACTGTTCCACAGCCTTTGTATCGGCAGCAGAAGCGACGGTTGAAAATCCGACGACGCATACGGAAAGCGTCAAAACTACCGAAAGAATCAATGAAATGATTTTTTTCATAAAATAACACCTTTCATAATATTATTTACTATATAATACCACAATTAAGCATTTATTACAATATTAAGCTTATCAAAAATAATTAACAAAAAGAAGGGCGGATTTTTGTATGGGTTGCTGTATTGCCGATTTACGCAACAAAGAAGTTATTTGTAAAAGTAACGGAGCAAGGCTCGGACATGTTGATGATGTGGAAATTGACACTTGCAACGGCAAGCTCGTTTCTCTTATCATCTACGGCAGAGGGCGAGGATTAGGTTTTTTCGGAAAATGCGACGATATAGTGATACCGTGGTGTGATATAGATGTAATCGGCGAAGACACTATACTTGTAAATTTCTGCTGTCCCCCGCCTCCGCCTAAGCCGCAAAAGAATAAATGGTTTGCCGGTTAAACTTTTTTGCACATATTAAAACGGGGATGTAAAAAAGCGAAGACCGTATAACAAGGGGGTTCTTCGGTATGAAAACCGCAAGAACCCCATAAATTTACATTAAAGTGTAAAATATAAATATTTTTATGTTTTATACTACGAACAAACTTCGCCACTCGGCGTACCTTTGTACGCCGTCGGGCAGACAAAATC
>JAQXHF010000071.1 GCA_029007095.1 Clostridia bacterium | reverse complement strand
TACTGAATAAGAACCCCTTGTGTTATACGGTTTTATACGGTCTTCGCTTTTTTTACATCCCCTTTAATTGTATATTCTTTTTACTTTGTGTTCAGTCTTTTTTAGTATATTTTTCTGTGAACTTGCGTGACAGCGGAATTATCCATGCGCCGACAGTATTGCCGAGCGTCATTATCAGAAGATATAAAAACGCTTTTGCGCTCCACATATTTGCAACGGAAATGTAAAACATATTTGCAACGCAGTGTTCGTAGCCGCAGACGATGAAGCCTGCTACGCCAAAGAAAAGCGAAAGATATTTGCCGACCTGATGCGGATTGCCGGCAAATCCGTCAACCGCTATAAATATCATAACATTGCAGAAAACCGCGAGGATAAAAACGCTCAGAGGACTGTCGTTCAGCTTCGTTTCGCACATTGACGCGGCTCTTGCTCCGATGTCAGCTATCCTTGTCAGGTTGACCGCCGCCGCAGTCAGGAAAGTTCCGACGAAATTGCCTAACCAAATTATCAGCACATCAATTATGTAGGAGGGCTTGTTGTCGAAAACATACGCAACCTTTCCCGTAAAGAGATTGAATTTCATTGTAACGATAGTAAAAAGCCCGAGCGTGAAAAACAGCGCGCCTACGACTTTATTTTCGATACTGAGAAATGCGATTCCGCCCAAAGAGATGCATATTCCGGCTAAAACCGCGTTGACAAAAACAACTATTTTTTTCATATTATCACCGAATAAAGATTATCACAAATTTTTTCTTTTTTCAACACTTTACGAAATATTTATTATATGATAAAATTATAAGGATATATTTATTTTCGGAGGTTAACAAATGCTTTTCAGTAGAAAGAACAAAGAGCCTGCCGATGTGAAAATCAGCGAGCTTAAATTTATCAGCGATGAAGCGAAAAACGCATTCCGAATTCTCGAATTTGAAACGACATCTCAGCTAAGAGGTAAACAGGCTGATAATCTTTATCTTGATTACTGCGTTGAAAGCGGAAGCGTTGCCGACAGGGCAATCCTTTATGAAATGCGCTGTGCAGTATATTTTGCAAACACCGTGAAGCCGGAGGAAAAGAAGCTTCGCTGGTGGGAGTGGAAAGACGAAAATACCGATAACACGGAGCTTTACGATGAATAAAAAATATACCGCTACAAAAATCGCCTGCTATACCGGTTACTTCGTTCAGGCTATTATAAATAATCTTGCTCCGATTTTTTATGTAATTTTTCAGAATCAGTTTCAAATCAGCTACACAAAAATAAGCTGGCTGATAATGATAAATTTTGTAACGCAGTTCGTTGTAGATTTTTCTTCTGTCAAGCTTATAGCAAAACTCGGTTACCGTAAATCCATTGTAATTGCCCATATTTTCAGCGCAGTCGGATTGGTTTTTCTCGGCGTACTGCCGAATGTTATGAGCCGACCGTATGCAGGACTTGTTATATCAATCCTGATTTATGCAACCGGAAGCGGTCTTATCGAGGTACTTGTAAGTCCCATAATCGAGGGACTTCCGCTTGAAAACAAATCGGGCGAAATGAGCTTGCTCCATTCTTTTTACTGCTGGGGACAGATGGCGGTTGTTTTGATAACAACCTTGGGAATAAAAGCCGCCGGAAGCGAGCATTGGAGCGCCGCGCCGATATTTTGGGCGATAGTTCCGCTTGTTAATATTTTTCTGTTTGCGCGAGTGCCGATTTTCCCGCCGGTGCCGGATGGCGAGGACGAGATGAGCATAAAGGAGCTTTTTAAAAACAGGAAATTTATAATATTTGCCTTGCTTATGACCTGTGCGGGAGCTTCTGAAATTGCAATGGCTCAATGGGCTTCCACCTTTGCCGAAAAAAGTCTCGGTGTTGACAAGACCGTGGGTGATTTGCTCGGACCTTGCGCGTTTGCATTGATGATGGCCGTATGCAGAACAATATACGGCTTCGTCGGTGAAAAAATAAAAATAAAGACCGCTCTTACGGCTTGCAGCGCGCTGTGCATTGTTTCGTATATTATCACCACGCTGTCAAGCATACCTATGCTTTCGCTGATAGGCTGTTCGCTTTGCGGAATATCGGTAAGCTTGATGTGGCCGGGAACATTCAGCCTTGCGGCAAAGGAGTTTAAACGCGGAGGCACGGCAATGTTTGCGATGCTTGCAATGTTCGGTGATTTCGGATGTGCATTCGGGCCGTGGCTCGCAGGAGTTGTTTCCGACGCGGCAGAAAAAAGCGGAATGATAACAATGGAACCGCTTAAATTCGGATTGCTCGTCTGCACCGCTTTCCCGGCTATAATGCTGGCGCTGATGAGTATTAAAACAAATAAAAACAGAACCGAGTGATTTTATGGAAAATAGTTCTTTGACTTCTAAAAGAATAGGCTGGATTGACATAGCAAAGGGTTTTGCGATAATTTTTGTTTTTTTCGGCCATACAATAAGCACACCGATAGTTTTTTCTGAATTTATTTATTTATTTCATATGCCTCTGTTTTTTGTTCTCTCCGGCTATTGCTTTTCAAGAAAGAGCAGCTTTAAAGAATTTGTGAAAGGAAAAGCGAAAAGCCTTATTTTGCCGGTGTTTACTCTCGGACTGACCGGCTCTGTTGCCGTTGCTGTTGCGATGAAAATTGTCAAGGGCGACGAAATAGAATGGTTGAAACTTCTTCTTAATCCGATAATTCAGTATGGCAATAATGACCTTTTATGGTATCTTCCGACGCTTTTTGTTGCCTTTATTGTTTTTTACCTGTTGAGCAGATTGCTTGAAAATCATCCTGTATTTTTGGCGTTGATTTCTTTTGCACTTGCGTTTATTACATATTTTACAGTTAAAGGTGTAAATGTAACTTTGCCGTGGCATATTGATACAGCTTGTATAGCGCTTCCGTTTTTGACCGTAGGATATCTTTTCAGGAAGTATAATGCCGCCGAAAAGCTTAAAAAATTTTTTGTACCGATAATTTCCTTTGCGCTTTGTGCGATAATAGGATTTATAAACATTAAATTTTTCGGAACAATAGATATGCATACAAACTGCTACGGCAATATAATACTGTTTTATTTAGGCGCGTTTGCAGGAACCGCTATGATAGTTTCTTTGTCTATGTTCATAGGAAACAACAAGGTTTTGGAGTTCTGCGGCAAAAATTCTCTGATTTTCTACGCCTTAGAACCTGTGCAGTATTTTGCAAATTATCTGCTTAAATTTATATTATCAATATCAATATTGAATTACGAAACTTCGATAGTGTTTAGTTCTGTCGTAAGTTTATTTGCAGTGATATTTATAGTTTTGATATGCAGCGTTGCGGCGTATATAATCAATAAATTTTTACCGTTCCTTTTGGGCAAAAAGAAGTAAATCGGTGTATAATATAATTATTAACTAAATCAAAAGGAGATAAATATGTCTGTTGTAACAATAACTAATGATAATTTCCGGAATGAAGTTATGACCTGCGACAAGGAGGTTTTGCTGGATTTTTGGGCGAGCTGGTGCGGACCGTGCCGTATGGTAAGTCCTGTGGTTGACGAAATAGCGTCCGAGCGCAGCGATATAAAGGTCGGCAAAATAAATGTGGACGAGCAGCCGGAGCTTGCAAGCCGATTCGGAATTATGAGCATACCGACGCTCGTGGTTATGAAAAACGGAAATATAATAAATCAGTCTGTCGGTGCGATGCCCAAAGAAGATATCATCAAATTGCTTTAATAAAATTCTTAGCAAATACAAGGCAAAATTTAAAGGTTCTTCACGGAAATACGATGTGGAAATACAAAATTACCATAACAGGAACTCAGCGGTATTATGTTAGGGGTATTAACTTATCGTGAAAGGAACGGCTTATGAAAGATTGGAAAAAGGACTTTTTAGAGTCATTCGTATTGGGACCGTCAACGAACAAGCAATGTCCTGAGGAAGTGGTAAAAAGGTGTATAGAATTAGCATATTCAGATATGATGACAGCAGGCCGTTATTACAGCGCTTCCTTTCTGCATACCAAAGATGAGATTTGCTTTGCCGCAAACAAGGCTGTTTACGAGTCAAATTATGTATTTTCGAGAGAAACAATTAAAGATATTTCATCGTTGTTTTGTGACGAGATTATAGGGAACGGTAATCGCTATGTAACCGGATTTGGACTTGCTCAAAAGCTTATAAATATAACCTACAAATATCTGTATGTTTTTAGTGATATGATATTTACAGACAGACCTGTTCCTGATTTTTCGGTGTGCGATTGCCCGCTTGACAGTATTATTATTAAAAAGCTTAGCATTAAAGACTGTTTTTGGAGCAAAATTACTGAACAACAGTATCTGGAATGTCAAGCAAAAATAACAGAACTACTAAAAGAAAATTCTCCCGATTCGGAGTTGTCAAAGCTCGGTAATTTAGCTTATGACTTTATAAATTGGAAATCGACATAATACCACACAAAAATACAATAAATGGGCTGTCGCACTAAGACAGCCCCAGATTTAACAGAACAACCTATTTCGTGTTCTTATTTCTATATAACCCCCAAACACTTAATGCAAAACAAATAATTATTCCAATAATTGCAGGTATCATTAGCCAAAATGTTTGTACCCCAAGCAAACCAGCAAACATACCAACGAAGCAAATGACAACGCTGTAAATATCATCGTAGTGTTTCTTTTCAAAAGTCCGTACCCACAAATCGAAACTGTTGCATATATCGAAACAAGCCCAATGGCTAAATAGCACAGGGTAATAGGTGTTGGTCTTTGTCCCAACTGATACACATTGCTGTCAGCGAATAAAATTAGCCAAAGAACAATCGTTATGAAAACAGAAACGATTTGCCAAAGAGCAAGCTTTTGATTGCTCAATTTAGTATTTTCTTTTTCTTTGATAAGCTCAATAAAATTCTCTTCGGCCTTTTCTACATAGGTATTATCGAGCTCTTCGCCTGATAACAATTCATTAACCGAAATACCCAATACTTCACATAGCGGCATCATCAAACTAACCTCCGGCAGTCCGTTTCCACATTCCCATTTAGAAATTGTTTTGTTGCTAATTCCCAATATATCTGCTAACTCCTGCTGAGTTAAGGATTTTTCTTTCCTCTTTTTGGCAATAAATTTACCTGTTTTTTCTTGGTTCATGAAGCACCATCCTTTCTGAAACGGATTATAGCATTGTGCCTTATTGAATTTACACCCACGCACCGTAGAATTGCTTGCATTTTCATATCTATTATACATAGAACAAGTATATTTTAACATAATATTTTAAATCGTTCAATTGCAAAAGGCGGCAGAGATTTCTCCCTGCCGCAGCTACAATTATACTGCGTAAATAATTTCCGTGTTCACAATTTCCGTTGCACGGTTGCGGATATTGTTCATCTTTTGTACCCACAGCATTTGGTCGGTTGATTTGGGCTTATCGACAACATTTCCTTTTTAACCATAAAAACCTGAGAGTTTTGCAATCAACTCTCAGGCTTTTCACAACCGGTTGGTATTATTCCCACTCGCTCCCGAAAACTGTGACTTAAACAATTTTGTATGGGTGTTTTTGCACACATTATCGGGAGTGTTCAGATTATCCGCAAAATACGGACTATCAAGATTTTTGTTGTCATCGTGTTGTCACGCCAACAATGATATGATACACGCTAATTGTCGTTTTTTCAATAGATTTTGTAAAAGAAAT
>JAQXHF010000070.1 GCA_029007095.1 Clostridia bacterium | reverse complement strand
TGATGAAAGACGGAGTTATTCAGCAGGCGGATACTCCGCAAAATCTGTATAACTTTCCGTGCAATATGTTTGTAGCGGGATTTATCGGCTCTCCTCAAATGAATTTTTTGAGCGCAAAGCTTAAAAAACGCGATTCGGGAGTGTTTCTCCAACTTGCAGAAAACGAGCTTGATATAACCGATAAATTCGAGGATATCAATGCGGCGGACGCATATGACGGACAAAATATAAAAGTTGGCGTCAGACCGGAAGATTTTGTAACTAAAAATCTTGAATCGGCTCAATATAAGGGCAAGATTTTAAATGTGAAAATTGAGGTCAGCGAGCTTATGGGAAATGAGACAAATCTTTATTTTGACTATGACGGGGAAAAAATAATCGCAAGCGTACCGGCGGAGGAAGCAGATGATAATATAACCGAGATAGCCGTAAAAACGGATAAAATTCATTTGTTTGATCCTAATTCGACCGCGAGAATTATTTAATATGAAAAGCGTAGAATTATTGACAAAAAAACCGTGAAATGGTAATATATAAAAAAGACGCCGCATAAGACGATTGTGCGGCGTTATTTAAGGAGTGGAAAATATGGATATTTTGGAACTTGATGTAGTTAAAAGTTTTATAAGGCTTTGTGATGACGGATACAATCAGAATTGGCACGAAAGAAACGGCGGTAACCTTTCTTACCGTATGACTGCCGAGGAGGTTGAGCAGTGCAAGCCGTTTTTTACATATGACAGACCTTGGGTTAATATGGGCGTTCAGGCAGATAATATGAAGGGCGAGCATTTTATGGTCACCGGAACGGGTAAATTTTTTAGAAATGTAATTCTTGATCCTGCCGCCAATATCTGCATTGTTGAAATAAATGATGCCGGCGACAGCTACCGTATAGTATGGGGACTTGTGAACGGCGGCGGTCCGACAAGCGAATTCCCGACTCATTTTATGAATCACAGCGTCAGAGCTGCGGCTACCGACGGAAAGTGCAGAGTCATTTACCATGCTCATCCCGTAAATATTATAGCGTTGACCTTTGTTCTTCCGCTTAAAGCCGAGGTATTTTCAAAGGTTCTCTGGCAGAGTATGACAGAGTGTCCGATAATCTTCCCGAACGGAGTAGGCGTAGTTGAATGGATGATTCCGGGCGGAGCTGAAATTGCAAACAGAACATGTGAGCTTCTTAAAACTTATGACGCTGTTGTATGGGCGCATCACGGTTTGTTCGTATCGGGCGATACCTTTGACAATGCTTTTGGACTTATGCACACCATCGAAAAGTCTGCCGAGATTTACTGCAAAATTTTGAGCTGCAATAAGCCTATCATTCAGACTATTTCGGACGAGGGACTCGTTGATGTTGCCGAAGCATACGGACAGACGCTCAACAAGGATATGCTTAAATAAGCTATCATAGCTAAAAGATATGAATACATAACAAATTGTATTGACTAAATGTTATGTTAGCACTTGAAAAAAATACCGTATATAATTATAATTATTTCATTATTATATAAAGGCTGTGACGAAGACGGAAGCGGCTGAAAGCTTCAGAGAGTCGGCGTTTGGTGCGAGCCGACAGCATTAAACCGCAATTCCCATCACTTCCGAGCCGGAAAGATGAAAGCCGCATTGTGTTATTAGTTTTTCCCGCCGAAAAGCGTTAAAATTGATGGATTAGTCAATCCTGCGAGAGGCGTTCCAAGGAAGGAACGCAATTTGAGTGGTACCACGGATTTTTCTCCGCCTCAAAGTAATTTGTATTACTTTGAAGCGGATTTTTTGTTAGTAGGTGATTTTTTGAGAATAAGCTGTGTTCAGCTCGATATGGAATTTTGCAATGTTGAGCGTAATTATAAAAAAGCTGAGGAGCTTATTACTTCGACTGCAAGAAACGAAAACCCGGACCTTATAGTATTGCCCGAAACATGGAGCACGGGCTATTTCCCAAGGGAAGACCTTGAGAAATACTGCGAGGATGATTGCAGCAGAGTTAAGTCGGTGTTTTCCGCTCTTGCGAGGGATTACGGAGTTAATATTGCCGCCGGCAGCGTGGCAAATATAAAAAACGGCGGAATTTTTAATACAGCCTGCGTATTTGACCGTGACGGCAGACTTGTGGCTGAGTATGACAAAACGCATTTGTTTACTCCGATGGACGAACATAAATATTTCAATTTCGGCAGTAATGTCGTTACCTTTGAACTTGACGGCAAAAAATGCGGAATAGTGATTTGCTATGACATTCGATTCCCGGAGCTTATCAGAACGCTTGCGCTTGAAAAAATCGAGCTTCTGATTATGTCTTCACAGTGGCCAGACAAACGAGTGAACCATTTGCAGGTGCTTACTCAGGCAAGAGCTATCGAAAATCAGATGTTTGTTGCTTGCTGCAATTCCTGCGGTACAGCGGACGGAGCTGTTTTCGGGGGTTCGTCACAGATAATTGACCCGTGGGGCAAGGTGCTTGCAAGAGCGGGTGAAAAGGAAGAAGTCATAACCGCCGACTGCGATTTTGATATAATTAAAGAAATAAGAAACTCTATCAATGTTTTTCACGACAGAAGAACAGAGATTTACAGAATTTGAAAGGGGCAGAAACATGAGTATCAAATTTCCTGTAACAAGAACAACACATCCGAAGCAGAAACCGGATTGGAAAAATTTAGGCTTCGGTCAGTATTTCACCGACCATATGTTCAATATTGACTATGATGAAGGTCAGGGTTGGCATGACGGCAGAATTGTGCCGCATGAGCCTATAAGCATTGAACCCGCTTCCTGCGTGCTTCATTACGCTCAGATGATGTTCGAGGGAATGAAAGCATACAAAACTCCCGACGGACATGTCCAGCTTTTTCGTCCGGATATGAATTTCAAGAGAATGAACAGAACCAATGACCGTATGTGTATTCCGCATATGGACGAGGACATTTTTATGTCTGCAATCAAGCAGCTTATAGAAGTCGATTCCGATTGGATTCCGTCTGAGCCGGGTACCGCGCTTTATATCCGTCCGTTTATTTTCGGAGATGAAGTATCGTTCAGCGTACATCCGGCAAAGCATTATCGCTTTATTGTTATACTTTGCCCTGTCGGAGCATATTATTCAGCTAATGACGGCGGACTTTCCGCGACAAAGATTTATGTCGAAGATGAGCTTATCAGAGCGGCTGTCGGCGGAACAGGTTTCGCGAAATGCGGCGGTAACTATGCCGGCGGTATGAAAGCGTCTGTAAAAGCTATGGAATATGACTGCAAGGATGTTCTGTGGCTTGACGCGGTTGAACATAAGTATGTCGAGGAAATCGGCACATCAAACGCTTTCTTTATGATAGGCGACGAGGTAATTACCGCTCCGCTTATGGGAACGATTCTTCCGGGTATCACAAGAGATTCTGTAATTCAGCTTCTTAAAAAATGGGGAATCAAGCTTTCCGAAAGGAGACTTTCTATTGATGAAGTAATGGCCGCTTCAAAGTCGGGCGAACTTAAAGAAGTATTCGCAAGCGGTACTGCGGCGGTTATTTCTCCGATAGGCAGTCTTGTCTTTAAGGGCGACGAGTATAAGGTAGCCGACGGTAATGTCGGACCTGTTGCACAGAAGCTCTATGACACACTTTACGGTATGCAGACCGGTAAGGTTGCCGATGATATGGGCTGGACTGTTAAACTTGATATCTGAGTAAATTAAACTATATGCGGACGGTGTGGGACGCTGTATGCTCCGATACAGTCCGCTTTTGCAGTTTTAATTCAAACGAAAGGCGTGACAGATATGAATATGAATTTTTATGCCGGAACAAAGCTTATAACAGGAAAAGACTGCATTGAGAGCAATTCTTATTTATTTAAGCGCTTTGGTAAAAAATGCTTAATAGTCACGGGAAAAAGCTCTGCCGTTAAATGCGGTGCGCTTAGTGATGTGACTGATAGCTTAGAAAAAGAGGGGATTGCACATGAAGTTTATAACGGAATATGTCAAAATCCTACGGCAGCTTCCTGTATTGAAGCCGGTAAACAAGCAAGAAATTCGGGCGCTGATTTTATAATCGGAATCGGCGGCGGATCTCCTCTTGACGCTTCAAAGGCCGTTGCCGCGGCTGCGTCAAATCCCGATATGAATGAAGCCGACCTGTACGCTATGAATATAAAAAACAAACCTCTGCCGCTTATTGCGGTCGGTACAACAGCCGGAACGGGCAGCGAGGTTACTCCGGTCAGCGTGCTTACAAACTGTCAGGGAATGAAGAAAAGCATAAAGAGTGAACTCTTATATCCGGCGATATCGTTCGGTGATCCCAAATATACCGTTTCGCTAAGTGAAAAATTTACCCGTTCAACCGCAATAGACGCGGCGGCACATTGTATAGAAAGCTATTTCAACAGGACGGCTAATACAATGTCTGAGGTTTTTGCTGTTTCAGGATTGAAGATTTTGAGCGAAGTTTTTGACAAAATAAATTCCTGCGGAGTGGGAAGCCTTACCTATGATGACAGAGAGAAGCTTTATAATGCTTCCATTCTCGGCGGATATGCAATAAGCGTTACCGGTACGGCGATGCCTCATTCGCTCGGATATTTCCTTACCGAAAATTACGGAATACCTCACGGAACTGCCTGCGGAGCTTATTTATCTAAATTTATTGATATAAATTTGGACGAAGTTCCCGAAAAAGCAGACAAACTTTTTAATGAGCTTAGAACCGACGCGGATTCGTTTAAAGAAATGATTAAGCGTGTAAGTCCTGAAATCAGCGTCAAACTTACCGATGAAGATATTGCCGAGCTTGCTCCGAGATGGGATAACACTCCGAGCCTTAAAAAGAATTTCGGCAACATTGACGGCGAGTATATATCAGATATGTTGCGTGAATTATTCTCGTAAAATACTTGAATTTTTACAATTTATATTATATAATTCAATTATTACAAAATACGGAGGGCTTTATATGTGTATTATCAGAGCAATAGTTTCTATGTATGTTTCGTTGATGTTGTTGATTTCCGGCGGATTGGGTTTACTCGGAACACAGGCAACCAAGCACGAAGATTACAGAACATATAAGAATGTAATACTTATGATAGGCGACGGTATGGGATTCAATACCGTTGAAGCGGCAAAGCAGATTAAGGGCGCCGATATTTCCTATGAAAAGATGCCTGTAATATGCCAGTCAGAGACGAGAAGCGCGTCAAATAAAGTAACCGACAGCGCGGCGGGCGGTACTGCTCTTGCCTGCGGAGTCAGAACCTACAACGGCGCAATAGGAGTATATATGTTTGCGCCTTTGGCAAATAAATATGATGTTCCTATGTCGCTTACCGAGCTTGCTAAATCAAACGGCAAGGCTGCCGGAGTAGTTACTACCGATAAGACAAGCGGAGCAACTCCGGCATCATTCTCGGCACATTCGGTAGTTCGTCAGTATGAGAAAGATATCAGTAGGGATCAGTTGAATTCCGATATTGACCTCATTTGGGGTGGAGCAACAGAATCGGTCAATGCCGAAAATTGCGCCGAAAACGGATTTGAACTTATAACTACCGCTTCGGAGCTTGACGCTCTGGAACCCGGCACTCGTTCTTTCGCACAGTTTGACAATGATTCTATAAAGAATATAACGAATGAAAATGATACTCCGTATCTTTCGGATATGACAGAAAAGGCGATTGAGCTTCTCAATGCGGATGAAGACGGATTCTTCCTTATGGTTGAGGGCGCTTATATTGATAAATTCTCTCACGGCAATGATTTTGACGGCTGTACTTCTCATGTGGTTGAGTTCAGCAAAGCTGTTCAGGTAGCAATGGATTTTGCCGAAGCTAACGGAGATACTCTTGTGGTAGTTACAGCTGACCATG
>JAQXHF010000069.1 GCA_029007095.1 Clostridia bacterium | reverse complement strand
GCAATTAAACAAAGTACAAATTTATTGGACGGATATATTTTTGATATTGTTAAATTCAAATTATCGTTTTTACCTTGGGTTTTCCCGTCACTACTGATATTTCCGATAATTTACATTTATCCTTTTTATAAACAAAGCTGTTCGGTTATTGCAAAAGAGATTTGTTTATGATATAATATCTTCAAATAAAATGGAGATGTTTTTATGAGGGATACAAATAAATTTTCTAAGTCAAAAATTTTCCTTGTTATTTTCAACAGCTTACTTTGCGTCGCTATAATCGTCAGTTCAATGATGATAGTAATAGATAAAGCTCGAATAGCCAAAGGTTTGACGTATAAAGGTGAAGAAACTTCCGATACCTCAGATCAAAATGTTGAACCTGTTGACGCCGAGCCTAAGGGTACAACCACAGTAAGACTTATGTGCGCCGGAGATAATCTAATTCACGGAAGCATATACAAGCAGGCTAAAAGCAGAGCCGACGGCGAAGGATATGATTTCTCCTATGCCTATGATAACATCAGAGATATAATCAAAAAATCCGATATTGCCTTTATAAATCAGGAAACAATAATGGATAAGGACAGCGAGCCGTCCAGCTATCCGCTTTTTAATTCACCCACCGAATTGCTCGATGAAATGGTAGATATAGGATTCAATGTTTACAATCAGTCTACCAATCATGTTATGGACAAAGGTGTAAGCGGAGCGAAAAACGATATTGAACTTTTCAACAGCAAGAGTAATATTCTGCTTACGGGCTTATATCCCACTTGGGAAGATATGATGAAGCCTCAGACTATGGAAGCAAACGGAATCACCTTTTCTTTTGTAGGTTTCAGCGAATACCTTAACGGTTTGTCCGTTCCCTCAGACAGCGATTTAGGTCTTTTATATCTTACCGACAGCAGACATTCAAAGGACGAGCTGTATTCTACAATGGAAACCATGATAAAAAACGCGAAAGAAGCGTCCGATATCGTGTGCGTTTCTATGCATTGGCAGACGGAAGATGTTACAGAACCGACGGATTCCGAGCGTGAAATCGTTGATAAGCTTCTCAGCTACGGCGCCGATATAATTATCGGAACAGGCCCTCATGTTTTGCAACCAATGGAATATATGCAGAACTCCGACGGCGAACAGGCTCTCGTTATATGGTCGCTCGGCAATTTCATTTCCTGTCAGAATAAGACCAAAAATCTGCTCGGAGGAATTTCCGATGTTACGGTTACAAAGGATTACGACACTGGTAAAACTACTGTTACATCTGCCAATTTAATTCCGACTATTACGCACTATACATCTAATTTTTCAAATGTTAGAATAATTCCGCTCAGCCAATATTCCGATGATCTTGCTTATTCACACGCAATACGCTCCAAAAATTCCGATTACGATATGGAGTATATAGAAGATTTTTATAATAAAATGTTCCCAAATCAAATAGAAATACAACCGTAACCGTTTGACAATTTTTGCAATTTATAGTATAATAAGTTCAGCGCTGTTCGATGCGGCGCTGAATTTTATTTTTATGGAGATGAAGATATGACCAACACTCTGCTCTCAACCATCGCATATAAGCTTATGGCGCTTTTTATGACGATATTTTATGCTTTCACGCCTTATGTAGGCCCTGCAACCGATGATCCTATTACGGAAACAGACGGTGCGAACCTGCATGCCGTACTCTGGGCCGATCCTCAGATTTCAAATTATCTTATGGAGAGAACGCCCTATTTTGACGCAGCCTGCGAAGATATCAAAAACGCACAGTCTGATATTGACGCGCTTATCATTGCCGGTGATATGGCAGAAAACGGTTTGAAATGCGAATATCAGTATATTACAAATCACCTTATGGATTCAGGCGTCGGCAATTATCTTTTTGCTGTCGGCAATCACGATGTAAGACTTAAAATTTATAGCTGCACAGTTAAGAAAATCACAAGATTTACAAACAACCTTAACGAAAATGCCGGAAGCGATCTTACAATCGACAAGCTCAACTATACATACGACATCAACGGTTACAGATTCATAGTTATGGGTACGGACAGAACCGAGTTCGAGGAATCCTATTTCAGCGACGAACAGCTTGATTGGCTCGACGCAAACCTCAGCGAAGCTACCGCTGACGGCAAACCTGCTTTCGTTATCTGTCATCAGACATTAAAGAACACTCACGGACTTCCCGACACATGGAACAGTCCTATTGAAAGCGCAGGTTCAGTCGGAGATCAGTCCGACGAGCTGTATGAAATTATGAATAAATACCAAAATGTATTCTTCATTACAGGTCATCTTCATACCGGTATCGGCAAGTATACATATGAGAAGTTAGATAATATAAATTCTGTAAATCTTCCGTCGCTTACTATCAACAATAAAGACGGTGATTACAATGATGCCGGAATCGGATTTACCTTAGAGGTATTTAACGATCGCGTTCTTTTCAGAGCGAGAAATTTTGCAAAGGGAGAATATCTCCCGGAATATGATATTGATATTCCCCTCGTATAATTAAAAACAATTTTATTTAAAAGGCAAGCCTTGAATTTCTTGGCTTGCCTTAATTTTTTATGAATATAATTCGCCGTCTGTTAAATAATAATTAAAAAAACTTTCGGCGGTGATATTATTGGAGTCTATTTGGAATAATCCTGTAAAGCTTCCCGATTTCAAAGCTCTTGACAGAGATATAAAGACAGATGTACTAATAATCGGTGGCGGAATCGCCGGTTTACTTTGTTTAAACAGGCTGTCAACGCTCGGTGTTGACTGTATGCTTGTTGAGGCTGATACTATATGCTCTGGCATCACACAAAACACAACGGCAAAAATAACCATTCAGCACGGATTGGTTTATAATGAATTGATAAAAAAATTCGGCATTGAAAAAGCGTCCGCATACCTAAACGCCAACAAAGAAGCTCTATACGAATACAGAAAGTTGTGCAAAAAAATTGACTGCGACTTTGAGGAAAAAGATTCCTATGTGTATTCGACAAAAAATCCCAAAAAGCTTGAAAAAGAACTTAATGCCCTTGATAAGCTTAACTTTAAAGCTGATTTTATTGATAACGCTCCCCTGCCCGTTGATACTGTCGGCGCTATAAAGTTCCGTAATCAGGCTCAATTCAATCCTCTTAAATTTATCGCCGCGATATCCGACGGGATGAATATTTACGAGCATACCAAGGTGAGAGAAATTAAAGGAAATACGGCGTTAACAGGTAAATTTAAAATAGAAGCAGAAAAAATAATAATAGCAACTCATTTTCCTTTTATAAATAAACACGGTTTATATTTTTTGAAGATGTATCAGCATCGCTCGTATGTACTCGCGCTTGAAAACGCTGAAAAAATTAACGGTATGTATGTAGATGAGGACGAAAAAGGTATGTCGTTTCGTAATTACGGCGATTATCTTCTTGTAGGAGGCGGAGGTCACCAAACAGGTAAAAAAGGCGGTAATTGGCGTGAGCTTAGAGAATTTTTACACATACACTATCCTGATTCAAAAGAAATCGCACATTGGGCAACACAGGATTGCATGACGCTCGATTCCGTTCCTTATATCGGTAAATACTCTGAAAATACCGATAATTTATTTGTTGCAACCGGTTTCAACAAATGGGGAATGACAAGCTCAATGGTGTCTGCTATTGTCCTTTCCGATTTAGTCAGAGATAAAATAAGCCCTTACGGCGAGCTTTTTGATCCGTCAAGAAGTATACTTCATCCACAGCTTATTTTAAATGCATTTACGGTTATAGGTAATTTACTGTATCCAACAGTAAAAAGATGTCCGCATCTCGGCTGCGCCCTTAAATGGAATCCTGTCGAACACACATGGGACTGTCCCTGCCACGGTTCCCGTTTTGAAGAAAACGGAAATCTGATAGATAACCCTGCAACCGGAGATATGAAAAAATAAAAGTATCCGCAAGAAGAAATAAATCTGATTGCGGATACATAATTTATTTATTTTTACGGGTATCGTCACCGGTAAAGGTTCTCTTATTGAAATTATCGTCAAAGAACTCTATTACCTTACCTGAAATATCTGCGCCGTCTGCATTAAGATTTTCAACGCTGTCTTTACTGTCTTCATTTTTCGACTGCTTTTCTTTACGAAGACTCTTGTCAAACATACCGTCAAAATATTCCTTAGCCATATCGGACGGAGCCGTGTGTCCGTTTTCAGCGTCGTTTGAAACAGATACGGACTCATTTTTGTTAGCATTCGACTCACGAACATCGGTACGAAGATGCTTGTCCATAATTTGCGAATAAAAATCCTTTGTTAGCTTTTCAGGTTCTTCGTCAACATCGTCAACCGTGTTTTTGGGTTTTATCTTAGAGCTTTCGTGAACCTCGAATGTCTTAACGGATTTAATCATAGAATCAACATTCGGTTTTTCCTCAACTTCATCAATAGCAATACCCGATTCGAGCGTATCCGGATCTCTGTTTTCGGGAATAACGCTCATAATGCTTCGGTCAAAAACCTTTTCGCTATATTCATCGGTTGTCTTTTTAGGAACAAAATCTTCATTAACGCTCTCAGTACCTTTGAGCTTTTTCTCCTGAGAAGGCGTATATAAATCGCCGCCTGCACGAAGAACTTCAAGTCCTGCCCTTACATCTTCGGCAACCTGAATATTTCTTCTGTCCTTTTCAAAATAAAACGGAATAAACATCAGACATGACATAACCTGGATGAGTATTACTTCAAAAACATACCACATATCAGGTAATCTGTCGGGAGAAAGATAAAAACAGGTAAGAATGAAATTGTTTGCAAAATGGTCTGCCAATGACATCCATATCGAACCGTTTATTTTGTAAAAATATCCCCACTTAACACCGCAGATGAAATTTATAATAGGATAAGATACAAGTATAGTAATTATTTCGCTTATCGACACACCGTCAAAAAGTCCTATCATAAAGCAATACATAACATACGGAATTGAAAGCAGACAATAAAGTCCTGCCTGAATATATATTGACTTTTTAACCGAATACTGACTTGAAAGCTGAGTAATCAGAAATGCTCTGAAAAACACCTCTTTAAATATCGTTCCTATCAGCAAAGCTCCCGCATATACGGCTATCGCGTAACCTCTGTACTCAACACCGCCGAAATAGTCGGTATTGGGCGAAACTATAGACAGCGGTAAATCGGTGTAACCGGACAGTCTGAAATATATATATTCACAAATATAGCATATCGCTATCGGGACAACCGATATAAGCAAACCGTACCACATTTCACGCCATTTGTCAGGCGACTTGACGCATCTTTTCTTTAAATCAAAATCGAGAATTTTTGCGGCAACAAAAGCAAGGATAATTCCGACAATTCTCGCCGCAATATTATCACCGATAACGGAAAAATTGGTATGAAGAAAGCAAACATCGACAAACTGGGCGGAAAGAACGCCGAGAGTAAAAAGATATGACACCTTAACCCGTTTGTTCAACTTAATTAACCCCTTCCTTTTTAAACGATAAGTTAAGCCGATTATGCTACGGACTTACGGAGAATCAGCAGTGCGTCAAGCGCATTGATACTTGAATCAGAATTCATATCGGCAACCTGCATCTGCTCATCGCTTAACTGTAAACCTCCAACACTGCATTTCAAAGCATAAAGCGCGTCTATCGAATTGACAGAGCCGCTGAAATCAACATCTCCGCGTTCTACACTTTTGAATGTATAAACATTAGAATCGTTATAAACAATATTATAAACCGTGTTTATATCCGATCGACTTATGCTCAATCCCTGAGGTAAAACTATGTCGCTTATTCCGTTATCTGTGAAAATATAATCACCGATTTTTTTATATCCGTCAAGAGAGAACGACGAAACGGAAGTTGTTTTAAACGCACCGTCAGCATAAACGAGCATAACTATCTCGGTAGATGAGTCGCTTTTACCGACTGCAAGATAATGATTTTCAGCAGTCAAATACAGATAAAGGTTATCATCATCTTCATGAGGTTTGATAATCGGATATTGCATCGCGCCGTCAATACATACCGAAGCATAATCGGTAAGAGATATCTTGTAAAGCGAAACATCATCGCCGTTTGAATTATGAACTCCGTTAAATGAAGCAGACGCGGACATACCGTTTCCGACTGTATCTCCGCTTTCTCCGGCAGTAGCTTTTACGCTTCCGCCGTTAATGACAATATTACCTCCGTTACCCGTGTATCCGCCGCCTATGCCTGCACCTGCATAACCGCCGGAAGCTGTAACAGTACCGCCGTTGATTGTGATATTTCCGCCGGAGCCCGAATTTCCGCCGCCTATACCTGCCGCTCTGTCTCCGCCGACCGCAACTATATATCCGCCATTGATTGTTATGTTGCCGCCGCTGCCCGAAGAGCCGCCGCCTATACCTGCGCTGTAACCCATAACACCGCCTGTTGCGTAAATAGTGCCTGAATTTATTATAAGCGTTCCGTTGCTTTTAGCGTTACCGCCGCCTATGCCGGCCTGGAACTGACTCGTAGCATAGAGCGTACCGTCACCGCTTATCACAGCCGAACCCTGAGAGGATATATCTATACCGGCTCTGTACGGTCCGGGTTTTACCGTGTTAACACCGGTAAGTATAAATTCCGCAGATGCGCCCGAATCAACTCTTACTGCATAATCGTAATTACCGGTTTGGGCAATATTTATGTTTTTTAATTCAATTTTGTGACTTCCCGATGAAACAACAATACTGCGCGCCAAAGCATTTTCGGCATTTTTCTGAGTAACCGTATATCCGTTTGCGTTAGGTTTTGTTACAGCGTTGCCCGAAGCGTCATAGCCGCTGACAGAATCCTCGGAAACGGTTATATCACCGTAATCGAGATAAAGCACGGTCTTTTCCTCTTCGGCAGAAGCGAATACGGCAAAAGAAGCAATAATCAATACTGCACAAAGCACAACAGACAAAAATTTTTTCATCTAAATCACCTCAAAAATTTAATTTTCTATAAGTAATTTATATAAATTAAACCAGCATAGACATTTTAGCACATATTTGTCGATTTGTAAACAAAAAAATAACAAAAGGGTTGCCGCTTCAAGTGAATTCAAAAGATAAATCAATCGTTTCTTTTGTTTTCATCTAACTGCGACAACCGCAATAAATTTTAAGAAATAGGTTCAAAATCCTCCGCGCCATGCTTACATATAGGACAAACAAAATCATCGGGAAGAGTATCGCCCTCATATACATAACCGCAAATTTTACATACGAAGCCTTTTTTCTTCTGATCAGTCGGCTTTGGCTTAACATTTGCATGATAGTATGAATATGTCATTGTTTCGTCATCGGAAATGACTTTTTGCTGAGTCATACTGCAAATAAACATTCCATGTGTTCCGAGGTCAATGTAATCTTCGACTTTCAATGACATATAAGCATTTATGTTTTCCGACAAATAAGCAAGTCCGTTTGCAGAACGATTAACTTTGATTCCGACAAGCTTGTTACAATCGCGTCCGCTTCTGAATCCGAAATTTTCAAAGACAGAGAACGGCGCTTTAACGGAAAGACAGTTAACATTCAACATTCCGGTCTTTTTGATAACATCATGTGAATAATTATCCTTATTGATAGTAACAGAAACTCTGTTGGGAACCGATGTCACCTGAGCTACCGTATTTACTATAAGTCCGTTATCCTTATTGCCGTCGTTACAGGTTACAACATAGAGTCCGTAAGCAATTTTAAAAAGCGCGCTCATTTTTTCTACCTCGTTCTATTAAAATTTATCGCAAAGCTCCTTTGCAAGAGCCTCGATTTTTTCTTCATCGGCGGGCTGCATAGCCGATTTAATGCTGACGGTATTCTCGGCAAAAACTATATTTTTACTGTTTTCAAATTTGGATTTCATAATCTTAGCCGCGGCAGGCGCCCATGTGCCGTTTTCAATGAAAGCAACTGTTCTGTTCTGATAATTACGCTCAGTCAAAGCGTCAATAAAGGTTTTCATAAACGGGAATATATCGGCGTTATAGGTCGTCGAAGCAAGCACAAGGTTTGAATATCTGAACGCGTCTTCAACCGCTTCTGCCATATCGCAGCGGGCAAGGTCGTTTAAAGCAACCTTGGGACAGCCGTATTCGGTAAGCTTATTGGCAAGAAGCACGGCTGCTTTTTTAGTATGACCGTAAACCGAAACATATGCAATTACAACGCCTTCGGTTTCAACGCCGTATGACGACCATGTATTATACAAATCAACATAGTAACCGATATTTTCATTAAGAACCGGTCCGTGGAGCGGGCAAATAGTTTGGATATCAAGAGCTTTTGCCTTTTTAAGAAGATTCTGCACCTGAGTTCCGTACTTTCCGACTATGCCGAAATAATATCTTCTTGCTTCGCAAGCCCAATCCTCATCGGCGTCGGTTGTTCCGAACTTACCGAAAGCGTCGGCGGAGAAAAGTATTTTTTCTGTTG
>JAQXHF010000068.1 GCA_029007095.1 Clostridia bacterium | reverse complement strand
AATGTAGATTTGTCAATGATGTGAGACCGGAAAATCAAAAAAATAAATGAGAAGTAGAATTGTTAAATGTTTTGTTGAGAGAGGGGCGAAGCCCCGAACGGAAACAAAACATTTAACGGCGCCGATTAAACAGGAGTAGCTTCCAATTCAGCTCTTTTCTGTAATGGAGATTTCCACCCTAAAACAGCCATAGGAATGTTGTTTGAACGCTTCAGATAACGCTTCATCTGTATAAGTAAATCATCATAGGAATAGAAATTCAGATAATTGTAAAATCTCTCCTGATCGTTTCTGTGACTGCGTTCTACCTTTCCGTTATGCCACGGTGTCTTCGGTCTGATTGTTTTGTGATGTATATTAAATTCAGCACAAAATCTGTCAAAGTAATGAATTCTGTTGGTTTTCTTCGTGTTGCAGAACTCACTACCGTTATCCGTCTGTATGATTTCAGGTGCATATCCGAAATATATTATCGCTCTTTTTACGAAATCTACAGTTGAATAACCGCTTTGTTCTTTGTACGGATAGATAAATCGTTCTCTCGATGCTTCATCAATCATTGTATATTGATAGAATTTCTCGCCGTCTGTTCCTGAATAACAAACAGTCGGAACATATTTAACATCAAGCTGCCACTTAATTCCTATTGTTGCAGGCGTATCGTATTTACCTTGGTGTTTATTTTTCTTCTTTGTGGATTCAACTTTCTGTCTGTAACCAAGACGAACAAACACACGGTACAAAGAGCCGGGATGTCTTGTATAGCCTTTTTCTGTGCGAAGCTTGCCGTAAAGTTCACACAAAGAAATATTGGGATTTCTTCGGTGATAATTCTTTATCCAGTTCAATTCCGTTTCAGTATGTGAATTAGGGTGCTGTGTTTTGGGTTTGTGTGATTTAGACTGTAACGATTCTTTTGTTCCGTCATACAGTTTGTTCCAACGCATCAAAGATGCTTTTGAAATATGGTATCTTCTGCATACGAAAGATATATCTTTTGTATTACGATACAAACTAACCGCTTGGACTTTTGTGCTGATTTCGTGCGGTAAATATCTCTTGTTTTCTTTTGTGTTTTGTGCTATACTTCCCATTGTGATTGAGTCCTTTCTGTTTGTTTTGGTTGTTAGCACTCTAATTCTAACAGAACTCAATCACTTTTTCTATTCTTTTGGTCTCACATCTATTGTAACGCTACATTGCAAGTCTGCAACTTTATGCTATAAACACTTGTAATTTATTATGTTTCTTGCTATAATAAAATGTAATATTGTGTAGAATAGAGGTTGTGTATGGAAAAGGATTTCCAAAGCCGTGATGATTTAATAGTCGGCAGAAATGCTGTAAGCGAAGCTTTGCGAAGCGGCAGAGCCATTGATACTTTGCTTGTTTCAAAGGGCGAAAGGAACGGCTCAATCGGCAAAATTATAGCTCAGTGCAGAGATAACGGCGTCGTAATCAAGGAAGTTGACCGCAAAAAGCTTGATTCCATTTGTTCGGGTGCAACTCATCAGGGCGTTGCGGCATACGCCGCGGCTCATGAATATTCAAGCGTTGACGATATTTTTGCGCTTGCAGAAGAAAGAGAAGAGAATCCGTTTATCATCATTTGCGATGAACTGGAAGATCCGCACAATCTCGGCGCAATCATCCGTACTGCCGAAGCCGTAGGCGCTCACGGTGTGATTATCCCAAAACGCAGGAATGCTTCGCTCAGTTATGCAGTCGGTAAAGCCTCTGCGGGCGCGGTGGAATATGTCCCGGTTGCCCGTGTGTCAAATATTGCTCAGACGATTGATGAGCTTAAAGAAAAAGGCGTTTGGTTTTACGGCGCGGATATGGACGGAGAAAATTGGTGCGAGACAGACTATGACGGCGCTGTCGGACTTGTAATCGGTTCTGAGGGCAGAGGAATAAGCCGCCTTGTTAAAGATAAGTGCGACTTCATCGTATCTCTGCCGATGAAAGGGAAAATAAATTCGCTTAATGCTTCTGTGGCTGCGGGAGTTTTGATGTATGAAATCGCAAGACAGAGAATGTCCAAAAAATAAGAGGTGAAATTCTTGTCCGATAAAAAGAATAACAATCGTTCCGCTTTGGACGAAAATGATGTACGCAAGTGGACGAGTGAGGATATAGATAAATTACTTGACAATACCAAGAGAAGCTCTGAAATCTACGGTGATTCCGACGATAATCAAGCAACGCTGCTGAAAAGGGCCAATAGCGCAAAAACAAAGCACATTGATCTTTCGGAGCCTCCGGTTAATAAAAAAGACGAAAGAATAATGGATATAATGGACGGTAAGGCGGAAGATGACGCTAAGACCGAAAAGCGCAAAAAGAAATTTTCAGACCTTTTCTCCGCCGGCAGACTCAGCAAAATGTCGGAAATTGTCGATGATGATTCCGAAGATGATTTTGACGACGAATTTGAAAATGATTACCTGACCTTCGGTACGAAAAAAGAGCAGGATAGCTCTGACGAGGAAAGAACGAGAATCATTCCCGTTGAAACCGTTGTTGCGGAGAATATACCGATATATGAAGAAGATGATTCCAAAACCCGAACCGATATTCAATCCGCAGCTTCGCCAAAAGATAAGCCCGGCGTTAACAAAAATAATATTGATAAAAATTCCGACGAGGCTGAGTCAAAATCCGTATCGGATATGAATTTTGAAACAGAAACCGACTCGGAAAATTCAGGCGAACAGATAATGCTTGACGGCTTTGAAAATATAGCCGAAACTCCGAGCCATATTGATGAAGCAAAGGCGGAAAGAGACCTATTTGAAAAAAGGCGTGAAAAAATACGCAATTTTACTCTTTTCAGCGAGGACGAAAACGGTGATTTGTATAGCTCGGACGAACAGGCTGAAAAAATAGGCGAGCTTTTTGAAACAGGAGAAACAAGACAAAATAAAATTGAAGCGGAAGAGGATTTCAACGGAGTTGAGTATAAACAGCCGAAGGACGCAAAATTAGTGCTGAGATATATGCTCGAACAAAGAAAGAAGTCTGTTTCAAGATTGTTTTCGTATGGCGCATTGCTTGCTTTGTCTATAATCGTGGGAGCGGTTACTGCAATAAAATCGTCAATCGGCGGCGATAAGATTATAACGATTTTTATAAATCTGATTTTGTCTGCGGCGGCGATACTTATAGCCAATCAGACCTTAATAACGAGCTTTGTTAAGTTGAAGAAAAAAACAGTAAACTGTGAAACTGCTGCGTCGCTTGCGGCGATTATCGGCTTTTTACAGAATGTGCTGATGCTTGTGCTTTATTTCACAGGAGGAAACACGGTAAGCGTTTTTTCGGGAGTAGGAATAGCCGCGCTTTTTATAAACGAATTAAACAGATTTAATATGCTTGAACGAACACTCGGCGCGATTAAACTGACTACCGGCAAACGGAAGGACAGACTCTATGCCATTGAAGGCCCGACGGACGACAAAGACGCTTTTGAACTCGGTAAATATGTCAAGACATCGGGTTCCAGAATAAAGTTTTCCTGCAAGACGAAATTCCCGTCGCATCTCGTTGAGCTTTGCACCTCTCCGACTTCGGCTGACAATAAGATGAAATTTCTTATTCCGATTACATTGGTGCTTAGCGCGGTCAATGCGGTTGTAGCCGGAATTATCAACTCTGACATAGCTGTCGGCGCGGCGGCTTTTAGTGTAACCGCTTGCCTGTGCTTGCCGGCATGGAGCGCTTTGCTTTTTCAGATGCCGCTCAAATGGATGAACGGACGGTTATCAAAATGCGGAAGTATGATTTCTTCGCAAAAATCCGCAGAAGAGATTTGCAGAATAAATACAATCGTCATTGACAGCCGCGACTTGTTTGACAAAAACGCTTGTTCCATTCTGGATATCCGTGACTACGGAACAGTCAGAGTCGATGACGCGATTTTGTATGCTACCGCAATGGTTATCAAATCCGTAGGCCCTCTTTCCTATGCGTTTGACAGTATGGTGTCGAGCAGACACGATTTTCTGCCTACGGTAAAGTCGTTTAATTATGAGGAAAAGCTCGGTGTTTCGGGTTGGATAAATAATCAGAAAGTCTTGCTGGGCAACCGTGACCTTATGATGAATCACAATATTGAAATTCCCGATGACGGCGATGAGGAAAGGTATAACAAAAAGGGACTTGATGTGCTGTACCTTGCGATTGCACACAGACCTGCCGCGATGATTGTTGTAAAATACGCGCCGAACAAGGCTATTTTACCGTATCTTAAAAAGCTTCATGCCAGCGGACTTAATATACTCGTCAGAAATAACGATCCGAATATCACAGAAAAGATGATTTCTGCAAGCTACGGTATGCGGCTTGATAATATTAAAATTATAAGCAACGCTTCCGGCAGAATTATCAAGAAGTATAAATCCCGTCCCAAAATTGCAACAAGGGCAAGCAGCCTGCATGACGGAACCGTATATTCTTTCCTTAAAACTATATGCTCGGCTGCGGAGCTTAGGCGCACTTTTAAATTTTCCGATATGATGATATGGGTTGGCATATTCCTTTTCTTCGGCGTTGTTTTAACCTTAGGCGCTATGAAAGCTCTTGCCGATATGCCATCTGTGTTTGCGACTCTAATCTATCTGATAGTATCGCTGTCTTTTGTCGGTGCTTTGAAAATAATTGCAAAAAAGTATTGACAAAAGCTAAGAAAGCTGATAGAATAAATCCACAACAAAGCGGAATGGTTCATTTCCACCTTAACGGTTTCGTCCGTGCGGTCAATATTTGGGGATTTTTCCCTGTGTTATTGCGACTTTAAGCACGGATAGGTATGCGCCGTCCGTGCTTTGATTTTTGTTATTTGCATTTGGAGGTGCTTGAACATCAGTACAAAAGAAACTCAGATCAATGAAGAAATCCGCGACAAGGAAGTCCGTGTGATTGATACCGACGGAAATCAGCTCGGTATTATGCCGATAGCCGACGCTATGCGCTTGGCTGAGGAAAGGAACACCGACCTCGTCAAAATTGCTCCTCAGGCTAAACCGCCTGTTTGCAAGATTATGGATTTCGGCAAGTATCGCTTTGAAATGGCAAAGCGTGAAAAGGAAGCTAAGAAAAACCAGAGAATTATCGAGGTCAAGGAAGTCAGACTTTCTTTGAACATTGACACCCACGACTTTGAAACAAAGGCCGGCCATGCTATCAAATTCCTCAAGGGCGGAAACAGAGTTAAGGTTTCTATCCGATTCAGAGGCAGAGAGATGGCTCATCCGGAAAACGGTCTGGTGATTATGAGCAAATTTGCAGATGCTTGCAGCGAGTACGGTACGGTTGAGAAGCCTGCCAAGCTTGAAGGTCGTTCAATGCTGATGTTCCTTGCAGCCAAATCATCGAAGTAATTTAATAAGGAGGAAAAATCAATGCCTAAAATTAAAACTCACAGCGGTGCTAAAAAGCGCTTTAAGCTGTCCAAGAACGGTAAGCCCATCCGCGGTCATGCTAACAAGTCTCATATCCTTAACAAGAAGACTACAAAGCGTAAAAGAGGTCTTCGTCAGACAGTTGTTGCCGATACAACAAATGTTAAGCAGATTAAGCGTTTGATCCCTTACAAATAAAAAACGCCGATTGTCTATCGGCAGCAAGTTAAAACTAATATAACGGAGGTAACTTACCATGGCTCGTATTAAAGGCGCTACCATGACTCGTAAGAGAAGAAATAAAGTAATGAAGATGGCTAAGGGCTACTACGGCTCAAAGTCAAAGCTCTTCAAGACTGCAAAGCAGGCAGTTATGAAGTCCGGCCAGTATGCTTACATCGGTCGTAAGCAGAAGAAGCGTGACTTCCGCCGCCTTTGGATCACAAGAATTTCCGCAGCTTGCAAGATGAACGGTATGAATTATTCTACATTTATGAACGGTCTGAATAAGGCTGGCGTTACATTAAACCGCAAGATGCTTTCCGAGATTGCTATTGCTGATCCCGCAGCATTTACAGCTCTTACCGAGAAGGCAAAGGAAGCTCTTAAATAATCAATTATCACGCCCCTTATAAGCTTGGGGCGTGAATTTGTATTTTTATAAACAGACAAATTTTAATGCTTGGAGGGAGCTATGGAACGGCTGAGTAATAGAGCAAACAGTAAAATTAAGCTCGCTGCTTCTGTCAGAGACAGCGCAAAGGCGCGCCGTTCCAATGGCTGCTTTTTCATTGAGGGCGCTCGGCTTTGTTCGGACGCGGCTCAGTCCGGCGTTGAATTTGTGAGAGCTTTTTTTACAGATGAAGCTCTTGAAAAATATCCCGATTATGTCCGTCAGATAACATCTCGGTGCGACGAATGTTATGTTGTTACACAGGAAATATCGTTAAAGCTTTCCGATACGCAGAATCCTCAGGGAATATTCTGCGTTTGCAAGAGTAAAATCAGCGTTGCAGACGCGGATATTATTAAAGGCAACGGGAAATACATACTTCTTGAAAGGGTGCAGGATCCGTCTAATCTCGGAGCGATTGTCAGAACAGCCGAAGCGCTCGGCTTGGACGGCGTTATCGTCAGCGGCGGCTGTGATATATATAATCCCAAAGCGCTCAGAGCTTCTATGGGTTCTCTTTTGCGGCTGCCTGTTTACGGCAGTTCAGACCTTGTCGGTTTTCTGAAATCCGTCTCAAACAGGGGTATGATTACTCTTGCTTCTACTCCCGACAGCTCGTGCGCCAAAATCAATGAGATTGATTTAAAAGGCGGTGTTGTCTGTGTTGTCGGAAACGAGGGGAACGGCGTTACGAGAGAAACTTGCGAAGCTTGCACTATGCGAGTGACTATACCGATGAGCGGCAGAGCCGAATCTCTCAATGCTTCGACGGCGGCGGCTATCCTTATGTGGGAGATGATGAGACGGTGACGGACGAAAGAGTTTATTGGATATGGTTGCAATCCCGTCTCGGAGTGCAAGCAAGCGTAAAATCTGATGAAATCTACGGCTATTTTTCAACTGCGCGTGAACTTTATGACGCAGGAGCATATGAGTGGCGAATATCGGGTATATTTAATCCGAAACAGATTGAAAAGCTTGAGAACAAAGATTTGTCACAGGCAGAGAGAATTCTTCAAACTTGCCTGAAAAATAATTATAATGTTATAACTCCAACCGATGAAAGCTATCCGCCAATGCTTTTCAAACTGCCTAATTTTCCGTTGGTTATTTATGCAGACGGGGATTTAGACTGCTTGAAAAACAAAATCGCAATAGCCGTAGTCGGAACAAGAGAGCCGACGAGAAACAGCGCGTCCATCGCAAGGGCGTTGAGCTCCTCTATGGCGAGAGCGGGCGCTGTAATTGTCAGCGGCGGCGCGTTGGGAATTGACAGTGCTTCTCACACCGGCGCGCTTGAAGCTAACGGAAAAACAGTTGCCGTGCTTGGCTGCGGATTGGATTCGGACTATCTTTCTACCAATCGCGCTTTGAGACGAGAAATATCAAAGAGCGGTGCCGTGATAAGCGAGTTCCCACCGGGGACAAACGCTTTGGCAAGAAACTTTCCCGTAAGAAATCGCATAATTTCCGGTCTTTCGTACGGAACGGTAGTTATCGAAGCCGGAGAGAAAAGCGGTTCGCTTATAACTGCCCGTTATGCCGCACAGCAGGGCAGAGATGTTTATGCCGTGGCGGGTGATTTGTTTTCATCAAAGTTCAGAGGTGCGAATAAGCTGATACAGGACGGTGCAAAGCCTGTTTTCTCGGCTATGGATGTGCTTGAAGATTATGCTTCGGTTTATCCTGACATTATGGATATAACAAAGATTGAAACTACGCTTTGTCTTAAAAATTACGAAGATCCGCCGTCAGCGAAACCGCTTGAAGATAATCCTGTCAGGCAGGAAAAAGGCGATGTGAAATTTATAAAATTTCCCGCTCCGCCCTTGCTAAGTGATAACGCAAAGAAAATTTATTCAGCTTTTGATTCGTATGAGATGCAGTCGGAGGAGCTTATAATCAGGACTGAACTTGACGCAGGCAGCTTCTCTACGGCAATAACCGAGCTTGAAATGTTCGGCGTAATCGAATCGCGCCCCGGCAGAACCTATGTTCTTAACAATAAAAAGTAAATTAGGATGATGTTTTTATGTCAAAGTTAATTATAGTTGAGTCGCCTACTAAGGTTAAAACCATAAAAAAATATCTCGGTGCCGGCTACAATGTAACAGCTACGATGGGACATGTGCGCGATCTTCCCGCAGCCAAGCTCAGCGTTGATGTTAAGAATGATTTTGCACCGAAATATGCGGTTATTAAAGGCAAGGAAAAGCTTGTCAAGGAGCTTAAAAATATGGTTGCCCAGAGCGACGAAGTTTACCTTGCAACCGACCCTGACCGTGAGGGAGAAGCAATTTCGTGGCATCTCGCAACCTTGCTTGACCTTGATTTGAATGATAAAAACAGGATAACCTTTAACGAAATAACAAAGACGGGAATCGAGAACGGTATAAAATCTCCGCGCTCGATTGATATGGACCTTGTCAACGCACAGCAGGCGAGAAGAATTCTCGACAGACTTGTAGGTTATAAATTAAGTCCGTTTATTTCACAGAAAATACGCAGAGGACTTTCCGCAGGCCGTGTGCAGTCCGTAGCGGTTAAACTGATAGTTGACAGGGAAAATGAGATAAGAGCCTTTGTACCCGAAGAATACTGGACTCTTGACGCTAAGCTCATTGCCCCGTGCAGAAAGAGCTTTACGGCGACCTTTTACGGCGATGAAAGCGGCAAGGTTAAGATAACAAACAAACAGCAGGCAGACGAATACCTTGCACGTCTTGACGGCGCAAAATATTCGGTTTATTCACTTAAAAAAGGTACAAGGAAGAAAAATCCCGCACCGCCTTTTATCACATCTACGCTGCAACAGGAGGCTTCAAGACGCCTCGGATTTCAGGCTCAGCGCACTATGAGAACGGCGCAGGAGCTTTACGAGGGCGTCGATATTGAGGGTATCGGAACAACCGGTCTTATAACCTATATGAGAACCGACTCTCTGAGAATTTCAGAAGAGGCGCGCTCGGCGGCAAACGAATATATAGTTGCAAATTACGGCAGTAAATATATCCCTGAGAAGCCGAGATATTTTAAGTCAAAGAGTAACGCTCAGGACGGACACGAGGCAATTAGACCGACAAATCCGTCTTTAAGCCCGGAAAAGGTTAAGGCGAGTCTTACCTCCGACCAATACAAGCTCTATTCACTTATATGGAAAAGATTTATCGCAAGTCTTATGTCGGTTTGCGTTCAGAACACGGTCAAGGCAGAAATACGCGCCGTTACGGATTCGGTTGACGGTTACTGCGTTTTTAACGCTTCCGGTTACAGCATAAAATTTGACGGATTCACCGCAGTTTACGAGGAGGGCAAGGACGA
>JAQXHF010000067.1 GCA_029007095.1 Clostridia bacterium | reverse complement strand
TGCGGAGGATTTACAACTTTTTCAACATTTTCTCTCGAAACCGTTGAACTGATTGATTCGGGCTTGTGGCTTTATGCCGTCGCTTATGTGCTTCTCAGCCTTTTCCTCGGAGTAGCCGCAGTTTTCCTCGGTCAATACATTTCAGATAAAAAACAGGCTCGTGCGTAACAGTAAACGCCGAGCCTGTTTTTATATGAAATTCATATTAAAATTACTTTACGATATCCTTGGGCTTTTCTGTTTTTGCCTGTTCGGAATCTCTGTAATACTGAGTTTTGGGATTCGGATGTTTGTTCTCCGCCCAAAGCTTGTCTGCCTGCGGTTTCCACTCCGCCGCAAACTTATCGCACTTGGCACACAGATGTTCAACGCTCTCACGGTCTACAAGATCAGTTGATTTCGCTCCCGTAAGTTCAATCATTTTCCTCAAATATTCCGGATTTTCAAGCATCGGACACGGCCTCAGATGATTCTCGTTAAACGGCTGATTATGATAATAGCACATAAACAGCGGATTTTGCAGAGCTTCAAGCAGGGTATGGGTTCTGATGTTTGAATCGGAGAAATGAATAAATACGCAAGGCTCGATATCTCCGGCGGAATTTATATGGAAATAGTTTCTGCCGCCGGCAATACAACCGCCGACATATTCGCCGTCATCTTGGAAATCCATAACAAAAATCGGTTTTCCGGTATTTGAGTTACGCATTTTTCTAAGCCATTTATACATATGCGTTCTCTGTTCCGGATTAGGTATAAGCTCCTCAACGGCATTTGCGCCGACCGGCATATAGTTAAAGTAAAGAGCAAACTTCGCTCCCTTGCCGATAAGGAAATCAATAAATTCATCGGAGGTAACTGAATCGACATTCTTTGATGTGTAACAGATTGAAACGCCGAAAAGACAACCGTTTTTATGCAGAAGATCCATCGCGGCAACGGTTTTGTCATACGCGTTATCTCCTCTGCGGAAGTCGTTTGATTCGCGGTCACCCTCAATGCTGAGAGCAAGAGTCAGATTTCCGACAGACTTCATATCTTCGCAGAATTTTTGATCTATAAGCGTTGCATTGGTGTATGCGAGGAAGGTGCAGTTCTCGTGTTCTCTGCAAAGACGAAGAACATCGTCCTTCCTGATAAGGGGTTCGCCGCCGGTAAACATATAAAGATGAGTTCCAAGCTCAACGCCCTGATTTACAACGCTGTTCATCTCATCATAAGTGAGATTTTGCTTGTGTCCGTACTCCGCAGACCAGCAGCCCTTGCATTTAAGATTGCAGGCGCTTGTCGGATCAAGCAGCATTACAAACGGAATATTGCATTTATATTTTTCACGGTTTGCCCGTACAGCCTTAGTTCCGTAGTAGCCGGCTCCGAGAACAAACGAAAGGAACATTTTTTTAAGATTTTCACGGTCTGTCTCGTTGAGAATACTCATTACATACTTAAACCAAACATTATCCTTGTCGCTTACAGCGGCTCTAAACGCGGGGAAAGTTTTAGCCGGGAACATTTTGCCCGCAAATTTTTCTGCAATATCTATTATCCTGATTATATTTTTTTGCGGATCCTTGTCGATATATCGCAAAGTTTTATCCAGCACAAAGCCTGTGGCAACACGCATAAGCTTCTCTTTCATTATACCGGCCTCCTTTTTGTATTTCGTATTATTTTCTCACATTAAATAAATAAAGTCAACTGTTTTATTTTTACAAATAGCCGTTACGGTAAAAATTTTAGATAATCGCGGTATTTTGTAGTTCTTATAAGCAAATATACGCTGAACGCGGCAAAAATTTCGGTTTATCTTGACAAAAACGCGCCTATCAGTTAATCTATATAATATAAATGTATATATCCTCATTATTTCGGGGTGTTATTATAATGAAAAAATCAATCATTTATCTTCTCTGCGCGGTGATTGTTACCGGCAGCGTGGCTTTTCTGAATTCCTGCGGAAAAAATGAACAGCAGGAACCCGAAAAAACCGAATATCAAACCAAAGCGTCCTCACAAGCCGAGGAAATAGTAAATGTTCCCGACGGAAAATCGGAAATCGCGGATATCTTTCAGGCGGCTATAAATTATGTTGACGGTTATTGCTACGGATATACCAAAAATACAGAAATTACGGTTCGCGACCTTTCCTTAGGTTCGCTCGGCTCTGTTTCAAACGCTCAGGACGCGTTTCGTTCAATCTTCGGTGAAAAAAAGTCCACGGCAGACTACAACTACAATACCGATAAAGACGCTTTCGGCACGAATTTCCCCAACGGAA
>JAQXHF010000066.1 GCA_029007095.1 Clostridia bacterium | reverse complement strand
CGCCGTTTTTGATTTGCTCTGTAAAAATCGGAATAACGCTGCCGTTTGAGCCGAGTACATTTCCGAAGCGTACAGCGGCGAAAAGTGTACTTCCGGAGCATTTACGCTGAAAATACTGTATAATCATTTCGGTGACGCGTTTAGTCGCACCCATTACATTTGCGGGGTTTACCGCCTTGTCCGTCGATATGCTTACGAAGCGTTCAACAGAATAATCCACGGCGGTTTTTGCAAGGTTGTATGTGCCGAAAACATTGTTTTTGACAGCTTCGAGAGGACTGTCCTCCATAAGAGGAACATGCTTGTGTGCGGCCGCGTGGAAAACAACGGACGGGTGGAATTCGTCAAAGACTTCTTTCAGTCTGCTCTCGTCGCGGACGGAGCCAATGCGTATGGCGACCTTGGGACTGCCGTTAAAATATGAATCTATCTGATTTTTGAGCAGATAAGCGCCGTTTTCATAAATATCGAAAATGACGATTGTATCGGGGTGATATTTTGCAATCTGACGGCAAAGCTCACTGCCGATAGAGCCGCCGCCTCCGGTGACTAAAACGACCTTGTCTTTAATATATTTGTTACAAACATCGGGATTGAGCTTAACTTCGGGACGGGACAGCAAATCTTCGATATTAACATCTCTCAGGCGTCCCGTGCTTTCGGTGGTATCATACATTTCCAAAAGGCTCGGTGAAGTTTTGAGTTTACAGCCGGTTCTAACGGCGATACGCAGAATTTCAGTCTGACGCTGTGCGCTTGCGGACGGAATACATAAAATAATAGTATCTATTTTGTATTTTTCTGCGAGATAAGGTATATCCTCACAAGTTCCTTTTACGGGAACGCCGTGAATTTTCTTTCCGCTTTTATAAGGACTGTCGTCAACGGCAACTATCGGCTTGCCTTTTGAGAAATTGTTTGCGGCAAGCTCGCTTATCATAATCATACCCATATCGCCGGCACCGACTATCATAACGCGGTTTATCTGACCGTGAAGCTTCATAGAGCGCATATTTCTGCGCGCAAGTCTGTAAAAAACTCGCAGACCTATTATAAAAGCAAAGGCAAGCATGGTTCCGACAATGTAAAACGGAGCGGAGAAACAGCCGTTTTTCAGCTCTGATGAGGAGAAACCGAGATAAGACATAATTATGTCTACGGCAACGCTCGAAAGACCGCCGATAAACACAGCGGTGAATGCGTTGGCAACCTCTTTAATTCCGGCATATTTCCAGATACTCGAATATATGCCGAAAGCAAAAAGCAAGAGAACGAAAATTGCCGTTACGGGTATAGCGCGTTCAAGCATAACATCCCAATGCATTTTACCGTCGTTTTCGATAAGCATAGTGAGGATGTAAGCAGCATTTACGGCAATTATGTCATAGACGAATAAAAGGATACTTTTAAATTGGGCGCTTTTGATGTCGATGTTTTTCTTCAATTCGGTCCCTCCGTTTGTAGAGTCTCTTTCCCGAAACGCAAAAACAATTATAATACCGCATAATAATCTATTAAATATTCTAATATAAAAGAGTGTAAAAGTCAAGTAAAGTGACATCTTTTGGCATAATTTGTCGTTTTAAATACGGCCTTTGAAACGGGGGAGTATTTGCAAGTAAAAATTTATAAGCATTTCCCGAATCCGAGGCTGCGTATGAGGGTATCAATACCGAAATTATTGACATAAAACGCATTGACAAGGAATGAGATGTGTGATAATATTTGTAAAAAAGTACGGATTTACCGTCCGTGAAAGAGAACAAGGAGATTTATTTTATGATAGGACTCGGAACTTGGGAAGCACCAATCAATACGATGATTTTCAGAGGAACAGGAAGAATGACGATAAGCGACAATAACGGCGAATATGATTTCAAGTTTGAGCTTAGCGGAGCAGATGTACCCGAAATTAGGGTGTCGGACATCGTAGAGGACGGAAACACTCTCAACGCGACAGCGGAATGTGACCTTTTGAAAGGTAAAAAAATTCCCGTTACCGTAACCTTTGACGGAGACACTTTTAACGGAATGATAAAAGCTCCGATGATAGGAAGAATAAAGCTTAGCGGAAAGAAAATTGCCTAAATTTTGACTTTCCTCACTAAAAAACTGCCGCACTAAGTTAAACAGCTTAGCGCGGCAGTTGATTTATATTCGATTGCTTGTTTAGATTATCTGTATATAATCTCGTCTCTCTTAGGACCGTTGGAAACCATAGTTATCGGAACTCCGATTTCTTTCTCGATAAAGAGGACATAATCCTGAGCTTCTTTGGGAAGCTTGTCAAATTCCTTGATTCCTCGGATGTTGCACTTGAATCCGGGCAGAGTTACGAGAACCGGCTTAGCCTTTTTAAGCATATGGGTATTCGGGAAGTCCTTTGTTACTTCGCCGTCGATTTCGTAGCCTACGCAAACCTTGATTTCATCGAGGTAGTCAAGGCAGTCGAGAGCGGTAAGAACGACCTGAGTCGCACCCTGAACCTCAACGCCGTAGCGTGTTGCAACGCAGTCGAACCAACCCATACGGCGCGGACGGCCTGTTGTTGCGCCGTATTCGCCGGCGTCACCGCCGTGATTTCTCATTTTATCGGCTTCTTCTCCGAAAATTTCGCTTACGAATTCGCCTGCGCCGACTGCGGAGGAATATGCCTTAGTTACCGTGATGATATCCTCGATTTTGTGCGCGGGTATTCCGGCGCCGACAGCACCGTAACCGGCGAGTGTTGATGATGAGGTTACCATCGGATAGATTCCGAAATCGGGATCTTTGAGCGAACCGAGCTGACCTTCAAGAAGAATGTTTTTGCCCTGCTTAACGGCTTCGCGCAGGAACTTGCCTGTGTCGGCAACATAGGGAGCAATCATTTCTTTGTACTGCATAAGAGTGTCGAAAAGCTCGTCAACATCAAGCAAAGGCTTGTGGTAAACATGTTCAAGCATAAGGTTCTTTACAGCGCAAACATTAGTAAGCTTTTCGCGAAGCTCGTCGGGGTAGAAAAGGTCGCAGACCTGGAAGCCGATCTTAGCGTATTTATCGGAATAGAACGGAGCTATACCCGACTTAGTCGAACCGAATTTTTTATCTGCGAGGCGCTCTTCCTCGTATGTGTCGAGAAGAACATGATAAGGCATCATAATCTGCGCTCTGTCGGAAACGAGAATTTTCGGCTGCGGAACGCCCTTGCTTGTGATGTCCTCGATTTCCTTGACCAGCTTCGGAATGTCGAGAGCCACGCCGTTACCGATAATATTTGTTATTTCGGGATGGCACACGCCCGACGGGAGCAGATGCAGGGCAAATTTGCCGTAATCGTTGATGATTGTGTGACCTGCGTTTGCGCCGCCCTGAAATCTTACGACGATATCAGCCTGCGAAGCAAACATATCCGTGATTTTTCCCTTGCCTTCGTCGCCCCAGTTGGCGCCGACTATTGCTCTTACCAATTAAAAGCACCTCCAATAAAGATGAAACCGACGGGATATAAATTCCCGTACCGATACAAGCTGTATTATACTATAAAACCTCGTGCATTGTCAATGAATTATCAATAAAACCTTTATTTTTGTCGCTTATTGCATTAAATGCGGTTTTATGTTATAATTTTTTATAATTATTTGAAACGAGGTCGGAAAAATGAACGAGGTTATGGAAACCATTATTTCAAGACAAACGATAAGGTCATATAAGCCGGAACAGATTACGGACGAGCAGCTTGAACAGCTTTGCGCCGCGGCCAAAAGGGCGCCGAGCGGCAGAAATTGTCAGCCCTGCCATGTCAGATTTATTCAGAATCCGGATATGCTTAAACAAATGAATACTGACTTTAAGGAGCTTGTCGGTTATGATACTCCCGCGTACACGAGGTGGGATACCAATCCGGTTTACCATAACGCTCCGACCTTTTGCGTTATTTTTGCCGAGTCGGACAGTAAAATGGACGCAGGAATAATGTGTGAAAATATCTGCATTGCCGCGCAGAGCCTCGGCCTCGGCACTTGCATTATCGCGAGCGTCGGCGCGCTCTTTGACGAGGGCGTGGAAGACGGCGTTAAATGGCGCAGAGCGTGGAACATTCCCGACAGCTATAAATTTCAGATTGCGATTGCCGTCGGATATCCGGATGAAAAACCTGAATTAAAACCGCGTTTTGAGGACAGAATACAAATAATAAAATAAAATTATTATTTAGTAGGTGAGATTGAATGAATTTAAAAAAAGATATTAAATTCAGAAACGGTAAATTCAAAATTTTGCAGATTTCGGATTTGCAGGATACAAAGTCAACCGATGTCGATACCATTCGCTTTCTCAATTCCGCTCTTGAAAAGCTGAAACCCGATCTTGTCGTTTTTACGGGCGACCAGCTTGATGTTGCCGGACTTTGGAATATAGGAAACAGAGAGGATAATGTCTGCAGGGCGATAAAGGGACTTTTCACTTCGGTCGAGAGAAGCGGAATACCGTTTATATTGACATTCGGAAATCATGACCGCCAGACCGGTATTCCGAATGAGAAGCAAGCTGAGATTTACAGCGGTTTCAGCAAATGTATCTGCTTCGGCGGCGCGGATGACGGCAGACCTGACTGCGGTACATTCAATCTGCCCGTCTATTCCTCGGACGGATCGCGCGCGGCAATGAATATCTATATGTTTGATACTCATTCAAATATTGCGGGAGGTAAAATTGAGCCTATAACGGACGGTCAGCTTGAATGGTACAGGCGGACCTCGGAAACGCTCTCGGAGGAAAACGGCGGCAAAGTACCTTCAATAGTATTCCAGCATATACCTCCGGCGGCGATTTACGATATGATGCGCGAAGTTCCTAAGGGAACTCCGAAATCTCACCCTGCATTCGGAAGCAGAAAAGGTAAATTTTACGCTCTCGGTGATAAGGTAACTTATTCGGGAGATTACGGTGAAACGCCGAGCGTAACCGATACCGACGGCAGAGAGTTCGGCGCGTTTAAGGAGCAGGGCGATGTTTTCGCGGTATTTTGCGGTCACGACCACTACAACAGCTTTGTGGGCAAGGTTGACGGAATTGACATCGGCTACTGTCCGGGAGCGGGTTACAGCACCTACGGACTTAAAGAGAGGCAAATTCGCCTTTTTGAATTCGATGAAAACGATGTCGAAAATTATGCGACAAAAATCGTGAAATATTCTGATGTTTGCAAAAGCCGATTGGCGAAGCCTGTTAAAAATCTCGTTTACTCAAACGCGCCGTCATGCCCGGCGGCAGCGCCGAAGTATATAATTAAAGGTTTGTCATTTATAGCTTCCTTGGCGTTTACTCTGGCAGTTTTTTATATTCTTGTCAGTCCGACTCTTGTGAATGTTTTTCTTGCCACGGTAACGACAGCGTCTTTAATATATATCGTTTTTTCGCTTGTTTACGGCGCAGTAGTCCGAAACAGGCTGCTTAGATAAATTTACCGAAAGCGGTGATTTGGTGTCGGTTAAAGAAAAGAAAGTTAAAAAGGTTAAATCAAAAAAGGAAAAGGACTCCGTGAAAGATCCGTCCGAGCTTTATTATGAAGCGGCGGCAAAGGAATTGACCAAGGAGAAGCGCACAAAGATTTTTCTTGCGGTCGGATTCTGCCTGATAGTTGCCGTGTCGGGTTTTGCGGCTCTTATCGACTCTCAGGACGGCGAAGCTGCCGGGGAGGCGGAGGCTGTTGTTTATGTCAGCAACAGAGAGAAAAATATAGTGAAAAACGGCGGCGAATACACCGTAGCTGTCCCGGAACTTTATTTGCCGGAAGATTTTGCGCCTGAGCTTACTGCCGAACAGGTTGATTACGGATTTATCGGCGTTAAATTAAACGATAACGGCTCGGCTTCGTATCGCATTGATTCGCGAGACTACAAAAGATATGTTTCGGACCTTGAATTGAAGACCAAAACCGCAATCGAAGCGATGCCGTCAACGGAGAACTATCCGTCCGTAAAGTCAGTTAAATGTAATGATGACTTTACAAAGGTGACCGTAACTGTTGATAGGTCGAAATATGAGGGAAGCTGGGACAATCTCGTTCTGTACGATTCGTTTGAGCTGATAGGATATTTGCAGGCGATGCAGGGATATGCCGCTTCGGGTATAGAAGCGAGTTACAGCATTGTTGACAGCGCCGACGGCAAGGAGTATTCCACGGTTGATTTCCCCGAAGCGCTGAATCAGAATTTTTGACGGATTTTATTATAAAAATATTGCCTCAGCAGATTTGTTTAGCTGAGGCAATTTTTTATTAGTTTATCAAGCTATGCATTGTCGGTCGGTTTTGTCTGAGGTTCGCCGCTTTTTGATGTGTTCCAGAGATGTATTACTCCCTCGTCGTTCAGCAGCTTAATCATTATAAGCAGCATAGGCATAAGGAATACGCCGAGCGCGCCGAAGAGCTGTGCGCCTATATACATAGCCATAATCGTTGCGAAGCCGGGAAGTCCGACCGTGCCGCCGACGATTTTTGGCTCCAAAATCTGACGGACAACATATATAACGGCATATATTACAAGCAGTCCTATTCCGAGTCCGAATTCGCCTGTTATGAGCGAATACAGCGCCCACGGTATAACGAAAAGTCCCGTACCGATTACCGGGAGTATATCGGCAACGGCGATGAGCAGCGTAAGACCTACCATATGGTTAGCGTCATATACTCCGATAAGATAAAGAATTCCGAGACCGAGCATAAGCTCCGACCATGTGATTATTATAATAAGGCCGTATGAGCGAATGAGCTTCCACATGGAGGTGAATACGATTTTTTTGGCTTTTGACAGCTTTTCGCTGTGCTTGGTTTTGACCTGCGCTTTTATGAAATTAACTATGCGGTCATAATCAATCGCCATAAAGAACGATGAAATTATAGAGATTATTGTTGCGACAACGATTGACGGTATCTGCTTAGCAGTAGACCAGATTCCGCCGAATACGCCTGAGAATGATGAAAAGGACAGTCCCTTGCCGTTTGTGACTTCTTGTGTAATTATATTTGCGATTTCCGCGGCGCTCTTTTCTCTTATTGCGCCGAAGAAAGCTTCCGCCCAATCGGTAAAACGAACCCTGAGCGCAGCGGGAAGAATCGAAGCTATGTTGATAAGCCAATTTTTGATATTGTCTATCAGCGTGGGAATATCCGATAATATTCCGGTGAGGAAATCGACAAAATCTTTTACCGAGCTGACGATTTTAACTCCGAGCAGCGATACAAGTACAGCTATAAAAATATAAATCAGCAGTACAAGGATTATTGAAATTGCGCCTTTCTTTTTCAGCTTCAATTTTCTTGCGATGAAGTTAGTCGGCCTTTGTATGATTATGGCGATGAAAAATGCGAAAATGAAAGGGAATACCGTGCCTAAACAATATTTCAAAAACAGGTAGGTAAGTCCCAAAATTACTGCGATATAAAGGAAGTTGATTATCCGTTTCCTACGCAGTTCGGTTTTATCCATTATTTTTTCCTCCGTAATTTATTTTCTCACGCAGTTTTCTTATATTTTGACCGCCTATGATTTTAACGGCGGCTTTTTTGATTGCGGTTTTTGCCCTTACGCTTTTCGGCAGCCATAGCTGGGCGAAGTGATGAACGGCAACGCTCTCGTCCGTGATGTAGCTTATGCCGTTAATATAGTCGTAGGGACTGAAATATGTACGCGGATATACGGTTATGCCGAATACGGTCTGTTTCTTATCGTTGCGGACGAGTCCTTCTTTTTCAAGCAGTTCGGTCATAAGCACGACATTGGTATCGCTGTATTTTGTTCCGTCGGGATTGAAATAGACCGAGTTCTCGTACCTGTCGAGATAAATCTTCATAAGCTCGCAGCCTTTTTGCGCGCCTATAACGCAAGTGCCGGCAAAGCCGCCCTCCTCAAATCCGAGAAAAGCCTCGTCGCTGAGAAATGCGTCAAAATTTTTGAAAAGCTCTACATCGGTATCAAGATAAATTCCGCCGTAATTGTAAAGCACATACGCTCTTGCGAAATCGCTTACAAAGGCATAATTGCGGTCGCTGTAAGCCTCGCTTACAAATCGGTTCATACCTATATCGAAATTATCCTCGTTCCACTCGACGATTTCATAATCGGGACAGTATTTTTTCCAAGAAGCTATGCATTTTTGGACGAGCTTTGGCTTTTCGCCCCTGCCGAACCAGCAGTAGTGTATAGTTTTATTCATAAGCACCGCCTGCATAAAAATCAAATAATATACGCTTATTTCCGATATTATATACATATATTATACCATATTAACAGTTTTTGCAACGAAAAAAATTATTTTTTTTTGAAAATACCTCTTTATTATTTTGATTCTTTATGTTAAACTATTAAATCATATATAAAGCTTGAATAAAATCGCCAAATGCACATTTTTATACTGCAAGAAGAAATGTTAAAATTTTCTTTCAAGCTTTTGCGCCCTAAACCGGAAAGGAATGGTAACAAATATGGATATAGCAATCATGGGCTACGGCGTTGTCGGCTCCGGCGTTGCTGAGGTAATTGCCGAAAACAACAGCATAGTCGCAGAGAAAAGCCTTCAACCGTCGATGAATGTCAAGTACATTCTTGATTTAAGGGACTTCCCGGGTGATGTAAACGAGGATAAAATCGTTAAGGATTTCAATATAATACTTAATGATCCCGACATAAAAATTGTTGTCGAAACAATGGGCGGACTCAAACCCGCGTTTGACTTCGTTTCTGCATGCCTTAAAGCGGGAAAAAGCGTCGTAACCTCTAACAAGGAGCTTGTTGCCGCAAAGGGAGATATCCTCCTGAAAACGGCAAAGGAGAATAATGTTAACTTTTTCTTCGAGGCGAGCGTAGGCGGCGGAATTCCTATCATCAGACCGATTTCACAGTGCCTTGCCGCCAACCGAATCGACGAGGTTGCCGGAATTCTCAACGGAACTACAAACTTCATTCTTACGATGATGATTTATAATTCGATGAGCTTTGAGGACGCTCTCAAATTGGCTCAGGACAACGGCTATGCCGAGAAAGATCCGACTGCCGACATAGAGGGATTTGACGCGTGCCGTAAGATTTGTATTCTTGCAGCTCTCAGCTTCGGCAAGCATGTCTTCCCCGAAAGCGTTTATACCGAGGGTATTACAAAGATTACTCTTGAAGATGTCGAATATGCCCGTTCGTGGGGCGGAGTAATCAAGCTCCTTGCAAGAACCAAGCGCGTTGGGGATAAGATTTCGGCTATGGTAAGTCCGGCATTTATTCCGAACACGAGCATACTTTCTAATGTTAACGATGTTTTCAACGCTGTCCTTGT
>JAQXHF010000065.1 GCA_029007095.1 Clostridia bacterium | reverse complement strand
CTATTTTAGGAGCGCCGTCGCCGCCGATTTCCTCGGTGCAGCTGCTTGCAAGGTAAACATCACATTCCGGCTGATAACCCTCGTTGAGAAGCTCCTCGACAGCCTGGAAAAAAGACATAACGGTACATTTTGTATCGGAAGTTCCGCGTCCCCAAATTTTTCCGTCTGCGACAGTTGCGCTGAAAGGAGGATATTTCCATTCACCCTCAGCGGCAACGACATCCTGATGGCTCATAATGAGAATCGGATTTTGGTCGGATTTACCTTTCCATTTAAAGAGAAGATTACCGTCGATTTCGGTTTTTTCGAGCTTTTCGTGAACTGTGGGGAAAAGCTCTTCAAGCACCTTATGAAAGCGAAGAAACTTATCGGTATCGGTAACACCGCGCTGTGATATAGTTTCGCATTGAACCATTTTTACGAGCTTTTCGGTGTATTCTTCGACGCGCTCAGGATCGGCGTTTTCTGCGGTATAATCGGCTTTTTTCTGTTTGATTGCAAGGGTATGGATTACCGCAGCAAGCAAAAGCACGACAAAAACGCAAACGACCGCGAGCAGAACATACAACACATATTTCATAGTATCGCCTCGTTATAAATTTATTATTATAATTATAGCAGATTTCATATATAAATCAATATTATTTTAATAATTGAATTAACTGTTTATTAAATTTTTGAGAACCTTATAATTGATTATTGTAATGGTAAATATGTTATGTTATAATGAATTTGTAAAAATTTTGTAAGACAGGAGCAGAACCGAGTTGTATAAATATGAGCTTCATACGCATACCGCGGAGGTCAGTCCGTGCGCCGCTTCCGCCGCCGCAGACACGGTCGCTCTTTATAAGGAGCACGGGTATGACGGATTAGTTATAACGGACCATTATTCTCCGATGACATTTATGAATCACGGAATTATTAAACCTCAGAATTCTGCCGATTATTATCTTACGGGATACCGTAATGCGCTTGCCGCCGCGGGTGACGAATTTACCGTATTGCTCGGTATGGAGATGCGTTTTTACGGTAACGGCAACGATTATCTTGTTTACGGAGTGACAGAGGATTTTATCAGAAACAACGGTAATCTGATGATTTACTATCCGAGGCGATTTCACAATTTAACTGCGAAAAACAATATGATTTTTGTTCAGGCGCATCCGTTCAGACCGTATATTTTTCGCACAAATCCTCGGTTCCTTGACGGCTGTGAAGTATATAATGCCAAGGACAGCGAAAAAGGCACAAATGAAAAAGCGCTTGAATGGGCTGATAAGCATAATATGAAAATAAGAACCGGCGGCGCTGATTTCCATCGCGAAGCTCATATCGTCAATATGAGCGGAATTATGACAGATACAAAAATTAAAACTAACAACGATTTGGTCGAGGTTTTGAAAAACGGAGATTTTGAAATAATTAAAAAAGCATAATTTTGCTTGAAAGGCACATTATGAAGAAGATTTTTAATAAAGCTATATCCTTAATATTATCAATAGCTCTTATTGTTTCATCTGCCGGATTGCTTACGGTCAATGCCAAAAATGTCGATATGCCGACAGACGGTAATTATTTTCGGTGCGACTGGTTTAACGACAGCTTTGTGTATCCTTATGATTATGAGGACAGCTATTTCAACGGCAGCGCATTTGAATATAATCATGATCTTGCAACCTTTGCCCTGTGTGTGTCTATGGCTTCCTTTGGCTCTTTTGACGATGATAATAAAGATAAAAATATAGTTGATATGCTTGAAAAAGGCGGGTTTGAAGTGAAAACCTACGGCTATGATACCGAGGGGTACGACACGGTCGGAGTCGCTTTCGGCAGGCGTACAATTACTGTAAATTCCGAAGCTTACACCGTCCTTATAGTCGCTGTCAGAAGCGGCAACTACGGTATGGAGTGGGGCGGAAATATGAGGATTGGCACGGGGGAGAATCATCTCGGATTTGACCTTGCCAAACAGCTTGTAATTAAATATCTGAACGACTATATTTCGTTCTACCCGATAAAAGGCAAGGTGAAAATGCTTGTGTCGGGTTACAGCCGAGGCGCGTCCATAGCTAATTTGTTTTCGGCGGAGCTTGATGACGGCAGATATTCACAGTCGCTTAATAATGTTACGGATTCTATCCGTACTCTCAATCTGACAGCCGATAACCTCTATACTTATACCTTTGAAGCGCCTAAATGCACAAAGGCTGAAAATGCTAACAGTTCTGTGTATTCCAATATTTTTAACTTTGTAAATCCCAACGATTATGTCACTAAATTCGTAATGTCATCGTGGAATTTTACGCACTACGGATTGGAATACAATTTTCCCTCGGCAGATAACTGTTCTCAATACGATGATTATTACACCGCGCTTTGCGATGAGTTTGACAGTATGATGGAAGTTAACGGAGTCGAATCAAAGGATTGTTTCTATGATGAGGATTCAAGCATTTCCGTAAATTCCACATGGGATTTTCTCTTTAATAAATTTGCAACTTCATTAGTTCCGAGTCAGGATGTTTATTCCGATAAGTATGAAACCGGATTTGTCGTACTTGCCGGACAGCTTCTCGGCAAAAAATTGGGAGGATTGGATATTGCAAAGACCGCCGGAGTTTGCGTCCTTGCTTTGACGATTGCATTTATTCCGTCTAATTATGAAAAAATCCAAAGTGAGGGCTTCAAAGAATACCTTGCGCAGAAAATTTCAGAAAGCGACGCAGGAGCGAACCTTTCTGATAAGGATATTGCCAATATGCTCGATTTTCTGCTGTCGTTTCTTGAACTTGTTCATGATAATACACATAATATGCTTTCGCTGTTCAAACAGTTGAAAACCCTGATTTATGTTCATCAACCTTACACGGCGCTTTCATGGATGCGTTCGCTCGACGGTGATAAGATTAAAAATCTTAATAAAGACGAGTCGTCGCCGCTGAGTTTAAGTACGCCGTCTCTCAACGCACAGCACAAGGTAAATTATAAAATAGAAGCAATATATGATAAATCCCTCGGCACGGTTGAGTGGAAATCCGAAGATCCGGATATTGCTTATGTCAGCAGTAACGGAGTTATAACAGGAGGCAGGGAAGGGGTTACCACGGTTACCGCAACTCTTGTGTCAAATGACGGAAAGGTGATAGATACCGCAAGCGCTAATGTTACGGTTTCAATGAATGCAGTTCAGGTTGCGGTTTACAAAACCCAAAATCTTTTCAGATAAAAAACAGGGGATGTAAAAAAAGCGAAGACCGTATAAAACCATATAATACAAGGGGATTCTTCGGTATTGAAAACCGTAAGAACCCCATAAAATTACATTAAAGTGTAAAATGTAAATATTTTATTTTTATGTTTTATACTACGAACAAACTTCGCCACTCGGCGTACCTTTGTACGCCGTCGGGCAGACAAAATCAAGGCAAAAGCCTTAATTTTGCTCAGTTTGTCCGTTCTTCATCTTTTTTTCCTATCCCCTTAAAATG
>JAQXHF010000064.1 GCA_029007095.1 Clostridia bacterium | reverse complement strand
CTTCGTATAGGAATTCCAGCGTTCCCATACCGTAGTAGCGCCCTGGTCAACGCTGTATAACCACGACGGTTCTTCGTGTTGAAGGAGCAGGGTGTAAGCCATTGAGTCGGCTCCGATTTTTGAAAGAGTCGGGCAGAGATTGTAAGTTCCTACAAATCCCGTACTGAGTCGGTTCCCGTTCTCCTTAATCTTTGACACAAGCTCGTGAGAAGCTCTTTCGGCGTCCTCTCCGTCGAGCAAGTCAAAAGCAAGAGCAATTACTCTTTCACTCTGAGTTTCACCGAGCAGTTTTCCGTTATCCGTGAAATTTTCAAAGAAATATGCATACGCTCTTTTTCTGAATTCTCTGTAATATTCGGCTCTGTCATTTTTACCGAGGAACTCGCTCATCTCGGTCATCAAATCCAAATCATGAACGAGAAAAGCAGACGAAATATACTCATTTTTACAGTAATCGTAAGCAAGCCAGTCTCCGTATCTCGGTTCAGGGCCGCTGAGTTTATTCTCAAACTGCGATATGTATTTTTCCATCGAATCATAATGTTCTTCTATAATGGTTATATCGCCGAAAATTTTGTAAAGATTATACGGAATTATTATACCCGCGTCAGCCCACGCCGCCGCATTTGCGCTCTGACAAAAGCTTACGCTCGGCACTACATCGGTATATTCTCCGTTGGGGCCCTGAGAATCCCTCATATCTTGGAGCCATTTTCTGAAAAACTCATTGATATCCGCATTATACGCGGCGGTCATACTGAACGCCTGTGCGTCTCCCGTCCATCCGAGTCTTTCATTTCTCTGTGGACAATCTGTCGGAACAGACAAATAGTTACTGCGCTGTCCCCAAATTATATTTGAAATCAGCTTGTTTACAGACTCGTCGGATGTTTCAATGTGGCCGGTTTCCCTATTGTCGCTTCCTACGACCTCGCCCGTGTAATCCAACAGTTCAAACTCACCGTCAGCAGTTATTTCAACATATCTGAATGCGGTAAAGGTAAATGTCGGTCGGTAAACCTCCTCGCCGTTACCGGAAGCTATGTAGTGCATTTTTGACAGAGCCGTGCGGTAGTTTATCGTGTAAACGCTTCCCTTAGGTCCGTCGTTGCCCCTTTCGATATCGCCGGAATCATTAAGCATTTCAGCGTATCTGACTTTGATTTCAGTTCCTCTCGCGGCTTTGATTTTAATTTTTGCCCAGCCTGTAAGCTCCTGTCCCATATCAATTATGACGCCCTGCCCCTTGCCTACGGAAACAGGTAATTTGTCAGAATTGCTTATGACATTTATTTCACCGAATCGGGTTGAATTATCCTTGATTCCGTCATAAACGGTAACCGATTTAGCCTTTTTGGAAAGGTTGTCACGGACTCTAACCTGCGTACCGATAAACGGGGTAACTTCACCGTCGAAATATTCCGCAGATTTAGCAGTATCCCACGAAGACGCGTCAAAGCTTACGGAGGACATTTCGGCATAGCTCGTTTCCCTCGCGTCGAAGAATTCACCGTCCCAAAGGTCGGAGTTCAATATCTGTCCGGCATTTTTCGCTTTCCAGTCAATATCGGTAACAGCCACATCAGCTCCGTCCGCTGTAAGGCAAGCCATAACCGCCGGAGGATTATTGCCGTAATATCCGCCGCTGATTCTTCCGCTGTACCAGCCGGACGCGGCAACAATCAATATACGGTTTTTGCCCTTTAAAAGCTTATCGGTTACATCATATTCTATATAAAAAGTTCGTTTATGGTAATTTGTCCAACCCGGTTTAAGCTCATCATCGCCTACTCTTTCGCCGTTTATATATATATCTATACAGCCGAGCGCGGAAATTAAAAGCTTTGCACATTTAAAATCGCCAAGTTCAAAATCCTTTATAAAAGTCGGCGTTCCAACCCATGACGGGAAATCCATATGTTGAAGCTTAATAAAATCCTCGGACGGAACCTCCCATACCTTTTCATTTCCCACCTGATAACCTTCAAAATCCGTATATATGAATTTCGCTTTGTGCCAGATAGCTTCATTATATTTCATAATAACCCTCCTGATAAATAAATAAGGACTGCCGCCGAATTCAGCGGCAATCCTCAAAATTTAATCAAAATAAACAGGTTCACCTGTTTCGGCAGATTTATAAATGCCTTCAAGTATTTGGGTAACGACAAGCGCCTGCTCAGGCTTTGTAGGAAGCTCTTTATCATTCACAATAGCGTCATAGAAAGCCATTGCCTCCAAAACCTCGCTGTCGGAAGAAACACCTTCGTAGAAAGCAACTCCGCCCGCCTTAAAATCAGGCGTTTCGATTACCTGACGGCCGTTCTTCACATAATTCAATCTAAGATCGCCTGTAAGAGTATCGGCTCCGCCTTTGTCACCGCAAAGTACAGTTGTAACCTCTCTCGGATCGGCAAAATTCAGCGCCCAGCTTGACTCAACAGAAACAACCGCGCCGTTTTTCATAACAACAAATCCGAATGCAGAATCCTCAACCGTGAATTTTTCAGGATCCCAGTCGCCCCAAGCGTTTGCGGTATTCGTCTGCTGACCGAGCTTTTTGAAGCTTCTGCCTATCGCCATCTTTGGTTCATAGTTGTTCATCATCCAAAGTGTGATATCAAGCGCATGAGTGCCGATATCTATAAGCGGACCTCCGCCCTGTTCGTATTCATTGAGAAATACGCCCCAGGTCGGAACGGCACGGCGGCGCAGAGCAACCGCTCTCGCATAATAAATATCTCCAAGCTCGCCGTCATCACAGCACTTTTTAAGGTATTGATAATCATTTCTCCACCTTGACTGATATCCGATAGTAAGCTTCTTGCCGGTTCGCTTTGAAGCTTCAAGCATAGCCTTAGCTTCCTCATATGTTTTCGCCATAGGCTTCTCGCACATAACATGCTTGCCGGCTTCAAGTGCGTCAATAGTTATAAACGAGTGAGAACGGTTCGGAGTAAGCACATGGACAGCCTCGATTGACTCGTCTTTCAGCAGCTCCTTATAATCCGTATAAATCTTTGCATTGTCAAGATGGAATTCTTCTTTTGCAGATTCAGCCTTTTCCTTGATAATATCGCAAAGTCCGACTATTTCAAGGAAATCAAGCTGTTTAATAGCATTCATATGCTTGCCGTGAAAAATTCCGCCGCAGCCGATTATTCCTATTTTAACTTTTCTCATAACAACTTCCTCCCGGACATTATACGAAGTGATATACGAGCGCAACTATTCCCGTGATTTTCAGAGCAAAGGCAAGAACCTTTACAATGGTATCACAGATAAGACTTGCGGCACAACCGAAATCAACGAAGCAGCCGTCCTCAGCTTCGGGCGCGCCCTCATATTCGAGAGTAAACGCCTGAGTATATATAACTCCGCCTTCACCAAGGACCTCGGCTCTTACATATGAACCGATTTCTTCCGAATAATCGTCAAGGTCGATTTCATCGCCTACCGCAATAATCTTGCCATCGGCAATCCAACGAACAAGATAAGCGTCCTTTGTATCTACGGTGATTGTATCGTCAAAGTCATCGACGGAAATATTTGTAATTCTCGGAGCAGCGGCGTCCTCGTCAAACTCATAGACCGTACGCTGCTTGCCTGCATTCTCTTCCTCACAGATTGTTGCGTAAAGCTCCTCAAAATCAGAAGCAAGCTCATCGCCTATTCCGGCCGCTCTAAGCTCCTCAGCCCAAGCCTTGATCTCGCTCTTATTACCGAGATATCTGCTCTCCGCATAGAACTCGCCGTTCTGCATACAGCTTTTGAGAGCGTCAGCAGTCTTTTCAGGCATAAGCATCATTGTGTATCCCGAATTTATGATACCCTCGTTGTGAGCGTCGGAAGTTGCGATAGCATAAACATTTCTGCCGGAGGGAACAACCTCTTGAAGAAGAAGATCCCAGAGCTTTCTGTCATAGCGTGTTCTGTTATCGCCCTTGCTGTTAACATCAACACCGATGCAGGAATCGTATTCTTTAAGAATATTTGCAAATTTATTAACTATATAGCGATACTTGATATTGGAGGTATTGTAAGCGTCCTCCTCATACTGCTCGTTGCGCGCTCCGGTGTATTCGCCCGGATGATTGATTACCGACAAGCCGCCAAGCTTATCTACCGCTTTTATCGGTGTTTCGTAATCGCTCGTGCCGCCGACCGAATCATCGCCGTAATCCGCAAACCATGTGCAGACATGAGCGTTGTTAAAGGATGTCGGATTCTGCTCGTTGCCGTTAGGAACACGCATCATTGAGCGCTCGGCAGTTCCGTCCTCGCTAAACTGAGTATAATAATCGTTTGCATATGTATATCTTTTGCCGTTAGCCGCAACGCCCTCGCTTTCAAGCGGATCAATCGGCGTATTATCTCCGATATGCTTACCTATTCTGACGATTCTGTTAGCCGCTTCGGTATCCCAGCCGGCGTCAACCGTGCCGTGGTCTGTCAGCGCCATTATGTCGAATCCGTATTCGTAGTGAGCCTCAACCGTTTCTGTTTTGGTCAGGCTTCCGTCCGAAGCGGAGGAATGAGTATGCAAATCAGCCTTATATTGGTTGTAAATATCCCAATCAACATTTGCATAGGTACTGTTAATTTTGTAGTCTACGCCGTCAGCCGCATAAGCGCCGACCGCCGCGCCCGAAGCGAGCATAGAAGCCGAAACAACAATAGCTAAAAGTTTTTTGAGTTTCATCACATTATTCTCCTTATACTATAATATACTCATAATTCTACCCCTAAAACCGTCACAAATCAAGCAAATTTCTAAAATTTGTTAACTTTAAATAACCGTTGCCAAAGTATTTTGGATAATATTACAAACTAAAAAGAGGATGTAAAAAGCGAAGACCGTATAAAACCGTATAATGCAAGGAGTTCTTCGGTATTGAAAACTGTAAGAACCCCATAAAATTACTTTAAAGTGTAAAATGTAAATCTTTTAAAGGCGCTGTAAAAAAACTTTCGTCTTTTACAGCGCCCAAAATCAATATCTTTATTTCACAAGACTTCCGATAAATTCAATTAAATCAAAATCCTCGCTTCGTGTATCGCAGTTTTCCGTTGTCAGCGCGTCAAGCGTTTCACTCTCGACATTATTATAAAGGAACTGCGGATAATCAGGATTGCTCCAAACCGTCTGCTGATCGTCATCATAAATGAATTGATAAACAAACTCGTCGTAGCCTGCGGTATAACCGGTATGAAGCATATCTTTGATAAACCAGGTCTGTTCGGGATACAGGCAGGTTGAAGCGTCAATCTGTCCGTCGCAGGAAAGATGATTGTGTCCGTCCTGAACCGCCTGAACATATCCGTCACCGAGCGTTGAATAAAGCTCGGAACAAGTTGCTCCGTGCGATGTCCTTGCCGTATCTATAAGGAAATCACTTTGGAAATTCACATCTGTTCCTACGGGTACGCCCGCTTTTCCGTAATTTGAAATTATTGCAAGCTTCATACCGTCAGCCATAGCCGAATCGAGAATTTCCTCGGTTTTGTCCATTACGCCGTAATGATATCGGTCAATTTTCTTTATAAGCTCGGCATTCTCGGTTTCGTCAAGCATAAATTCCTTGGCTTCCTCGTAGCTCTCCAACGGTACAAATGCCCATATTCCTGCAAAATTGCCTATCATATCACGGATAGCTCCGTCAAAAAGCTGTTCTTTTGTATCGTTCAGCGTTCCGTCAACAAAATTTGCAATAGAATTCATCAAAATATCACAGTATGATATAAGCACACGCGCAAGTATCATCATCTGTGTATCGCCTACAACAAAATTCTTTATGTAATTAAGTACGCTCTCGGAGTCTATTTTAAGATCGCCGGTAAATATATCTCCCATAAGCGTAATCCCGTTAAAAGCAGAGGACTGCATAACTACCGAATCTATGCTGTCATGACCGTAAACTTTCAGATATGTCATAGTGACTGCGCCGCCCATACTCTCCGCGCGCAGAGCGACCTTGCTGTGTCCCGTAAGAGTCTTTATCTGCTCGATATAATCGTTCAGCTCAGCAGCGATTTCAAAGACATCCTTGCGCCAGTCATAATAGAATTTATGCTGAGTATTTTTCTCGTGATCGGCGGTAGGCTCTTCCCAATCCTCGGTGCTTATGTTGTCATAAACAGGATTTCCGCTGTCATCACAGTACATTTCACCGAACAAATCATTTGCAAAGTCGCAAACCGCAGTCGCAAAATAATCTTCATTTCCGCAGAAAACAAGCGAAATTATCGCAGGAAGAAGCTTGACTATACCTACGATAAGCGGGCCTGCCTCTGGGCCGAATAAGCTTCTTTCGGTTTCCAATCCCTTATCCGCAATAAGTGGAGTCGCGGCAAAACCGGTCACAAAAACTACCGGCACATTTCCGCAGTTGCACTCGTCGCCGTTGTTTACGGCATACGCCGCCGTTCCGACCGAGAACATAATCACAGCCGACAAAATCACAGCAATAATCTTTTTCATACAAAAATCGCCTCCATATTTTGGATTATAACATAAAAACGCTCAAATATCAATTCTTATTTTAATCGCGCTTTCATAAAATAATTGTATAGTTAACGACGCATAATTACCAAAAGAAAGGGGTACGGTGCTTTACAAGCGCCGAATATTTACAATGTCAAACGCCAAGCGACTTATGCAAAACACCATACTTCTTACGGTGACAAATTTTATAATGAAAACCGTTTCGATGATTTTCAGCGTTTATCTGACCAACAAAATCGGAGCTGACGGAATAGGTCTTTTCCAACTGATAACCGCCGTATATGCAATGGCGGTAACTTTTGCCTCCGGGGGAGTACGCCTTGCGGCAATGAGGCTCGTTGCCGACGATATCGCGCTCGGTAAAAAAAGCGAACGGCAAATTATCCTGCGATGTACGATTTATTCTCTTATCTGCGGATTGCTTATCGCGGCGGCAATGTGCATTTTTTCGGAACTAATAGGAAGCAAATGGATAGGTGATACACGAAGTATTCCGTCGCTGAAAATTCTTGCCGTCAGCCTTCCTTTTGTTTCTGTATCCTCTGCGCTGAACGGATATTTCACGGCAATCGGTAAACTTTTTAAATACACTGTCGTTCAGCTTGCCGAGCAGATTTTTAAAATCGCAGTAACGGTTTTCGCGCTCGGTTCTGTACTGTCGCACGGTCTTGAAGCCTCCTGTGTTGCTATCACAGTCGGAATAACGCTGTCGGAAATGTTTTCTCTCGTTTGTTCTTATACTTTGTATATTATGTCCTCCGAACGATCCGAAAAAACAGACAGCTCAATTTCAATATTCAAAAGACTTCTCCGCATTTCCATTCCCGACGCCATAGGTTCCGAAATGCGCTCTATCCTTATGACGGTAGAGCATCTTTTAATACCCGTCGGCTTCCGCAAATCGGGAAGCAACCCCGAAGCCGCCCTCGCAACTTACGGAATAATACACGGCATCGCGCTTCAAATTGTTCTGTACCCCTCCGCCCTGCTCTCTTCTCTTTCAGGTCTGCTCGTCCCCGAAATATCCTCACATTACATATCTGGCAGAAATAGCCGAATCACATATATAATTTCAAGAGTAATTCATCTTGCTATGATTTTTTCGATAGGAACTGCCGGAATAATGTACGCTAATTCCTATGAGCTGTCACAGGCAGTCTACGGAAGCGGCGACGCCGGATTTTATATGCGTGTATTGGCGCCGCTTATTCCCGTTATGTATATGGATATGACCGTTGACGGAATGTTAAAAGGTCTTGATCAACAAATAAGCTATATGCGTTATAATATAATAGACGCTTCGCTTTGCGTTATTCTTGTATATTTCCTCGTTCCGATTTTTTCGGTTCAGGGATATATCGCCGTTGTTTTTATAAGCGAGATTGTCAACTTCGTTTTAAGTTTCAGACGGCTAACGGTTGTAAGTGAAGTAAGGGTTTCTCTTTTTAAAGATATACTTATACCTCTGCTTTGCATAATCGGTTCAAACTCAATCAGAAATTTATGCTTCGGATTGCTCAATATAAACATAGGTATAAAGGCTTACGCTTCGTTATCCATACTTTTCACTCTTGCCGTATATGCCGTTATGCTGATATTTTTCGGCTCGGTAGACAAGGAGGAGCTTATATGGCTGGCGCAGTTTTTCAAAAAAGGTTCAGCCGGTTCCGACAAAATAAAACTTCCGACTACCTTACATGCACAGAAATAAGTTGCATTGATTTTTGCATTATGCTATAATTTTTATATAAATTACTTATGAAAGTTGCGAGGTGATTATCCTTGACTGTTCTTCACATATGCGACTATGCGGCGGCATACAGGGGAAATTTTATTGAATCTCTCGAAGCGCTCAACACCCGTCTGTCGCTTGACGGAGGCAAGACGGTTTATGCTTTCCCCGAAAGATTAAAGCACAAAAATGTCAGCTGGCCTCAGGAGCTTTCCGCTCATACAGATGTTTATTTTTATAAAGAAACTAAATTCGGCTCATACGCCGACTTCAAAAAAATCATATCAGAACAAAAGCCGGATATAGTTCACACTCATTTCACGGATTTGGGCAAAGATTTCTGCGTAGACCTTGCCTGTGCAGGCAAAAAAATTACAAAAATCAAAAACTACGAAAGCAGCTACGGTATATGGAATCCGATAAAAAAACTCGCCGGCAAAATTATATACCGAGGATGGAAAGCTATCGGAGTCAGCAGCGCGATAGATAAGGAAATAGAAGCAAACACGCCGTTCTGTCCTCATCGATACATAAACAATGCCGTTATGTTTTCAAGGCTTGACGATTACGAACCGATTGACAAAGCCAAAATTTTCCCCTCCGGCGGAATAAAATGTCTTATGTTTGCCTACAACTACAAATTAAAGGGAGCGGATCTTGCGGTAAAAGCTATATCTAAGCTCAGAGAAAAAAACGATATTTGCCTTGCAATCTCGGTTCCGTCGCATCTTGACGATATCAAATCGCAAATAATTCAACAGTTAGGCTCTATCCCCGATTGGATAACTCTTCTGCCGCCTCGTAATGATATCGCTTCATATTATAATGCCTGTGATATTTTTCTTTCTCCGTCGAGGCGCGAGGGATTCTGTTACTCAATCGTCGAGGCCGCTTATTGCAAAAGCATAGTAGTTGCAAGCGATTGTCCGGGGCAGACAAGCCATGCCAAAGAAAATATGAGCGTTTTCTGGTTCAAAAACAAAGACTCGGATGATCTCAGCAAAAAAATCGAGGATGCAATTCCTATGATTAACGACGATAAGTTTAAGGAAGAAAATAAGCAGTCTGCCGTCAGCAATTACAGTATCGACCGCTGGACAGACGAAGTGTTAAGATTCTACAACGAATATTCTACATTTTAAGGGGATAGGAAAAAAAGATGAAGAACGGACAAACTGAGCAAAATTAAGGC
>JAQXHF010000063.1 GCA_029007095.1 Clostridia bacterium | reverse complement strand
TATTTTTATTAGCGGTTATATGAACCTCGTCAAGTCGATGCTCCATCTCCTTGCCGGTTATTTCGAAATTGCGAAGGTCAATAAGCATCAAATGATTATCCGTTCCTCCCGAAACTATGCGGAAGCCTTTATCCTGCAATTCGGAACAGAGAACAGCGGCATTTTTTACCACCTGTTTCTGATACTCCGTGAATTCCGGCTGCAATGCTTCACCGAGAGCAACGGCCTTTGCCGCGATAATATGCATAAGCGGACCGCCCTGAGTACCGGGGAAAACAGCCTTATCTATCGCTTTTGCATATTCCTCCTTACAGAGTATCATACCGCCTCGCGGACCGCGCAAGGTTTTGTGAGTAGTAGTTGTAACTACATCTGCATACGGAGTCGGATTGGGATGACAACCTGCCGCTATAAGTCCGGCGACATGAGCCATATCTACCATAAGATAAGCTCCTACCTCGTCGCATATTTCTCTGCACTTACCGTAGTCGATAAATCTCGAATATGCGCTCGCGCCGACAACTATCATTTTAGGCTTGCTTTCAATCGCAATCTGACGCATTTTATCATAGTCAATCGTTTCGGTAACAGGATCAACGCCGTAAGGCACAATATTGAAATACTTACCGGAAATATTTGCGGGAGAACCATGTGAGAGATGACCTCCCTCGGCAAGATTCATACCCATTACCGTATCGCCGGGAGTAAGCAATGCAACAAATACAGCTAAATTTGCATTAGCTCCGCTATGCGGCTGAACATTTGCATGCTCCGCACCGAAAATCTTTTTAGCACGCTCGCGGGCAATTTCCTCAACAACATCAACGCAGGAGCAACCGCCGTAATATCTCTTTGACGGATAACCCTCGGCGTATTTGTTGGTAAGAACTCCGCCGGCGGCTGTAAGTACAGCCTTGGACACTATATTCTCTGAAGCTATCAGCTCAATGTTGGAACGCTGGCGTTCAAGCTCTTTTTGGCAAGCTGCGCCAACTTCGCTGTCGAATTCGCTTAATGTTTCAAAAAAGTTCATACTGCACCTCTATATTTTATTCTACCGTGGTGTTTTATCATCAATGGTGGAAAAGACGCATACCTGTAAATGCCATCGTAATGCCGTATTTATCACAACATTCGATTACGAGATCATCTCTTATAGAGCCGCCCGGTTCGGCAATATATGAAACGCCACTTTTCTTTGCGCGCTCGATATTATCGCTGAACGGGAAGAATGCGTCAGAGCCGACAGAAACTCCGGTTATCGTATCAAGATAAGCTCTCTGCTCCTCGTCAGTAAACGGTTCGGGCTGAGATGAAAAATACTTCTGCCAGTTTCCGTCTGCACAGACATCTTCTTCGTTTTTGTTAATGTAGCCGTCGATAACATTATCTCTGTCAGGTCTTGACACAGTAGGCAGGAACGGGAGGTTAAGCACCTTGTCGCTCTGTCTTAAATGCCATGTATCCGCCTTAGTACCGGCAAGACGGGTACAGTGAATTCGTGACTGCTGTCCTGCGCCTACGCCGATAGCCTGTCCGTCAACCGCATAACATACGGAATTTGACTGAGTGTATTTAAGAGTTATAAGCGCAATTATAAGATCTCTTTTTGCGCTGTCGGGTAAATTTTTGTTTGCGGTCACGATATTTTCAAGCTGACTTTCGTCAATTTTATAGTCATTTCTGCCCTGCTCAAAGGTTATACCGAAAACCTGCTTGCGCTCAATATGCTCAGGAACATAATCGGGATCAATCTTAATAATATTATAGTTACCCTTACGCTTTGTTTTAAGGATTTCAAGAGCCTCGTCTGTATAACCCGGAGCTATGATTCCGTCGGAAATCTCTCTCTTTATTACGGTTGCGGTCGTCTTGTCGCATACATCGGACAAAGCAATCCAATCACCGAAAGAGGACATACGATCCGTTCCTCTCGCTCTTGCATAGGCACAGGCAAGCGGTGAATCGTCAAGTCCTTCGATATCGTCAACAAAGCAAGCTTTTTTAAGCTTCTCCGGCAGAGGTGTGCCTACTGCGGCACAGGTCGGACTTACATGTTTGAAAGAAGCTGCCGCAGGGAGTCCGAGAGCTTCTTTAAGCTCTTTGACAAGCTGCCAACTATTGAAAGCGTCAAGGAAATTTATATATCCCGGTCTGCCGCTGAGAATTTCTATCGGCAAATCTGCGCCGTTCTCCATAAAAATCTTCGCAGGCTTCTGATTCGGATTGCAACCGTATTTCAATTCAAATTCTTTCATTCCTTTAACCTCCGTCAGTTATTCTTGTTAATAAGTCTCTCTTCGGCTTCGCCGTTCTCTAAATTGACATAACGGACATAGAGAGAAATTTTATTATTCTCATTGAGATTTGTCCAAAGAGTTTCTGTAAATTCATCAATAGAATTCGGAACGGCAACTCTTTCAGGCTCGCCCTGAAAAGTCGGTATCGGATTGCCGTCGGTCACATAGGTGTGGATAAAATGTCCGAGTCCCGCTTTTGACGGATAGGAATAGCTGTATCTTGCACAGTCCGAGCCTGTCTCGTCAATGCTCTTTAAAATACTCATCTCGTAGCTGAAATCGCCATTTTCAAAGGTTAACATTCCGCTTATACGAGGAGTAAAATTCGGCGCGTCAGGCTCAAATTCTCTTGTGGTAAGCGCTTCGGTAAAGCTCTTGCCCTCGCTGATAAAATCGTAAATTGTATCGGTCTGGTCACCGTTCGTTACAATAAGCTTATTTTCAAAGCTTCTGAGAGCCGCATATATAATAAGCGACGGATCCTCAACCTTTGAAGCGTCAAACGGTTCTGTATATACTTCGCCGTTTTTAACGGTAAAAATGCGGTTGCGGCTGTTTTCGCTTCTGCCCATTATGAAATATGCAATCGCCGCTTTCTTTGAATCCTCCGTCTTTCCGATAACAATACCTCTTCCGACATAAGGATTGTCCTTAATAAGCTCGCCGATGCTGTTAATTTTGTATATGTTCATATGCGTCTCCCTTTTCGTATATTTCTTTTGAAACTATTTCGCAGGCTTCGGGCAAGATGTGCCATTCAGCCTGTTCCATCACCCGTCTTTGCAAAATTTCCGGTGTGTCCGTTTCCTGAACGCTGACTGCTTTTTGAAGTATAATTTTACCTCCGTCAGGAATTTCATTGACAAAATGTACTGTCGCTCCCGTTACTTTAACTCCGTAATCGAGCGCGGCTTTGTGTACTCTGAGGCCGTAAAATCCCTCGCCGCAGAAAGACGGAATCAGAGACGGATGCACATTAAGAATTCTGTTTTTGTATGCATTTGTAAAATCCGCCGTAAGTATGCACATAAAGCCTGCAAGTACAATCAGCTCTATTTCGTGCGCTTTAAGCGTTTTTTTAAGTTCAGCTTCAAACTCTCTTTTGTCGGAATAATCCTTGTTGTTTATAACAACCGTTTCGATTGAGTTGTTTTTAGCTCTTTCGAGCGCATAAGCATTCGGCTTATTGGAAACAACAAGCTCAATTTTTCCGTGAGTTATTATTCCGCTTTTCTGCGCGTCAATAAGAGCTTGAAGATTTGTGCCTCCGCCGGACACAAAAACGGCTATTTTTACGGGTGGTCTTTGCATAGTATTTACTCCCAAATCAGCAAATTATAATTTTTTCATCGCTCTTAACGATTTCACCGATAAGATATGCGTCTTCGCCGTTTGCTTTAAGGATTTGGAGAGCCTTATCGGCGTCCTCCTTAGCAACAACAACGCTCATGCCTACACCCATATTGTATGTGTTGAACATATCGCGCTCAGGTATACCTCCCTCTCTTGCAATCAGGTCAAAAATAGGAAGCACTCGTATCGCGCTCTTTTCAATCTTAGCGCCGAATCCGTCGGGAATACTTCTCGGAATATTCTCGTAGAAACCGCCGCCGGTGATATGAGATACGCTCTTGACTGTAATCTGCTCAAACAGCGCCGTCATAGGCTTAACATATATTTTGGTCGGTGTGAGGAGTGTTTCGCCTACCGATTTTCCGCCGAGACATTCAAGCGGAGTTTTGATATCCTTATTCTCGACATCAAACACCTTTCTGACAAGAGAAAAGCCGTTTGAATGAACGCCTGATGACGGAAGCGCGATAATTGCGTCGCCTTCCTTAATAAGTTTATTGTTAACAATCTTATCCTTGTCAACAATTCCTACCGAAAATCCTGCAAGGTCATATTCGTCAACAGGATAGAATCCCGGCATTTCGGCTGTTTCGCCTCCGATAAGCGCAGAACCGGACTGGACGCAGCCCTCCGCAACGCCTTTAACGATATCTGCAATACGCTCGGGAACATTCTTTCCGCAAGCTATGTAATCAAGGAAGAAAATCGGTTTAGCGCCGCAGCAAATAACATCGTTAACACACATTGCCACGCAGTCGATGCCTACCGTATCGTGTTTATCCATAAGGAAAGCAAGTTTAAGCTTTGTTCCGACTCCGTCTGTTCCGCTGACAAGCACAGGCTTGTTTATGCCTGTCATATCCAGCTCAAAAAGTCCGCCGAAGCCGCCGATATCCGAGGCAACTCCGTTAGTCATAGTTCTTGCGATATGCTGTTTCATAAGTTCAACAGCCTTGTAACCGGCGGTAATGTCAACTCCGGCAGCCGCATAGCTGTCTGATTTAGATTTTGTATTCATAAAATGTGTCCATTCCTTTCTGTTAACATCGTAAGGACAAATCTGTGCCGTTAATTGTTCTTTTGCCCCGAACACAAGCTGTACTGCGGGCAAATTTGCTCAAATTTTTATTCCTTGCCGTCCCAGCAATAGGTGCAAATGCAATCTTTCGGCAATCCTATTGCCTCTACAAGTCCGTCAAGACTCTGGAATTCAAGTGAAGCAAAATTCAGTTTATCACAAATACATTTTCTAAGGCACTTTCCTCTTTCTGTTGTGCCGTCGCTGTATTCGTCGATATGATTGAGTCCCTCATCGCCCTCAAGCTCCTTTATCGTGCGTCTGGCGATAAGGTCATCATCAGAGGTGTTGCGTGAAAAATTAAGATACTTGCAACCGTACATTATAGGCGGACAGGCCGAACGCATATGAACATCCTTAGCTCCGTTAGCATAAAGGAAATCCACCGTCTCGCGAAGCTGAGTACCTCTGACGATACTGTCGTCAACAAAGAGCAGACTCTTGTTATCTATAAGGTCGTGAACCGGAATCAGCTTCATTTTTGCTACGCGGTTTCTCTCGTTTTGGTTCTGCGGCATAAAGCTGCGCGGCCATGTCGGAGTGTATTTAATAAACGGTCTTGCAAAGGGAATTCCGCTCTCGTTGGCATAGCCGATTGCGTGAGGAGTTCCGGAATCCGGTACGCCGCTTACATAATCTATATTTTCCGCGTTTCCGAGCTGTTTGTCTGTTCTCGCCATTACAGCACCGTTACGGTTTCTCATAACTTCAACATTTACGCCCTCATATCTTGAATTCGGATAGCCGTAATATGTCCACAAGAAAGCGCATATACGCTTCTTTTTAAGTGCGGGCGACAACACTTCTACGCCGTCGGGAGATATCTCGACTATCTCGCCCGGGCCAAGCTCCTTACAATCGGTATATCCGAGCTTTTCATAAGCAAAGGACTCGAATGAAACGCAGTAGCCGTCCTCGTCCTTACCCAAAAGTATAGGAAGTCTGCCAACCTTATCTCTCGCGGCAATTATGTGTCCGTCCTCTTTCAAAATCAGGATAGAAGCGGTACCTTCGATAATATCCTGTGCAAATTTAATTCCCTCAACGAAATTACTCTTTTGGTTTATAAGCGCGGCTACAAGCTCCGTCGAATTCACTCTGCCGGATGTCATCGCATTAAAATGACCGCCGCTGAAAGAAAGAAACTGCTCGACAAGCTTGTCCGCATTGTTTATTATACCGATAGTCGAAATGGCATATGTTCCGAGATTTGAGCGTATTATGATAGGCTGCGGATCGCTGTCGCTTATACAGCCGATACAGGCATTACCGTGCATCTCGTCGGTTATACCCTCAAATTTTGTGCGAAACGGCGCGTTCTCAATATTATGGATATCGCGCTGGAAACCTACATCACCGTTGACGGCAGCCATACCGCCCCTGCGTGTACCGAGGTGAGAATGATAGTCAACTCCGAAAAAGACATCAAGAATCACATCTCTTTTTGAAGTTGCGCCAAAAAATCCTCCCATACTTTTCCTCCCGTGTTATATTAAGAAATTAAAGGTGATTTTTATTAAAGCGTATTATTCGCCCATAAGTCTACGCATAACTTCCTGATAGGCGTCCTCAACACCGCCGAGGTCGCGACGGAAACGATCCTTGTCAAGCTTCTCGTTGGTTTTGATATCCCAAAGACGGCAGGTATCGGGAGAAATTTCGTCTGCAAGCACAATCTTTCCGTCAGCAAGTCTGCCGAATTCAAGCTTGAAGTCAATAAGACGGATACCGAGAGTTTTGAAATACTCGATAAGGGATTCGTTAACCTTGAAAGCCATAGATTTAATTGTTTCAATTTCCTCTTTGGTTGCAAGCTTCAAAGCAACGGCATGGTATGAATTGATAAGCGGATCGCCAAGCTCGTCATTCTTGTAGGAGAATTCTATTGTAGGCTCGTCAAACTGTATGCCTTCGTCTACGCCGTAACGCTTTGCAAATGAGCCTGCGGAAACATTTCTGATTATTACTTCAAGAGGAACGATTGATACCTTTTTAACAACAGTTTCTCTGTCGTTAAGCTCCTCAACGAAATGAGTGGGAACGCCTTTTTTCTCAAGCATCTGCATAAGCATATTGCTCATACGGTTATTGATTGCGCCCTTACCTGCGATAGTACCCTTTTTAAGTCCGTTAAAAGCGGTTGCGTCGTCCTTATAGGAAACAATAAAGAGATTTTCGTCCTCTGTTGAAAAAACCTTCTTTGCCTTTCCCTCGTAAACCTGCTGTACCTTTTCCATAATTTTTACCTCCGATTATTATTTATTGTATTTTTCTTCTATTGCTTTATTTT
>JAQXHF010000062.1 GCA_029007095.1 Clostridia bacterium | reverse complement strand
AAACGGCGTTCTCATTGACGATGAGGTAATCGACTTTTTAAACAAAGAGATGAGCAATGTTGTCCTCAGTCTTGACGGACGAAAAGAAATTCATGACCATCTCAGGAAAGATATACACGGTAAGGGACGTTATGATGTTATAGTACCGAAATTCAAGCGCCTTGTTGAAAAACGCGGCGGCGAGAATTATTATATGCGCGGCACTTTTACTCATAATAATGTTGATTTTACAAATGATATTTTTCATATGGCCGACCTCGGATTTACCGAGCTTAGTATGGAGCCTGTTGTCTGCGATCCGACCGATCCTTACGCGCTGACAGAGGAGGATAAACCTAAACTCTTTGAGCAGTATGAAATTCTTGCAAAAGAAATGATAAAGCGTAAGAAAGAGGGCAGGGGATTTACATTCTATCATTATATGCTCGACCTTAAAAACGGACCGTGTATTTACAAGAGGATAACAGGCTGCGGTTCGGGAACGGAATATGTTGCGGTTACTCCGAGCGGCGAGCTTTACCCGTGTCATCAGTTTGTCGGTGATAAAAAATATGTTCTCGGCAATATTTGGGACGGCATTACCAATACCGCCGTTCAGGACGAATTCAGAAAGTGCAATGCTTATTCGCGCGAGGAATGTAAGGATTGCTGGGCAAGACTTTATTGTTCCGGCGGCTGTGCCGCAAACGCTTATCACGCCACAGGCAGCGTTTCGGGTATTTATAAATACGGCTGTGATTTGTTTAAAAAGCGCATTGAATGTGCGATAATGATTCAGGTTGCCGAGGAGCAGGAAAGAAATGAAAACTCCGATTTATGATTTCGTAAGGTCTTACGCGGACAGCTCTTTTTCGCGGCTTCATATGCCGGGACATAAGGGCGCCGCGATGCTCGGATGCGAACCGTACGACATAACGGAGATTAAAGGCGCCGATGTTCTCGGCAGTCCAAGCGGAATTATTGCCGAAAGTCAGAGAAATGCCGCCGAATTGTTCGGAACGGCTGCGACTTTTTATTCCACCGAGGGCAGTTCTCTTTCTGTTAAAGCGATGCTCTACACGGCTATGGTAAACCGTGCCGACGCTAAGGCTAAACCGATTATTTTTGCGGCGAGAAATTCACACAAGTCTTTTATATACGGCTGTGCATTGCTCGATATTGATGTCGTTTGGCTTTACTCAAAAGACGGTAGCCTTTGCAGTTGCAGTATTACTCCCGATGAACTCGGAACGGCGCTCGATAAAGCCGAAAATAAACCTTTTGCAGTCTATATAACAACTCCCGATTACCTCGGCAATATCGCAGATACGGCAGGTCTTGCAAAGGTTTGTTCGGAATACGGGATTCCGTTGCTTGTTGACGGAGCGCACGGCGCATATACGGCTTTTCTTGATGAAAACACTCATCCTATTAAGCTCGGCGCGGCGATGTGCTGTGATTCGGCACATAAGACCTTGCCTGTAATTACGCCGGGAGCATATCTTCATCTATCTAAAAATTTACCTGAGGTATATTCACAGACAGCAGAAACAGCTATGCAGATTTTTGCTACAACGAGTCCATCTTATTTGATTTTGCAGTCGCTTGATTTATGCAATGCATATCTTGACGGTGATTTTTCGTCGGAGCTTAAAGACTGCGCCGCAAAAGTTGAAAACCTCAAAATAAGGCTGTCCGAGCTTGGCTGGCGTAATATTTCGTCAGAACCTATAAAATTAACCGTTGATTGCTCCGGTTACGGAGTCAGCGGTTACGGAATGGCCGATATCCTGAGAGAAAACGGGGTAGAGTGCGAATTCTCTGATCCTGATTATGTCACGCTTATGTTTTCTACTAAAAATGAGGAAACCGATTACGAAAGGGTTTATCGTGCATTCTCCAGTGTTAAGCCGACAAAGGTTAAACATACCGTCCGTACCGCTCCGCCCGTATGTGAAAAGGTTATGACGGTAAGAGAGGCGGTTATGTCGCCGTTTGAGGTTGTTAAAACAGATGACTCTGTCGGCAGAATATGCGCCGCTCCGACGGTTTCCTGCCCGCCCGCTATACCGATTGCGGTGAGCGGAGAGCGAATCAGTGCCGAATGTGCCGACATTTTCAGACTGTATTGTATTGATAATATTGCAGTGGTTAAAAATTTGTAAACACTTAATAAATTATATATAAAATAACTTGAAAAGTTGTTGAAAAGATGATAAAATGATGTTGTCTTAGGGTTGTAACCTTGGGGCAACATTTTGTATAAAAGAGGTAATTGAAATGGCAAACAGATTTGTACTTAATGAAACATCTTATCATGGTGCAGGAGCAATTTCTGCTATTCCCGACGAAATAAAGGGCAGAGGCTTTAAAAAGGCTTTCGTATGCTCAGATCCCGATCTTATTAAATTCAATGTTACTAAAAAGGTTACAGATGTCCTTGATAATGCAAATATTGATTATGAGATTTATTCAAACATCAAAGCTAATCCGACCGTTGAGAATGTTCAGTGCGGCGTAGAAGCTTTTAAAGCGAGCGGAGCAGATTGCATTGTCGCTATCGGCGGCGGTTCATCTATGGATACGGCTAAGGCAATCGGTATAATTGTTGCAAATCCTGAGTTTGCCGATGTTATCAGCCTTGAAGGAGTTGCTCCGACAAAGAATAAGGCTGTTCCCATCATTGCAGTTCCGACAACGGCAGGTACGGCAGCCGAGGTTACCATTAACTATGTTATTACCGACGCCGCCAAGAATCGCAAGATGGTTTGCGTCGATGTTCACGATATCCCCGTAGTAGCGGTTGTCGATCCCGATATGATGAGTTCTATGCCCAAGGGACTTACCGCCGCAACAGGTATGGACGCTCTTACTCACGCAATCGAGGGATATATCACTCTCGGCGCATGGGAGCTTAGCGATATGTTCCATCTCAAAGCAATCGAGATTATTTCAAAGAACCTCAGAGGTGCTGTTGATAATACTCCGGAGGGCAGAGAGGGAATGGCTCTCGGTCAGTATGTAGCCGGTATGGGCTTCTCAAATGTCGGACTCGGTATAGTTCACTCTATGGCTCATCCTCTCGGCGCACTTTATGATACTCCGCACGGCGTAGCAAATGCGATTATTCTGCCGACCGTTATGGAATATAACGCACCTTGCACAGGCGAGAAATACAGAGATATTGCAAAGGCAATGGGCGTTGAAGGCGTTGACGCAATGAGCCTTGACGAAGCGCGCAAGGCGGCTATCGACGCTGTTAAGCAGCTTTCAAAGGATGTCGGAATTCCTGCTGACCTTAAAGAAATTGTTAAGCCTGAGGATATTCCGTTCCTTGCACAGTCGGCTTATGATGACGCTTGCCGTCCGGGCAATCCGAGAGATACAAGCGTTGAAGAAATCACAGAGCTTTACAAATCTCTTCTTTAATACCGAATCTAATACCGTTATAATAGGGGATGTAAAAAAAGCGAAGACCGTATAAAACCGTATAATACAAGGGGTTCTTCGGTATTGAAAACCATAAGAACCCCATAAAAGTGTAAAATGTAAATATTTTTATGTTTTATACTACGAACAAACTTCGCCACTCGGC
>JAQXHF010000061.1 GCA_029007095.1 Clostridia bacterium | reverse complement strand
TGCAGAATTTGGTCGGATCCGCTTTAACATAAGGCGATATCATTTCTTGCGTTTTTGCTATCATCGCTTCTACTTTGCTGTTGTCAAAAAATTCTGCGATAAATTCAGAAAACAGTTCATGATAAAGCTCTGTATATTCTTCATTCGCAAAAATCCAGGCAAGCATCGGTCTTGATTCAACTGTTCCTCCCGAAACAGGTTCGTCTATTGGGTAATTTATCAAGCTCTCTGCGTCCATTGAAGAATTAAAACTGCCGAAAGCCAAGTTATAATCCCAAGGTATCATTGACAGCTTGCCGTCCTTCTCATATAAATAGTAATTGTGTATCATCGAACCTGTATAACTGTCAAAATTCAAGACATAATTATGAACGACAAAATATCTGATTACCTGCTCGACATCAACAGAAGAACCGATGTTCTCGTTATTATTTATATTTTTAACAGAAGCAATAAGTCTGTCCTTATCCGAATCGGTTATATTGGTTTTTGCATTGTCAAAGATATTTGAATAGCTGTCATAATCATCGTCCGAATATATCAGAGAAACATCATCGCTTCCTTTTGCCGACATATTGCCGAACCCGGTTTTTCGTTCGCTGTCGTTATTTTCAGCGTTATTGATGTCGGGCGCAGCGTCGGGCATTATTGGATTTTCGGCATTTTCTCCCTCTGAATTCTGCGGCATTTCAGGCGGCTCTCCGTCCTTCATACCGTTCGATCCGGCAGGCATATTCCCCTTTTTAAAATCAGTCTGACCGTCCGGCATTTCTCCCCTTATCGGCTGAAAATTGTTCTGTTGCTCGTTGTTTTGAGGAAAATTATCATTATCGCTTTCAACCTCGGAATTGCTGTCGGGCAATTCCTGAGCGTCATCGTCCGCCTCAAAAGCTTTTCCGTTCCCTTTACCGCCGCCCATACTCATACTGTCCGGCTTGTAAAGCTCGCCGTAGTCTGTTCCGTAATTTCTTTCAAGAAAAGACTCCTCTACGCCTTCAACTGCAAGATACAACCCGAATGTTTCCCCATTTACAGAGATGTTTACATAACTGCAAAGCGGAGACGCTACTCCGAAATCACCCATAAGGCTGTAAACAAGATAATCTTTCATATAAGTATTATCCTGAATTATATTATTAAGACATAGTTTGTCAAGTCCGTAGTAGCTGACTGAACTGTCGTACTTATCAAACTCAATTTTAAAGCTGTAACGGTTATTTCCGTAAGACGATACCTGAGTCAGAGAAGTATTGCCTTTTGCTCTAATCGCAACATTATTATAAGTTTCGCCGTCTATCACAAGATTACAAGCTGTATATTCCTCATTTTCACAGCTCTGTGTAAATCCGTCCCAATCGTCCATTATAATGTCAATGGAATGAACATACGAATCGTCGAACAGCTTATTTGCATATTCCATATTTACGCCGGAGCTTACGACGGTGAAACTGTCGGCAAAAAGCAACAGCAGAATTGTTATGACGAGAACGAGAGCCAGCACAGCATAGCATATTTTGTCAAAATGCTTATGTGTTGACATTTAGCGTCCCTCCTTAACCCATATAATCGCCGTTATAGCTAACAAGCACCGCGCTGTTTACCCCGTCCATTTCTGAAAGCGCGTTTATAAAATCCGTATTGTCTTCCTTTAATCTTATTTCCAGATTAAGCTCAATTTGATTCTTTTGTACCGTTTTACCCTTTGTTACGCAACGCAAGGTCTGAGCCTTTACATATTCTATCGCTCTCTTTTCGCTGTCATTACCTTCGCAGGAAACCACTACTATATAAGGATTGCTGTGGGATTTTCTGTTTACAAATACAAGTAAAATTATACCGATAACCACGCTTCCGATTACCGCCAAAGGAATCATTCCGGAAGCCAGAACTATTCCGACAGCAATAGACCAGAAAAGGAAAGCTATATCCAAAGGTTCTTTGATTGCTGTGCGGAAACGAACTATTGAAAGCGCACCGACCATTCCGAGTGAAAGAACTACATTGGAGGTAACTGCGAGTATAACAAGAGTTGATATCATTGTAAGAGCAACAAGAGTCACTCCGAAAGAGGACGAATACATTACTCCTGAATAAGTTTTCTTATAAATCAAAAATATAAAAAGTCCTATTCCGAAAGCAAGCACCATTGAAATGCACATATCGAGCAGATTAACGCTTGTAATATTCTCTAAAAAGCTTGATTTAAAAATATCGTTAAAAGTCATAATTATCACCTTTCTTAATTAAATTAACCGTACATACGGCATGCGGCATATTTTGAGAAAGCAGTCTCCCGTCTGCCTTTCAAATTTACTGTGTCTCTGATAATATCCGGTAAAAACGCGTCCCATTTTACTTCCAAAATTATAGGCGCGTCTCTGACCGGCATAGTTACGCAATCGGGATTTAAAAAATCCGTCTTAACCGTGCCTGTCCTCAGATTGCTGTCCAGCGTTATCCTTGTATTGCCCGCCGGATACACAAAAGCCTCGCGCGTATACTCAACGAGTGATTTAGCGCGCAAATCTTCGGTCCGCATTTTGCAATAAAGCTCCCTTATAAGCGGTCGGTCGTCCTCACGCATAAAATCAATTTTTCCGTCAATGACAGCGGCGGCTTCCTCTGCCGTAATTACGGCATAGACCTTACTGCAAAGGCCGTTAATTTTGCTCTTTTTTTCAACACGAATAAAAGACAGGTCGCCGTTATAAAAACGAATCCTGAATTTTTCTCGCTTGTTTACGCCGTTAATTTTTTCTTTAAGCGCCGTATCGAAGCTATCGTCAAAATATATACTTCGTATCACATTTATTCCGTTATCGCCGTATATGTCGTGTTTTGCAACAGCGCAAAGTCTGTCCCGCAAAACAGCCATATCAGACTCATTGATTTCATGCTTATATTCGTGACGGAAATGCATAACTGTCACTCCTTTCCTGAATCTTATTTGCTTGAATTTTACACCTCGAACCTTAAAATTAGCTTAGAAAAAGGGAATATAAAAAAGCGAAGACCGTATAAAACCATATAATTTAAGAGGGTTCTTCGGTATTGAAAACCGTAAGAACCCCATAAAATTACTTGAAAGTGTAAAATGTAAATATTTAATGTTTTATACTACGAACAAACTTCGCCACTCGACGTACCTTTGTACGCCGTCGGGCAGACAAAATCAAGGCAAAAGCCTTGATTTTGCTCAGTTTGTCCGTTCTTCATCTTTTTTCCTATCCCCTTAAAAGGCGCTGTAAAAAAACGAAAGTTTTTTACAGCACCTGTAAACAATATGTTAATTATATTTTAACTTTAAATGTAATCCTGTTTCCTACCTCATACACGGCTTCGATAGAGCCGCCGTGTGCTTCGGCTATTGACTTTGCCGCAGAAAGTCCTATGCCGTAACCTCCGTTTTTTTGATTTCTTGAAGCATCGGGACGATAAAATCTGTCGAAAAGCTGCTGTTCGGGACAGCCCGGCAAAGCATCGCAGATATTTGAAATTTCAAACGAAATATGCCTGTCCTTTTTACGCAATCTTACCGAAACCGTGCTGTTTTCCGACGAATACTTTACTGCGTTGTCTGTAAGAATCGACACAAGACTTGAATACAGTCTTGAATTTACTTTCGCCGTAACATCCGGCTGAATATCCTCTTCAAGTTCTAATCCTTTGGCAGAAGCAGCCTCCTCGAACATTTTGACGGAATTCACGGTAAGCTCGGTAACGGAAGCATTCTCCATAGAAGCGTTCATCTCCTCCTCGTCGGACTTCGCGAGTATCAGGAGATTTTGAGTAAGTCCGTCGAGCCTGTCAACCTGCTTCTTTATATTTCTTGTCCACTTGTTTTCACCGTTATACAGCTCCATAGCTTCGGTGTTGGAGCGTATGATAGCAAGCGGAGTTTTGATTTCATGCCCGGCGTCGGTTACAAATTTTTTCTGTCGCTCAACATTCTCGGCAATAGGCTTTATCGCTTTCTTTGAGAGTAAAATTACAAGCAGCAGAGTTGCCGCCCAACAAGCCGCTCCAACCAGAATTGACAGTAAAAAAACATTCCACACCGCTCTACTCTGCATCTCGGTATTCAGAAACACATATACCGTGTCTCCGTTTCTTGAATCGAGCACTGTTTTATAAATAAACCCATCCGTTTTACCGCTCAAAGACGAGCCGACATCAGAATAAATTTCGAGCGCATCTTCATTTGTAATATCCGGAATACGGCTGACATCGACTCTGTGTATTTCCCCGTCCTCACCTATACTTACAGTAAAAAGCAATCTTGACCTTCCGTTGTCTATCGGAGTGCCAAACAGTCCGAAAGGCTTATCATGAATACCGTCAGGCGACTTTTTCGTAAATTCTTCGTTAATTATTGAATCAAGCTGCATATTGTTCTGCTTTGTCTGAATGAAACCGTTAGCTATATTTAACGAACTTATTAAAACCACAAGGAGCAAGGTTACCGCAAGCATTGCGCTGAATATGAATTTCTTTTGCAGCGATTTAATCATTTTACCGCCTCCAGCTTATAACCGATGTTGCGTTTAGCTTTGATTTCAACATCGGCGCCGAGCGAAGCGAGTCTCTTCCTGAGATAAGATATATAAACCCAAACAATTCCTATTTCGGCGTCTGTGTCATATCCCCATACTTTTGTAAGCAAATCTTCGGTCGAAAGATATGCGCCTTTGTTGAGCATAAGCAATTCCATCATTTTATATTCAAGCTTAGGCAAAGTAAGGCTAACACCGTTTGCTGAAATTTCACAAGTCTGCATATTCAAAGACACATTACCTACGCTGAAAATATCAGGGATAAAATCCTCACGCCGTCTTAGCATTGCTCTGACTCGGGCAAGAAGCTCTCCCATATTAAACGGCTTAACCAAATAACCGTCCGCTCCTAAATCAAGGCCTTCAATTATATCGCTCGTATCACTTTTGGCCGTGAGCAGTAAAACCGGCGTACTGTCTCCCGACTCCCTAAGGCGTTTAAGCACTTCAAGTCCGCTGAGCTTGGGCATCATAATATCGAGAATAATTCCGTCATAATGCTCCATTTTCGCAAAGCTCAGCGCATCCTCGCCGTCATAAACCGCGTCAACCGTATAATTATGATAATTAAGTATATCTACTACGGCTTCGGACATATCTTTTTCATCCTCAGCATACAAAAGCTTCATAAATTCACCGCCTTGTTATAAAAAAACCGCCGCTGTTACGAAAACTGCGGCGGAGAAATCTTAAAAATTACACATTCTCTTCAAGATATTCTACAACATCCTTAACGGTGATAAGTGTGGGAAGCACTCTATCGGGAATCGTAATATCATACTTTTCCTCAATCATACAAATGAGATCGAAAAGCTCAAAAGAATTAAGTCCCAAATCAGAGGTAAGAACATCGTCCGGGTTAACTTCGGTAATTCTGCCGTCCGTGTAATCGCTAATCATATTAAGTAAATCAGCTCTGATATCCATATTAAAACTCCTTTTTATTTCTTTGACGCGAGGCGTTTTTCATTACGCTGACGCCATATTTCATTAAATATTTCTTCGGTTGCAAGTGAAATCTTTGTAACCGAGAATTCACAGTTTTCAGGGAAAACATACCATGTATCGTCGATAGTATTAAGGTCAATACAATCTCTGAAATAGCCGAATCGGTAATTATACTCAACATGGACAGCGTACTGTCCGGCAGAGTCAATATCCATATCAAAAGGCTCGCCGTCAAAGAGGCGTGTTCCGTGAACATGGAATCCTGTCATATCGTGAACAAGCTTAGCCTTACCCAAATGCACAAATCCCTTTGAATTCGGCAAATCATTGACATCCGCCTCACATTCAAAATGATATGTGCCGTCAAGCACTTCTTTCTTAACCTGCTCGCGCTCCCATTTATACCAATCGGTCGGGAACTTGAATTCCGTCTCGCCGTCCTGAGCTTCAAGCTCGCCGTAATAATTGAGCTTCCATTTCTTTCCGCAATGCTCACAGTAAACCGTGTCGTCTTTTGAATTCATCTTGTACTCAGTCATACAATGTGGGCATTGATAAAGCACCTTATGAAGTCCCTCGGCGCGCTTCTTATATTTTACCTTGACGCGGTTTTCACTCTGCCAACGGAAATCATCATTATACATAAGCTCGTGAATTCTTTTGTTTATATCTTCAAGCGACGCCGTTTTTAACTGCTCAGGAGTATATGCAAGAGTCATCGTAGCCTGAACATGAGGTACATATCTGTGATGATGATTACCCCAAAACGGATCGTAAATGTGATGTCCTTTCATATTAAGAACAACTACGGGAACCGTCTGATGCTTGATGAGCTGCGCCACCGCGTCGGGAATAACCTCGGTTACTCCGCAAAGGGAATATCTCGCCTCGGCGTATATACCGAAAATCTGCTTCTCTTTAAGAGCTTTACGGCAAAGGCGAAGCAAGCCGATATCTGCCGTGTACTTTCTCTTAGGTACTGTACCGAGTCTTCTGAGTCCCCATTCTCTGCCGATATAATCGTCAACGGCAGCAGGAAAAATTCCCCTGTGAGGAGCTATGGACGCGCTCATTACATAAAAATCATAAAAGGCGTTATGATTACAAAGCAGAATGTAAGGCGGCTTTATTCCTTTCATTCCGATCTTTGTCGTCTTACCGAGAAGCAATTTTTGGCGAATCCACGAAAATGCCCACAAAATCGGCAAGCCGTAAGGTCTTTGCTTAATAAAGGGACGATTCATATCAAATTTTTCGGTTTCAGGAGCACCCTCTCGGATGTACTTGCAATATGTTTCCGAATTTTTCATATTTTCTCCTTTTATGCATCCGTTTTAATTCTCTGCACTCAGTTTTAATCAGCAACGAGTATTTTATCATATATTATTTGTTTATACAACAGTTATTTCAACGAATTTATCGTATAAAATTCCTATTTTGTAAACAAATTCCACGGAAAAATGTTATCAGGTTCACATTTAAAACACATTTTGCCGCCTTTGCAGTTAAATTCCACCGAATAAGACCAAAGCGCTATATTGCAGGAATTAACTCTGCTGCCGTATTTCCCGTCGCCGGTAAGAGGTGTTCTGCGCGAAGCAAACTGCACCCTTATCTGATGAGTTCTGCCGGTAAACAACCGTATTTTGACAAGTGCTTTTCCCTCGGCCTCGGCAATGACTTCGTATTCGAGAGACGCCTTTTTAACTCCCTTGCGCTCTCTTTTGACAACATAAGATTTGTTACTTCGGGAATCCTTAAAAAGCAAGTCCTCATATATACCCTGTCTTTTCTCCGGAACCGAGTCTGTAACGGCAAGATATTTTTTGACGAATTCTCCGCTTGTTATCTGAGAACTCAAATCAGCAGCGGCTTTTTTGTTCTTGGCAAAAACCATAACGCCGCCAACTGCTGTATCAAGACGGTGAACAGGATAAATATCAGAGCCGCACTGCTCTCTAAGCAGTTTAACCATATCGTTACTTTTGTCAGACTGTGACGAAACGCCGACAGGCTTCTCGCAGACTGTAATATTTTCGTCCTCGTAAAGAATCTTAATCATCATTGTTTTCGGATTTATCGGTGAGCTTTTGAAGCTCGTCAGCCGCAGACTTCATCTTCAAAAGTTCTTTTACAAAGTTAAGTTTTTCTATCGCTCCGGCTTTATCTTTAAGCTCAGGAGTAGCAAACTCCATAAGGTCTTGCAGTTCCTTTGTCTTTTCGGCAAAACCGGCCTTAACCTTTTCAAAATCTGATATATCACCGTCAAGTACGCTGCTTATCTGTTCACGAACGGACTTAGCTGTTTCGGTGATATCTTTAAGGCTGTCAACGGAAATAATTTTTCCGTTTTCATCTCTGTGTATCATATCTGTGCCGTCTTATTTTGAGTTCTTATTCTGTAAGAATTCAAGATTGATTGCACCGGCGGATTCCATAATAGCCTTGATATCCTCATCAAGAGCCGCCTTCTGATAAATTATCTCGGTAACCGTGTCACCCTTATCGTTAACATAAGTGTACGACATATATGAACCCTCAAGCTTTTTAAGGTCTACTCTCATAATTTCGAGTACTTCCTCTGTAATGCCGAGATACTCCGCTGTCTCGGAAGCGGTCATATACTCCTTGTCGGCGTCGGCACTGCCCATTTTCGGCAATGTAAGCGCCATAGTAACACAAATTGCAGCAGAACAAAGAACTGCAACGATTGAACGGATAACGGTATTTTTCATAGCTAAAACTCCTTTTGTTAATAATACAATATAGTTATAATAACATATCTTTCAGCGCTTTTCAATATTTTTTTAAAAGCATTTATTCAACGCATTCATTCCCACTCTTTCCATACCTCAGGGCAATAACCTACCGTTGCTTTCTTGCCGTTGCGGACTATCGGTGTTTTAAACAAAGTCTGATTTTCCAAAAGCTTTTCCTCAATCGCTTCTCTGCTCGCAAGATATGCAATGAAGCAATCCTCATAAGCCTTGCAGTTCTTGTCAATAAGCTCCTCCATACCGCCGACAGCAGCTTTGATATTGCGGTATTCGCCAAGGCTCATTCCGTATTTTTCAAGGTCGATGTACTGATACTTTATCCGTCTTTCTTTAAAATACCTCTCGGCCTTTTTGGTGTCAAAGCATTTCTTCTTGCCGTAAATCTGAATATTCATAATCATTACCACCTTAATTCAATCTTGATAATTATACATAAAAATGATAGAATTGTAAATAGCGAGGTGATAATCAATGCAAATTCAATGTCCCGACTATGTTCTGACTGCCATAAAGTTGCTCGAAAACAGCGGTTATGAAGCCTATGCGGTCGGTGGTTGTGTAAGAGATTCCGTTATGGGAAAATGTCCGAATGACTGGGATATGACTACCTCTGCCCTGCCCGAACAATGCTTTGAGGTTTTCAAAAATTATAAAATTATTCCGACGGGCATAAAGCACGGTACGGTTACAGTTATGATAGATACGCACAGCATAGAAATAACCACTATGAGAATCGACGGTAATTATAAAGATAACCGCCGTCCCGAAAGCGTTGAGTTCACCGACCGTATAGCAGAAGATCTCAGCCGCAGAGATTTTACCGTTAACGCTATGGCATACAATCCCGAAAGAGGTATTACGGACGAATTCGGCGGTAAAAACGATATAAAAGACAAAATTATAAGATGCGTCGGCAATCCGGACAAGCGTTTCAAAGAGGACGCTCTGAGAATTCTGCGCGCCTTGCGCTTCGCTTCCGTTCTCGGATTTGACATTGAAAAAAACACCTCGGAAAGTATCATTAAAAATAAGCATCTGCTTCATAATATCGCTTCTGAAAGAATACGAACTGAGCTTATCAAGCTTCTCACCGGACAAAACGCAGAGAAAATCCTCACTGATTACTGCGATGTGATTTTTGAAATAATACCTGAATTGAAACCGCTTTACGGATTTAACCAGCGTACCGAATATCACATTTACGATATCTGGTCGCACACAGTCAAGGCGGTCGCGGCTATCGAAAACGAACCCGAACTTAAAGTAGTCGCTCTGCTTCACGATATAGGAAAACCCGAAAAATTCACGGTTGATGAAAACGGAACGGGACACTTTAAAGGGCATCCTGCAATAAGTGCGGAAAAATCAAGAGTAATACTCAAACGATTGCGTTTCCCCAACAAGAGCGTCGACAAAATATGCAAAATAATCTCTCTGCACGATTTGCGTCCCGACGGCAGCGAAAAGCAGTTAAAGCGTTGGTGCGGCAGATATTCGGCGGAAATTATGCTTGATACATTCAAAATGATGAAAGCCGACTCAGCGGCTCAAAATCCCGTTTTTTATAATGACAGAATGAAGCTTTACAATAAATGTGAAAAAATAACAGAAAAAATAATTTCGGAAAAAGCCTGTATAAGTATCGCGGACCTTAAAGTAAACGGCAGAGATATTTCCTCTCTCGGCGCAAAAGGAAAAGAAATCGGAAACGCTCTTTCATTCCTGCTCGACTGTGTTATAGACGGAAAAATTTGCAATGAGCGAGAAGAACTGCTGAACAAAGCAAAAGAATTTATTTCAGACAAGAATTTTTGATTTTTATTATGTTCATTTGTCAAAAAATTTAATATAAGGCTTGAAAAAATTACAACTGTATGATAAAATACATTTAATATGTTTAACAATGCGTTGATGAAGAGAGTAAACGGATTCCCGCTTTTCAGAGAGAACGGTCACGGCTGAAAACCGTTTAAGACGAGTTCCGTTGAAGTTCACTTCGGAGCAGCGCGGCTGAAGCTTATGTTGTAGGCTGCGACGGTTCATCTCCGATACAGGATGCGGAAGTGTTTGCTTCAAGCAAAAATCAGGGTGGTACCGCGGAGTTTACTGCTTCGTCCCTAATTGAGGGATGGAGCAGTTTTTTCTCTGCTAATTTCTAACAGAAAGGTTTGATAACGAATGAAACAGCAGCTTGAAAACATCAAGGCTGAAGCCGCAGCTAAGATTGCGGAGGTTCAAAGCCGCGCCGAGCTTGACGCTCTTAAAATCAAGTATCTCGGTAAAAAAGGCGAGCTTACCGCTATTTTAAAGCAAATGGGTAAGCTTACCGCAGAGGAGCGTCCTGTTATGGGACAGCTCGCAAACGAGGTCAGAAGCTACATTGAAAACTTTATCTCTGAGACAGGTGAAAAAATTAAAGCGGTTGAAACCGAAAAAAGACTTGAAGCCGAAGCGATTGATGTTACCGTTCCGGGTAAGTCGAACGCTCTCGGTCATAAGCATCCGCTTTCAATCGTGCTTGACGAGGTAAAAGATATATTCTTCGGTATGGGATTCAACATCGCAAGCGGACCGGAGGTTGAGTGGGATTACTACAACTTTGAAGCTCTTAATATTCCTGAGGATCACCCTGCAAGAGATACGCAGGATACTTTCTATATCACGGAAAAGATGCTTTTAAGAACGCAGACTTCTCCCGTTCAGATCAGAGTTATGGAAAATCAGGCTCCGCCGATAAGAGTAATTGCTCCCGGCAGAGTTTACCGTTCCGACGCGGTTGACGCTACGCACTCCCCTATTTTCCATCAGATTGAAGGACTCGTTGTAGATAAAGGAATAACGATGGGCGATCTCAAAGGTTGTCTTGAAGCTTTTGCAAAATCTCTCTACGGAGAGGATACAAAAATCCGTCTTCGTCCTCACCATTTCCCGTTCACCGAGCCGTCATGTGAAATTGATGTATCCTGCTTCCGCTGCGGCGGTAAGGGCTGCCCGATGTGTAAAGGCGAGGGCTGGATTGAGATTCTCGGCGGCGGAATGGTACATCCCAAGGTTCTCAAAACCGGCGGAATTGATCCCGAAGTTTACAGCGGATTTGCTTTCGGCATAGGTCTTGAAAGACTTGTAATGTTCCGCTTCAATGTCGATGATATCCGACTTTACTACGACAACGATATAAGATTTTTAAATCAGTTCTAAGGAGGCGCTTCAGTAATGAATTTATCAAAAAAATGGTTAAAGGATTATGTTGATTTTGACGCAACGGATAAGGAATTTGCAGACGCGCTTACTCTTTCCGGTTCTAAGGTAGAGGGTTTTGAAACCGAGGGTGCAGAGCTTAAAAATATCGTTGTTGGTCATCTTTTGCAGATTGAGCATCACCCGGACGCCGACACTCTTTGGATTTGTCAGCTCGATGTCGGTGAAGACGAGCCTGTTCAGATTGTTACAAGCGCACAAAACCTTAAAGTCGGTGACTATGTTCCCGTCGCCAAACATAAATCGGTCGTTGCGGGCGGTCATCATATAGAAAAAGGCAAGCTCAGAGGCGTTTTAAGCAAGGGAATGATGTGTTCCGTTGCAGAGTTAGGACTTACGGTTCACGATTTCCCCTATGCCATAGAGGACGGAATTTTTGTACTCGGTGACGACTGCAAAAAAGTTCCCGGAATGGATATTCACGAGGCAATCGGTTTAAACGATACGGTTACCGAATTTGAAATAACCTCAAACCGTCCCGACTGTCTTTCTGTTATAGGACTTGCAAGAGAGACTGCCGCAACCTTCGGCACAAAGCTTAATGTCAAAGAGCCTGTTGTTAAACCCGGTCACGGCGATGTAAACGATATGCTCAAAGTTACCATAGAAGCTCCCGAAAAATGTTACCGTTATGTCGGTGCGGTAGTTGAAAATGTAAGAGTTAAGCCGTCTCCCCTCTGGATGCGTGAAAGACTCAGAGCAAGCGGAGTTCGCCCGATTAACAACATCGTTGATATCACAAACTATGTAATGCTTGAATACGGTCAGCCTATGCACGCCTTTGACCTCAGATTTTTAAAGGGCGGCGAAGTTATTGTCCGCAATGCGGTTAACGGTGAAAGTATAACAACTCTTGATGGCGAGGTACGCGAGCTTGACGATACGATGCTCGTTATCGCAGACGCGGAAAAGCCGGTTGCCGTTGCAGGCGTTATGGGCGGAGAATACAGCGGTATTATGGACGATACAACCACTATCGTTTTTGAATCTGCCTGCTTCAACGGTGCAAGCGTTCGCAGAACCGCAAAGAAACTCGGTATGAGAACCGAAGCGTCTGCAAGATATGAAAAAGAGCTTAATCCTCACGATTGCCACAGAACTCTCAACAGAGCGCTTGAACTTGTCCAGCTTCTTGACGCCGGAGATGTGGTAAACGGCGCTGTTGACTGCAACAAGGTTGTAAAAGAGCAGACAGTTCTTGATTTCGATCCCGAATGGGTAAATAATTTCATCGGTATCAATCTCGGCGCAGACGAGCAGAAGAAAATTCTTGAAGCTCTCGATTTCGAAGTTAAAGACGGTAAAATATATGTTCCGTTCTTCCGTAACGATATCGAGCATAAGGCTGATATTTCCGAGGAAATCGCACGATTCTACGGCTACGGCAACATTCCCAACCGTCCGCTTTCCGGCACGGCAAACGCCAAGCTGACAGACAGACAGAAACTTATCAGACAGCTTGATTCCGCTCTCATAGGCTGCGGTCTTACAGAGATCTACACATACTCTTTTGTAAGTCCGAAGTCTGTTGATAAAATCAGAGTTCCCGAAAACAGCGATTTAAGGAAATTTGTAGTTATCAGCAATCCGCTCGGAGACGACACAAGCGTTATGCGTACTATTGCCGTTCCCTCAATGCTTGATGTGCTTTCTAAAAACTACAACAACCGTAATCTCGACGCTGCTCTCTATGAGATAGCCACCGAATACATCAGCCGCGGAACAGAGGAGCTTCCTCTTGAAAAGCAGAGCGTTATTATCGGTATGTACGGCAAAGATGTTGATTTCTACTCGATAAAAGGCACAGTTGAAGAAATACTCAAAAATGCCGGTGTTTACGGCTACGATGTTGTTCCTGTTAAAGATAATCCGACATACCATCCCGGCCGCTGTGCAATGCTCACGATTGACGGTGAAGAGCTTGCCGTTATCGGTGAAATCCATCCCGATGTCAGCGAAGCATACGGCTTCGGTACGAGAGTTTACATCGCTTCAATAAGCGTTGAGGTTATAGAAAAATACAGAAACGACCGCAAGACATATACAGCTCTGCCTAAGTTCCCTGCCCTTACCCGTGACCTCGCTTTCGTTTGTAAGAAAGAGCATACGGTACTTGAACTTGAAAAGAGAATTTCAAATGCAGTCGGTTCTCTGCTTGAAGATATCAGTCTTTTTGATATCTACGAGGGTTCACAGATTCCAAAGGGTATGAAGAGCGTTGCTTTCAGTCTCAAACTTCGTTCAAACGAGCGCACTCTCAAGGATACAGAGGCTGACGAGGCTGTCAACAGAGCTATAAAAGCTCTCAATGAGCTTGGCATTACTCTGAGAAGCTAAAATATTTTAAAATAGTTCATAATTTATACTTGTTAAATCGGGCAAGATAGTATATAATGGTATAGATATATCGGAGGTGTTTACTATGACGGACAAAACAATTCAATTCACAATCAAAGAAGACCATGAGCGTGAAATGAAAGCAACGCTTAACGCTGTTTACAATGCATTGAGTGAAAAGGGTTATAATCCCATCAATCAGATTGTCGGTTATATACTTTCGGAGGATCCTACCTACATCACAACACACAACAATGCACGAAGCCTGATACGCAGAATTGACCGTGACGAGCTGTTGCAGTCGCTACTGAAAAACTATCTTAAAGATTGAGAAAGGCAGAAAATATTATGGCAGATAAAAAGAGTAAAAAACAGTTTCTCGAATATCGCGGCAAGCCTCTTGTCCGCTGCGGAAACATTATCTACTACGGCAATATGAATGATCCTTTTGTGATTATGCTCCAAATAATGAGCACAAAAAAGGTTAATGACCTCGATGTCGCAGATCGCGTACTTATTCAGCTTTTAAATACCGATCCCGATTGCAAGGCCCGTGAAAAAATCGTAAAGAAAAGCGAGAAAAAGGGACTTTACAACGCTATGGATATCGGAACGATATGGCTTGAAAGAGCGCTTGAAAAAGGTACCGCATAAGAACACAGAG
>JAQXHF010000060.1 GCA_029007095.1 Clostridia bacterium | reverse complement strand
AAGGACGAGAACGAAATCGAAACAAGCGTTAAGAAAGATTCTTTCCAAATAGCCGTCTGCAAAATAACCGCAGACTCCGCAAATTCTATTGATATGCTTGAAAAATTCACCACCGACAACAGCGAAAATATAAGTAATTTTTCATCCGAAAGCTATGACAAAGCGACAGAAGCAATCAAATGCAAATGTGCGGGAGCAGAAATCATTGCTCGCAGCAAGGCGGCTGAACAGGCTATTGTCGATAATGCGGTATTCTATCCGATATGCACGGACAAGGCTTACTTTGCTCTCGGAAAAGGAACAAGCGGAATTTTCACATCGCCCGCCCTCGAAAGCATATGCTTTATAAACGGAGGTACGGACTGATTGAATAAAAGTAAAAGAATTACAGCCGCCGTTATTTTCTGGGTTTTAACTGCCGCGGCAATGTTTATGATATTTCGTTTTTCGTGCGATGACGGAGACGAATCTGCGGAAATAAGCGAAAATCTGCTCTCTGTGATAGTCGCATATATCGGCAAATTTATATCCCACAATGTATTGAGAAAAATCGCACATTTCTGCGAATTTGCCGCCCTCGGATTTTTCGCGGTGGGCGCGTTCAGGTACACTCTTAAAAGCAGCAGATTTTATTATCCTCTTATTCTGTGCGTCTGCTATGCCGTAAGCGATGAAATACACCAATATTTCGTCCCCGGAAGAGCTTGCAGAATATTCGATGTTTTTATCGACTCCTGCGGAAGCCTGTGCGGAATCGGTCTATTTTGTCTGACAATCCTCATTATATTGAAAATTTTGCAAAAGAAAGTCGCAAAAAACCGATAACAAAAGAGAACTGCCGCAATAAGCCGGAATAAGCTTAAAGCCGCAGTTCTCTTTTTATGCATTGAATAAAATATACAACTATTATCAGAGCAGACCGAATTTAACTACGAGTCCTGCAAAGACAATAGAAACCATCGACAGAAGTTTAATAAGGATATTGATGGAAGGTCCCGATGTATCCTTGAACGGATCACCGACAGTATCGCCTACGACAGCCGCTTTATGTTCGCCGCTTCCCTTACCGCCGAAGTTTCCGGCTTCAATATACTTCTTCGCATTATCCCAGGCTCCGCCCGAATTGGACATAAATATCGCCATCAGGAAGCCTGTCACCGTTGCTCCGCAAAGCATACCTATAACACCGTTTACTCCGAGCAGAAGTCCTGTAACGATAGGTACAATTATCGCAATTACTGTCGGCAGTATCATCTCTTTAAGACTTGCCTGTGTGCAGAGCGATACGCAGCTTGCATAATCGGGATCGGCTTTACCCTCGGTAATGCCCTTGATTTCCTTGAACTGACGGCGAACCTCAACAACTATGCTCTGAGCAGAATGACCAACCGAATTCATTGTCAGGGCCGCAAAAACAAACGGCAGACACGCTCCGAGGAAAAGTCCGATAAGCGTAACGGGATTCATTATGCTGATATCAAGCTGTTCTTCCGCAACTCCGAGAGAAGCAATTTTTTCTTTATAAGACGCAATCAGCGCAAGTGCAGTCAGAGCCGCCGAGCCGATGGCGAAGCCTTTGCCGGTTGCCGCCGTAGTATTGCCGAGGGAATCGAGCGCGTCAGTCCTGCGGCGCACCTCCGGTTCAAGTCCTGCCATTTCCGCAATACCGCCCGCATTATCAGCCACGGGGCCGTAAGCGTCTGTTGCCAGCGTGATACCTAGAGTTGAGAGCATACCTACCGCCGCAAGAGCAATCCCGTAAAGTCCTCTCGCAGAATCGGTAAATCCGCCCGAAACACCGAAAGATACGATTATGCAAACCGAAACTATTATAATAGGTAAAGCGGTTGAAAGCATACCTAATCCGATACCGCCTATTATAACGGTAGCCGAACCCGTCTTCGCTTTTGAAGCGAGGTTCTGCGTAGGCTTGTAGCTGTCCGAGGTGAAATATTCGGTTGAATTTCCGATAAGCACACCCGAAACAAGTCCTGCCAGAACAGCAAAATAAATAGCGTAATTTTCTTTGCCGAGTATAGCGATAATGAGCGGAAGTGCGGCGACAGCTATTATTACAGCGCTGATTCCCGTACCTCTTCGCAGAGCTTTAAGCAGAGCTTTCTGCTCGGTTTTTTCGCCCGTTCGGACAAAGAATGAACCGATTATTGAAGCTATTATTCCGATCGCCGCCATTATCATAGGGACAGCTACTGCGCGCTCTCCTATATCTCCGAAAGCCGCAACGCCGAGAGCCGAGGCAGAAATTACGGAGCTGACATATGATTCATAAAGGTCAGCGCCCATACCGGCAACATCGCCTACATTATCGGCAATAACGGCAGGATTTCTCGGATCGTCCTCAGGAATTCCGGCTTCAACTTTGCCGACAAGGTCAGCTCCGACATCGGCGGCCTTTGTAAAAATACCTCCTCCGACTCTCGCGAAAAGAGCCATTGACGAAGCTCCCATACCAAAAGTAAGCATTGCGCCCGTAATCTCACCGACTGACAGCTTGAATATGAATTTAAGCAAAAGATACCAAACCGAAATATCAAGCAATCCAAGACCTACGACTGTAAAACCCATTACCGAACCTGCGGAAAACGCTATTCGCAGCCCTTTATTAAGGCTCTCACGGCAGGCGTTGGCAGTTCTCGAATTTGACAAAGTGGCAATTTTCATTCCGATAAAACCTGAAAGTCCGGAGAAAAATCCGCCTGTGATAAAGGCAAACGGAACATACGGCGTCAGCAGCTTAAATCCGAACGCCATAACGCAAAGCACAAGAAACATAGCCGCGAAAAATACGGAAACAACAGAATACTGCTTCTTTAAATATGCATTTGCGCCCTGTCTGACAGACGAGGCGATTTTTTTCATTTTTTCTGTACCCTCAGGGAATTTTAAAATTTTTCGTGCCGTAAAAAACGCGAAAAGCAAAGCGACAACTGCTCCCGCAAGTGTAAGAAACGCAAGATATTTATCCATATTTCCAACCTCCTGTTTTTTACTTATAATAATTATAGTTCCTTTGATAATTATTTGTCAATATACGAATTTGTTTATATGAACTTAACTCCGTACTCTCTGAGCCAGAAATCGAACTGTATAAAATACGCTATTGTCTGCGGAGTCGTCATAAGCTGACCGTACCACGGCTGAGCCTTATCGCTTTCAATTAGTTTTAACAGACTTTCCCTTTTTATGAATTTAAGTATAGGCGAATCCGGATCGTCTGTTATCTTTTTTAAAATATCCGAAACCGCCTTTTTGTAATTCGGATTGTGAGTTTTAGGGTAGGGACTTTTCTTGCGCCACAGAACCTCATCGGGCAGATATCCCCTCATAGCATATCGCAGAAGTCCCTTTTCATAATTGTCGTGATCTTTCATATCCCACGGCACATTATAAAGATACTCGACTATTCTATGGTCACAGAAAGGAACTCTTACTTCAAGCGAAGAATACATACTCATTCTGTCCTTGCGGTCGAGAAGCGTTTGCATAAACCAGTCGAGATTAAGCTTCATCATCTCAGCCGTGCGACTGTCTTCCCTGTTCATATTATCCAGCTTCGGCGCTGATTTCACCGTTTTAAGATATCTCGAATGAACATAGTCGGAAGCGTTTATTTCATTTGCTAATTCATCTTTCAAAAATGAAAACCTGTAATCCGTTGACTGCGCCCAAGGGAAGCCCTGAGTTTCTCTGATCGTTTTATCCCTGTACCACGGATATCCCCCAAAAATTTCATCGGCACATTCTCCCGATAGCGCAACCGTTGCAAACTCCTTTATTTTTTTGCATAAAATAAGCATCGACGAGTCAACATCTGCCATTCCGGGCAAATCGCGCGCTTTAACTGCGTCATACAAAGCCGCCACAAGCTCGTCGGTATCTATCATCACCCAATGGTGTTTACCGTCAAGGTACGATTCCATTCGCCTGATAAAATGAGGATCTGAATTCGGCTGAAACTTTGAAGTTTTGAAATACTTATCGTTATCAACATAATCGACAGAAAATGTGTGAAGCATTTTGCCCTGCTTTTTGAATTCGCTGTTTGCAATAGAAGAAATCAGGCTCGAATCAAGTCCTCCCGAAAGGAAGGTACACAATTCAACATCGGATACGAGCTGTCGCCTGACAGAATCCGTAACAAGATAACGAACCTTTTCCGCCGTCTGCTCAAAATTATCGGTATGCTCCCGACATTCGAGCGACCAGTAACGCTTTTGCTCCGCTCCTGCGTCGGAATAAAAAAGGAAGCAACCGGGTTCGACCTCTTTGATACCCTTGAAAACGCCGCAGCCGGGAGTTCTGCCCGGACCTATGAGCATTATCTCCGCTATGGAATTTATATCTATCACCGGCTCTATCTCAGGGTGTTCAAGCAGCGCCTTTATTTCAGAAGCAAAAACCAGACCGCTGTCGCACTCCGAATAAAACAGCGGCTTAACTCCCATTCTGTCCCTTGCCAAAAAAAGGCGTTTTGAACTGTGTTCCCAAATTCCGAAAGCAAAAATACCGTTAAGCATATCAACGCATTTTTCACGGTATTCGCAGTAGGCTTTCAGCACAACCTCGGTGTCGGAATAACCGAAGAAATTATATCCTCGGCTTTCAAGCTTATTGCGTATTTCTTCGGTATTGTAAAGCTCTCCGTTATAGCAAATCGTAAAGATTTCATCACCGACAGCGTAGGTCATAGGCTGCCGCCCTCTCTCAATGTCAACAACGGCAAGCCTGCGATGCATCAGAACGGCGTCCTCGGAAAAATATTCTCCGTGCTGGTCGGGGCCTCGGTTTATCAGCTTATTTTGCATATTATAATAGTATTCCCTGTAATCGTCCAAATTTTTGCAAAACGATATCTGTCCGCAAATTCCGCACATAAAATCACCCCTTGTTAATTTTGAGATATTTTTCCCTTGTAGCCATACCTCCGCGAATATGCCTCTGCGCCTTATTTACATCAAGCACTTGCCTGACTTTTTTAGAAAGCGTCGGATCAAGCTGTTCAAGCTTACCCGTCACATCGGTATGTACCGTAGATTTTGATATCCCGAAAGCCTTGGCGGCGGTTCTTACGGTTGCCTTGTTTTTTACTATGTATTCGCCTAATTCAACGGCGCGAATTTCTGCCGCATTTTTCAAACCATAACCCTCCCTGCACAAAATCACTGATTATGACTTTGCATTGAAATATCGTCTGTCTGACAGTATAACGGTATTATTTCAATAATGATTATGAACAGAAAATCTCATTTATGATAAAGGAGAGTTATTTTTTACGGGTAATGCTATTCAGAAAAATATACCTAAACAAAAAGGCTGCAACCGCAAAAGCCGTTTTACCTTGCTTCTGCAAATTGCAGCCGATTAAAGCTATATTTTAAATCATTTTATTTATCATTCAATACTCATACACGCGCAGGCGTTTAGGTCAAGTCCTGCCGTGTGTCCGGCGAGAAATTCATAATACCCCTGAGCGCCGACCATTGCTCCGTTGTCTCCGCAGTATTTCAAATCAGGCGCATACAGCTTCCAGCCGTGTTTACTGCATAAAGACTGCATTTCTTCACGCAGAACGGAATTAGCGGAAACACCGCCGGCAAGCGCGATAGTCTTGTATCCGAGGTCAATCGCCGCCTTTTCGGTATTTTCCGTCAGGCACCGAACAACCGCAGAGATGTATGAAGCTCCGAGGTCCTTTACGCTTATTTCCTCATTTTTTTGATTAGCGCTGTTTATGATATTGAGCGCCGCAGTTTTAAGTCCCGAAAAGCTGAAATCATACGGTGCGCCGTCAACGCGCGGATGCGGCATTTTATACGCCGAGGGATTACCGCCCTTTGCCGCCCTGTCAAGATTCAGTCCGCCGGGATACGGAAGTCCCATAGCTCTCGCCGCCTTATCCATCGCTTCTCCGGCCGCGTCGTCGTGCGTGTAGCCGACAACCTTAAAAGATGTATAATCCTTGACTTCTATAATATGACTGTGTCCTCCCGAAACGACAAGGCACAAAAACGGCGGTTTAAGCTCAGGATGCGTGATGTAGTTTGAAGCGATATGCGAACGCAGATGATGAACAGGCACAAGCGGAAGTCCTGTCGCCATACACAATCCCTTTGCATAATTCACACCGACAAGAAGCGCGCCGATAAGTCCCGGCGCATAAGTAACCGCAACGGCGTCAATATCCGACAAGGTGCAGTTTGCCTCATCGAGAGCCGACTTAACCACTCCCGAAACCGCTTCCGTATGTCTGCGCGAAGCTATTTCGGGAACAACTCCGCCGTATATTTTATGCTCCTCGACCTGAGAAGCTACTATGTTTGAAAGAACCAGCCTACCATCCTCGACTACGGCTGCCGCCGTTTCGTCACAGGAGGATTCAAGCGATAATATTTTCACTTGTCCTCACCTCCGAAATTCAGTGTCATTATAATTGCGTCCTCTTGCGGATTTGTATAGAAATTTTTTCTCTCTCCTACCGCAGAATATCCCCGTTTGCTATAAAGAGCCACAGCGGAAAAATTACTTTTTCTGACTTCAAGTGAAATGAATTCGCAATTTCTGCTTTTTGCGCCGTCCTCGGCGGATTTCAACAGGTTATCGGCTATGCCCAATCTCCTGTATTCCGGCTGTACGGCGATATTGTCAATATAAGCCTCGCCGCAGACCTCGTGAACTCCGATATATCCAAGCAATCTGTCCGAGGATACCGCCGCAAGGAAATGAGCCGCTTCATTGTCAAGCTCCTCTTTAATTCCTTTTTCGCTCCAAGGAGCAGAGAAGCAACGCTTTTCAAGTTCTGCTATTGATTCAATATGCGTTTCGTTCATCGGCAATATCTTCATCGTCAGCGCGTCAATAAGCTTTTCAATATAAGCTTTAAGCTCAGCGGCACATTCGTCATACACGGCTTCATCACCGCCGTAAGGATCGGTAATTCCTCCGCTCGGCACAAGAATTCTGCAATCGGGCGCAACTGTTTTCAGCGCATTTTTATGCGACTCGGTCATACATACCGCAACATCGGTTTCATCAATTATATATCGGCTGATTTGCGACGATCTGTGAGCCGATATATCCGCGCCGAGCTTAGCGGCGGCTTTAATCGCATTCGGTGAAGCGCAGTCGCCCGGAAAAGCCGCAAGTCCGCAGCTCTTAACAGTAATGCCGTCAATCCCTCTGTCGTCTAATATTTTACGGCAAATCCCCTGCGCCATAGGACTGCGGCAGGTGTTCCCCGTACAAATAAATGTAATCTGCATAAAATCAACCTTTCGCGTCATACCAACTTCTGCCCGTATGAACATCGGCAGTAAGTCTGACCTTCATATCGCAGGCATTTTCCATTTCTTCCTTTACAATACGGCAGACGGTTTCTGCCTCGTCTTCGGGAGCTTCTACTATCAGCTCGTCGTGAACCTGCATTATCAGACGGGATTTGAGCTTTTCATCTTCCATTCTACGGCATACTCTTATCATAGCAATTTTGATAATATCCGCCGCCGTTCCCTGTATCGGCATATTTCTCGCCACACGCTCACCGAAATTCCGTGTGATGGCGTTGGAAGCCGATAGCTCCGGCAAATATCTCCGTCTGCCGAAAAGCGTACTGACATAACCGTTGTCCTTGGCTTCCGATATGACGCGCTTCATATATCCGTCAACGCCGGAAAAATTCCTGAGATAACCCTTTATATATCTGTCGGCTTCGCTCCTTGTGACGCCTATATCCTTAGCGAGTGAAAACGCGCCTATTCCGTAAACTATACCGAAATTCACCGCTTTCGCCCTGCTTCGCATAAGCGGAGTAACCGCTTCAACGGGCATATTAAAGACTTGCGAAGCCGTAATCGCATGAATATCCTGATTATCGTTAAAAGCGTTTATCATATTTTCATCATCGGCAATATCGGCAAGAACCCTTAATTCAATCTGCGAATAATCGGCGTCAACCAACACGCATCCCTCTTTGGCTATGAAGAATTTGCGAAGCTCTCTGCCTACCTCGCTTCTTACGGGTATATTCTGCAAATTCGGCTCTGTCGAGGAAATTCTGCCGGTTCTCGTTTCTGTCTGATTGAGAGTCGAGTGAATTCTGCCGTCGGGAGCAATGCATTTGAGCAGTCCGTCGCAATAGGTGGATTTGAGTTTTGCAAGCGTTCTGTATTCAAGCACAAGCTCGGCTATCGGATAGTTAACCGCAAGCTCTTCAAGCACATCGGCGTTTGTTGAATATCCCGATTTTGTTTTTTTCTTAACCGGCAATCCCATTTTTTCAAACAAAACCGTTCCGAGCTGCTTCGGAGAATTTATATTGAACTCCTCGCCCGACATCGCGTAAATCTCCTGCACAAGCGAAGCAATTTTCTGTTCCAGTACGGCTCCGTATGAATTTATGCTCTCTTTATCGACAAGGAAGCCTGCATTTTCCATCGAAGCGAGAACCTTTGCGAGCGGAGATTCAATATCAAGGAAAAGCTTTGTCTGTCCGTTTTGTTCAAGGTTTGCGCTGAGCTTGTCCCACAAATTTACAAGAACCGAAGCCTGCTTTGCACATTCATCCTCCGAATTAAGCTTCGGCGCGGCAACTCCGTATTCCTGCGCCATTCTAACCGGGCTGTAATCATTCGACGACGGATTAAGAATATATCCTGCAAGCATAACATCATTTATACTGCCGCCGAGATTTATTCCGCGCGTCATACACCACGAATACAGAGGCTTTGAATTATATGTTATCTTATCAAATTCACCGGACAAAAATTCCGCCGTCTGCGACGCAAAAGCAAGGCTGTCGTTCATTATGACGGCGATATATTCTCCGCAGTCAACCGACAGTTTTACAATCTCGCCCGCGTCAAACTCGGCAAAGAACCCAACCGTCTTATTTCTGTCGAATTCCGCTTCGTTAAGGTTTTGAAGAATTTTTACCTCTTTTTCTTCCGTCTGCTCCTCGTCTCCGACTATTTCTGCAGAATCAAGTCCGAACTTTGTAATCATCTTAAACATTTCGAGCGAAGTCAATAATTTTTTAGCGTTCGGTCTGTCGGGACTTGCAGGAATATATGAATCCATATCAAGTTCTATCGGCGCGTCCGTTCTTATCGTTCCAAGCTCCCGACTGCTGAAAGCGGATTCCCTGCCGGCTGCCATTTTTTCTCTCAGCTTGCCTTTAAGCTCAACCGAATCAAAATTATCGTAAATATAGTCTATCGAGCCGTACTTTTGGATAAGCTCGCCGGCAGTCTTCGGTCCAACTCCGGCAACTCCCGGAATATTGTCCGAGGAATCTCCCTGCAACGCCTTTATCTCAATCATCTGTTTGGGAGTTACACCGTATTCCTCACGGATTTTTTCGGGATTGTATTCGGTAGTAACGGTTTTTCCCATTTTTGTCGAAGCGAGTAAAACGGTGGTGTTTTCCTTGACGAGCTGCAAGCTGTCCCTGTCGCCCGTAGCAATAAAACACATATCGTTACTGTCCATAGCCGCGCTCAGAGTGCCGAGTATATCGTCGGCCTCCCAACCTGCCTGTTCAACGGTTTTGTATCCGAGCAGAGTTAAAAGCTCCTTTAACACAGGTATCTGCTCTTTCAGTTCAGCAGGCATAGGCTTTCTTCCTGCCTTGTATTGCGAATACATTTTGTGACGGAAGGTTGGCGCTTTTACATCAAAAGCTATTGCTACTCTGTCGGGTTTGCAGTCTTCAAGCAGTTTATTAAATATATTCATAAATCCGTAAACCGCATTAGTATATCTGCCGTCCTTGGTCGTCAATACCTTGATTCCGTAAAAGGCACGGTTGACAATGCTGTTTCCGTCGATTGCAAGTAAGCGCATATCAAAACCTCCGCGTAAACGAATAATCGTATATATTATATCACAGTTTTGACATTTGTGGTAGTTTTATGTTAAAATAAAATTGTTTTAAGCGATATAATTTACGCAAAAGGTGATTTAGTGAAAATCGGTAAATATAATTTAAGAGGATATGCGGCTCTCGCGCCGATGGCGGGTGTTACAGACCGAGCTTTCCGCGAGCTTTGCACCGAATTCGGAGCGGCTTATACCGTCAGCGAAATGGTAAGCTCAAAAGGACTTACCATGCATGACGGGAAATCAAAAGAACTGCTTGAATTTTCGGATAATGAAAGACCTTACGGAGCGCAGATTTTCGGATATGATCCTGAAACGATGGCAAAATCCGTTGAAGATGTAATGCGTTTTAATCCCGATTTTATAGATATAAATATGGGTTGTCCCGCACCGAAGGTTGCAAACAACGGTTCAGGCTCGGCGCTTCTTAAAAATCCTGAGCTGATAAGTAAAATCGTAAAAGCTGTCGTTGACGCATCGCCCGTACCTATAACCGTAAAAATACGGATAGGATGGGACAAAACAAGCATAAACGCAGTCGATACCGCAAAGCGCATCGAGGAAGCCGGAGCCGCCGCTGTAACAGTACACGGCAGAACTCGCGAGCAGATGTACGCCCCTCCCGTGCTTTACGGAGAGATTGCAAAAGTCAAAGAAGCCGTTTCGATTCCGGTTATCGGGAACGGAGATGTATCCGATCCGCTCAGCGCGCAAACAATGCTCGATGAAACCGGCTGTGACTTTCTCATGATAGGCAGAGGCGCTCTCGGAAATCCATGGGCTTTCAGCCGCATAAACGCATATCTTCAAAGCGGAATAATTCTCCCCGAGCCCGATGTATCCGAGAGAATGAGCGTCATGTTTCGACATATTCAAGCCATGTGCGGCTATAAGGGTGACCGCGTAGGTATGAGAGAAGCGCGTAAACACGCCGCTTGGTATATCAAAGGCATACGCGGAGCGGCGTCTTTCCGCCGCGAAATAGGCGAATTGTCAAGTATTGACGAGTTGAAAGCTCTTGCTCAAAGAGTCATCGAATCTCAGTCGCAGGAATAAAATTTGCCGATATGCAATATTCATTGAATATACAAATGTAAAAATTTTCCAAAAAAATGTCGAAGTTTGTACTGTAAAGGTGGAAACCTTGACGAGTTTTCCACAGCTTAATTTGAAAAACGGCGATTTTTCGTTAAGTTTTCCACATTTTCCACAGGGTTTTCCACAATGACAAGTTGATAACCCTTACGTAAAGTAATTTACTTTACACTTGCAAAATATTCATTCACAGAAAAAATATTCACAAATATCTTCTTTTTTTACAAAATTCTATATTTTGCAGCAATAAATTATTTAAAAATCTATTGACAATCAGCCTAAATCGAACTAATATTTAATAGTATGTTGTTTTATAAACATTTAAATATATTGAAAACAGGAGAAAGAACTATGACCGTATTTGAAACATTACAACAAATAATCTCAGAACAGCTCGAAATTCCTGCGTCAGATATCACCTATGCAAGCGATATAGTTGAAGATCTCGGTGCAGACAGTCTTGATGTTGTCGATATCGTTATGACAATAGAAGATCAATTCGGTATGGAAGTTCCCGACGAAGCTCTTGAAAACGCACATACCGTTGAGGATGTCGTTAAATATATTGAAGACAATAAATAATTACCCGAAAGGTGAATAATAATGGCACAGCAAAAAAAGATGGTGGAAGATATCACCTCAATGGACGAGGACTTTGCTAAATGGTACACAGATATCGTAAGAAAAGCAGAACTCGCTGAATACACAAGCGTTAAAGGCTGTATGGTTATACGCCCCTACGGCTATGCGATATGGGAGAATATCCAGCATATTCTCGACACAAAATTTAAAGAAACAGGACACGAGAATGTATGTATGCCTATGTTCATTCCCGAAAGTCTGCTCAATAAGGAAAAAGATCATGTTGAAGGTTTTGCTCCCGAAGTTGCATGGGTAACTCAGGGCGGAAACGAAAAGCTTGAGGAGCGCCTTTGCGTAAGACCTACCTCAGAGACTCTTTTCTGCGACCATTACGCAAACATAATACACTCCTACCGTGATCTGCCTAAGCTTTATAATCAATGGGTTAGCGTAGTTCGTTGGGAAAAAACAACCCGTCCTTTCCTGCGTACAAGAGAATTCCTTTGGCAGGAGGGACACACTATCCACGAAACGGCAGAAGAAGCTCAGGAAGAGACAATCCGTATGCTCAATGTATATGCCGACTTCTGCGAGCAGGCATTGGCAATGCCCGTAGTTAAAGGCGTTAAAACCGAAAAAGAGCGTTTCGCCGGCGCAGAGGACACCTACACCGTTGAAGCTCTTATGCATGACGGAAAAGCGCTTCAAAGTGCAACTTCGCATTATTTCGGTGACGGCTTTGCAAAGGCTTTCAACATTCTTTACAGCGGTAGAGATAACAAACAGCACCATCCTTTCCAGACCTCTTGGGGCTGCACAACTCGCCTTATCGGTGCAATAATTATGACTCACGGCGACGATAACGGATTGGTTCTGCCTCCGGCTGTCGCTCCTATTCAGGTAATAATCGTTCCTGTTGCAATGCACAAAGAAGGCGTGCTTGACAAGGCAAACGAGCTGAAAGAAAAGCTCTCCAAGATTTGCAGAGTTAAGCTTGACGACACCGACAACAGTCCCGGCTGGAAATTCGCTGAATATGAGATGAAAGGCGTTCCCCTTCGTCTTGAAATAGGTCCTAAGGATATTGAGAAAAATCAATGCGTTATTGTACGCAGAGATAGCGGCGAAAAGATTTTTGTTTCTCTCGATGAGCTTGAAGCAAAAATCCCTGAGCTTTTAAAGGCCGTCCATGACGGAATGTATCAGAAAGCTCTCGACAGAAGAGCCGCTATGACCTTTACGGCAAAGGATTTCGCAGAGTTAAAGGACATTGCCGACAACAAACCCGGCTTCATAAAAGCCATGTGGTGCGGCGACAGAGCTTGCGAAGACAAACTCAAAGAGGATGCCGGTATAACATCTCGTTGTATCCCGTTTGAGCAGGAGAATATCTCCGATGTCTGCGTATGCTGCGGCAAACCGGCGAAGCATATGCTTTACTGGGGCAAGGCTTATTAAAATTAAAACTGTATAAATAACGGAGCTGTAAATCGAAAGTTTACAGCTCCGTTTAACTTTTAAGTGGATGGGGTTCTTACGGTTTTCAATACCGAAGAACCCTATTATTGTATTATACGGTTTTATACGGTCTTCGCTTTTTTAGCTTCTTTTTTATAAGGGGATAGGAAAAAAAGATGAAGAACGGACAAACTGAGCAAAATTAAGGCTTTTGCCTTGATTTTGTCTGCCCGACGGCGTACAAAGGTACGCCGAGTGGCGAAGTTTGTTCGTAGTATAAAACATAAAAATATTTAC
>JAQXHF010000059.1 GCA_029007095.1 Clostridia bacterium | reverse complement strand
GTGTGTAATTATTTTTTCCGTCATTCTCAAACTGAGTGAAAACAAGATTCCAGAATTCAACATATCTGTCGCACTCACAGCCTACGGTACAGTCGGGTGAACCGCAACCGTACTTCTCGCCGCGGTCATAGTAGATTTCAGAACACGGTCCGCAAGGTCCTGCTCCGTGCTCCCAGAAATTATCTTCCTTACCGAATCGAACTATGTGCGATTTGTCAACGCCGATTTTTTTATTCCATATCTCGTAAGCCTCATCATCGTCCTCATAAACGCTGATATAAAGCTTTTCGGGATCCATTTCCATAACCTTTGTGCAGAATTCCCATGCCCATTCTATAGCTTCGTTTTTGAAATAATCTCCGAAAGAGAAGTTTCCGAGCATTTCAAAGAAAGTACCGTGGCGCGCAGTCTTGCCAACATTCTCTATATCCGGAGTCCTTATGCATTTCTGGCAGGTAGTAACGCGCGTTCTCGGCGGAGTTATCTCTCCGGTGAAATATTTTTTCATAGGCGACATTCCTGCATTTATAAGCAAAAGGCTCTTATCCCCCTGTGGTATCAGCGAGAAGCTTGGCAAACGCAGATGTCCCTTGCTCTCGTAAAAAGATAAAAATTTTTCTCTTAATTCGTTAAGTCCTGTCCATTCCATAATTTTGCTCCTATTACCGTATTATTTTTTTACAAAATTTTTACCGTCCGAGGTAAAAATCACAGTTGACGCTAAATCTGTTCTGTAATATTCCACGCCCGATTTGTCAAGCTTGTCAAGCGTAGTTTGATTAGGATGACCGTAATCGTTATCCTCTCCGCACGAAATCACCGCATACTCGGGATCGACGGCTTCAAGCCATTCTGTGCAGGTGGAGGTTTTGCTTCCGTGGTGACCGACCTTTAAAATATCGGCGCTGACATCGGGAAATTCCGATAAAATATCCCTTTCCTCGTCCTTTTCGGCGTCACCGGTCAGCATAACCGTTGTATCTCCGTAGCTTATTCTGCTGACTACCGACATCGAATTAAGGTTGTCGCTCTCGTTTATCGGTCCTAAAATTTCAACATTTATTTTACCGTACGAGTAGGTTTCATCCGGCTCGGCAGGTATAACTCGTTTTGAATTACCGCTGACAGCGTTGAGAAAATCCTCATATGTTTTAGTCGTCGGCACAAGATCTTCCGGCAAATCCGTCATAATCACATCATTCACCGTAAAGCTCTCCATAACCTCAGGCAGTCCGCCGATGTGGTCGGAATGAGGATGGGTTGCAATCAGGCAGTCAATGCTGTCAATATCGAGGTCCTCCATATACCGAACTACCGTCTGCGCCGCAAAGCTCTCGCCTGCGTCAACCAAAATCACAGTGTCGCCCTCGGTAATCAGCGTACAGTCGCCCTGACCGACATCAATGAAGCTGACGGTCATTACTCCGTCCTGCGAAGCACCGCCCGATGTATTTCTAAGTCCTGCGTCATTAAAGACATCATCGCCTTTTGTAAACGAGGTTACTACGGCTGCAACAACGAAAATAATCACGAGAACAATACCCGTCATAAGCTTCGGATTGATGTTTTTATTTTTTCTTTTTGCCATACGCTCCGCCCTTTCTGCCGATAGTTTTGGCTCTGACTGCCGCCTGCTTCGGCCTAATAAGGCATTTATCCGAATTGCCTATCAAATCGGCTCTGCCGGCTTTACGCAAAGCCTCCTCGACAAGATCCCTGTTTTTTGGATTATAGTATTGAAGCAAGGCTCGTTGAAGCGCTTTGTCGTGCGGTGTTTTGGCAACATAAACTTCTTTCAAGGTGTAAGGATCAAGTCCCGTATAAAACATACAAGTCGATATCGTTCCGGGAGTAGGATAAAAATCCTGCACCTGTTCAGGTCTTATATGGCGCTTTTTCAGGAATACGGCAAGCTCGACCGCATCCTGCAAGGTTGAACCGGGATGAGAAGACATAAGATACGGTACGAGATACTGCTCTTTGCCGGCGTCGTTGGTTAGTTCAAAATACTTCTTGGAAAACTCAATATACGCTTCAATGTGCGGTTTTCCCATTTTATCAAGGACGGCCGCGGAGCAATGCTCAGGCGCAACTTTGAGCTGACCGCTGACATGATATTTTACAAGCTCGCGGAAAAATGTATCGTCGTCGTCTTTGAGCATATAATCATATCTGATGCCGGAGCGGATAAAAACTTTTTTAACCTTGGGCAATTCACGAACCGTTCTCAGAATATCAAGATATTCCGAATGATCGGCTTCAAGCGCCTTGCACGGAGTCGGTGCAAGACATTTTTTGCCCTTGCACAAGCCGTTTTCAAGCTGTTTTAAACAGCTCGGCTTTCTGAAATTGGCGGTCGGTCCGCCTATGTCATGAATATATCCTTTAAAATTAGGCCTTTCTGTAAGCAGTTTAGCCTCTTTGATTATTGAATCCTTGCTTCTGGAAGTAACAAACCTGCCCTGATGAAACGCTATCGAACAGAAATTACACGCACCGAAGCAACCGCGGTTATGAGTTATGGAGAACTCAACCTCCTCAATCGCCGGAACTCCTCCCATTTTTTCATATACAGGGTGATAGGTTCTCTCATAAGGCAGAGAATAAACCCAATCCATCTCCTCCTGAGTCAGCGGAGGCATTGGCGGATTCTGAACAAGCATACGACTGCCGTGCCGCTGTTTTATCAGCTTTCCCCTGATATGATCCTGCTCGTCCTGTTGTATTCTGCATGACACGGCATACTCTTTTTTGCTCTTGCAAACATTCTCATATGACGGACATTCCGCGCCCATAAGCGGAGTTTCGCGGACATCGCACGAATAGCAGGTTCCGCGCACATCGGTTATGGATTTTATGTCCTCGCCGTTGGAAAGGCGTCTGCAAATCTCGATAGTCTGATTTTCACCCATTCCGTAAATTATAAGGTCCGCCTGAGAATCAAAAAGTATGCTTTTGCGTATTTTATCGTCCCAATAGTCATAGTGTGCAAATCTTCTTAAAGACGCTTCCAGACCACCGATTATGATAGGTATTGCTCCGTAAGTCTCGCGGATACGGTTACAATAGACTATTACCGCTCTGTCGGGGCGAAGTCCCATAACTCTGCCGGGAGAATATGCGTCCTGACTTCGTTTTTTCTTAGCCGCCGTATAGTGGGCAACCATTGAATCTATATTGCCCGACGAAACGAGAAAACCGAGTTTCGGTCTGCCGAAGCGTTTGAAATCCTCTGCACTTTTCCAGTCTGGCTGCGCCAGAACGGCTACTCTGTATCCCTCTGCTTCAAGCACTCTCGTTATTATAGCCGCTCCGAAGCTCGGATGATCGACATATGCGTCTCCGCTGACATAGACGAAATCAACGCCGTCCCACCCTCTGTCGGCAACCTCCTGCGGTGTAATCGGTAAAAACATAACAACCTCTCAAATCGAATTATAAATCATTATCAATAACTGTCCGAATCCTCTGTTACAAGCGGATTTTCAACAGGCGCGGATGCTCCTGCAAGAGCATTCATCTCCATCCATTGCTGCTTGGAAATAAGCACTTCTCTCGGTTTACTGCCCTTGAACGGACCTACTATTCCTCTCTGTTCAAGCTCGTCGATAATTCTCGCTGCTCTCGCATAGCCTAATTTCAGCTTTCTTTGAAGCAGCGTTGTTGAAGCCATCTGAGACTCAACAACTACCTCAATAGCCTTTGGAATCATCTCGTCTCCGCCGTCGCCGTCATCGGCAACAGGCTCCTCTTTCTTCTTTTCCATAACCGCCTGACGCTCAATTTCCTGCATTACTTCTTCGTCATAGTCGTGGTTTTCGCCGCCCTGATTCTTAATAAATCCGACTACGGCTTCAACCTCCTCGTCGGATATAAAGCAACCCTGAACGCGCACAGGCTTTGAAATTCCCATAGGATTGAAAAGCATATCGCCGTTACCGAGCAGCTTTTCAGCACCGGCTACATCAATTATCGTTCTTGAATCGACCTGAGATGAAACCGAAAGAGCAATTCGGCTCGGAATATTCGCTTTGATGATACCGGTGATAACATTGACAGACGGCCTTTGAGTGGCGATTACAAGGTGCATACCCGCGGCACGAGCCATCTGTGCGAGACGGCATATCGAATCCTCAACTTCATTGGGCGCAGCCATCATAAGGTCGGAAAGCTCGTCGATAAAGATAACGACCTGCGGCATTTTCTGCATATCCTCGCTGTTCTCGGCAAGCCTGTTATATCCCTTTATATCGCGGACATTTCTCTCAGAAAACAACTTATATCTTTGAAGCATCTCGGTAACCGCCCAACCCAATGCGCCGGCCGCTTTTCTCGGATCGGACACTACGGGAACAAGCAGATGAGGTATTCCGTTATATACGGTAAACTCAACCTGTTTGGGATCAATCATAAGCAGCTTGACCTCGTCCGGCGTTGCATTATATAAAATGCTGACTATCATTGAATTAAGACATACGGATTTTCCCGAACCCGTAGTACCTGCAATAAGCAGATGCGGCATTTTTGCAATATCGGCGCATACGGTATTGCCGGTTATATCCTTGCCCAGAGCAACATTCAGCTTGCTCTTTGCATTTTGGAAAACGGGAGTATCTATAATTTCTCTCAGAGAAACCGTGGCTCTGTTCTTATTTGGAACCTCGATTCCGACTGCCGATTTGTTGGGAATGGGAGCTTCTATTCTGACACCGGAGGACGCAAGTGCCAAAGCCAAATCGTCGGAAAGTCCCGTTATTTTGCTGATTTTAACGCCCGCCGCAGGTTGAAGCTCATATCTCGTTACGGACGGACCGCGGCATATTCCGACAATTTTTGTGGAAACGCCGAAGCTGTTAAGCGTATCAATCAGCTTGGTTGAATTAGCTTTCAGCTCCTCCTCATAATCGGACGCGGAGCTGTTATCGGCTAATCCGAGGCAGTCAAGCGCAGGCTTGATATATTCTCCGGGCAATGCCGGCTCAAATTTTGATTTGGAATTCTCTTCCTCTTTCTGCTCCGACTGCTCGGTCTTTTTAATTTCTTCCTGCTTATCAGAAGCCTTTTCCGGCTTTTCGTCTTTTTTACTTTCAGAATTTTCAGCCGCATTTACACTTCGTATAATTTCGTCGATTGCGGTCGGCTGTTCCTCGGTTTTGAACGGTTTAGGTTCTTTTTTATTAGGCTTCGGCTCAGCTTTAACAGCATTGCCGACAAGCTCCTCTATAAAGCCAGAACTGTCATCAGGTCCGCCCGACGGTATTATATCAATCGGCGTAAATTTAGGCTTTTTGATTTCAGGTTCAACGCTCGTATAGGCGTTTTGCGACATTCTTTCCTCTCTCTGAGCTTTTTGCTCCGCTCTCTTCCGATCGCGGTTAACCTTTGAAATATCAATTCTCTCTTTGACAATAACATATGCGTACTGCGTGAGTCTGCCGCACATAAAAACGAACGAAATCATAAGCAGAACAACCGATACTATTATCGCCGCCACCTTACCGAACAGCGCTTCGAGCGCACCGCCGATAACGGCTCCGACAACTCCTCCGCTTGCAGGAGTGACGGTTTCTCTGAGCGACCATATATATTCTATCTGGTCGGAAATGCCGCCTACATCGACAGCGCCGGAAGCCAAATGCACTATTGATGACATTACAAGCACAAAAGCTCCTACCGAAATCAATCCGTTTCTTATGGAAATCATAGACTTGTCCATTAAATACAAAACGGTTAAGTATATCAGGGTAACGGGCAGAGCAAAAGCGCATACTCCGAAAGCGCCGAACATAAAATTATGCACGGCAAGCCAAATGTGTTCGCCCTTGATAAGAACAACCGCAAGCAAAAGGATTATTGCGCCGATAAGAATCGCCGTTGTCCTTACGCGCTTGGTTTCCGGTGAAACCGTTTCTTTTCGACGCGGAGCGGGATTTCTTTCAGCTTTTCCCGTCGCTTTTGTGCTTTTTGCGGAATTTTTATTTTTTGTGGAAGTTTTTGCGGCAGAAGAAGTTTTAGTCGTACTTCTTTTTGCGCCGTTATTACTGCCTTTTTTTCCGTTTTGTTTCGTCTTAGCAGCCATAAAATCCTCCGTTTTTAGTAGACATTAAAATATAAAAACACAATTATCCAATATATTGAATATAATAACATTTTCAGTCCTAAAAATCAATATATTTATTGATTTTTCAATATATATTTGATATAATCAGACAAAGAAAAAAATCAGCGGCCGGCTTTTTCGACCGACTGTTTTCGGAACTTCCCGAATAGCAGAAGTCACGCCGTTCCGCCCGAAAGGAACATACAGCCTATGAATTTTAATCTCGAAAACAACAAGGTATCAATTTCCGTAAAGCAGTTTGGAGCAGAGCTTTCATCTTTCAAATCAAAAGATACCGACACCGAATATCTTTGGCAGGGAAATCCCGATGTGTGGTACGGTCAGTCGCCTATATTATTCCCCATTGTCGGAACTCTGAACGGTGATAAATACAGAGTTGACGGTAAGGAATATGTGCTTCACCGCCACGGAATCGCAAGAAAACGCGATTTTGAGCTGAAAGAACAAACCGAAAACAGTCTCACTCTCACACAGAGCTATAATGACGAATCTTTGAAAAGCTATCCGTACAAGTATATTTTTGATATATGCTTCGCCCTTGACGGTAAAAAATTAACCGTAACTCATACCATAAAAAATGCCGACGACAAGGATATGTATTTTTCTATCGGCGGTCATCCCGGATTTAACTGCGATATCGGGGATTATCTCGAATTTGCAGAAAACGAGACTCTCAAATGCGAAAAGATCAGTACCGACGCCTTGCTCGACGGTAAGCTTTATCCTACTTTGGTTGATGAAAAGGTTATCGAAATCACAGAGCACATTTTTGACGATGACGCGCTTATCCTCTCAGGTATGAAATCCGACACCGTTTATCTCAAAAGCAAGAAGAATTCAAATGCGATTAAATTCAACTTCGGTAAAGCTCCGTACCTCGGACTTTGGGCAAAACCCGGCGCTCCCTATGTCTGCATAGAGCCTTGGTACGGCATAAATGACAATCACGAAATCACACCCGATTTTTCAATGAAAAGAGATATTCAAAAGCTTGCTCCCGGCAAGGAATTCGTTTTTGTTTGGAGTGCAGAGATAGAAGAATAAACTTAAATTTCAAATTCAAAAATAGAAAGACCGTTCATTTTCGGCACGATTCAAGTGCCTGATGAACGGTCTGTTTTATTTGAAATTATTTAATTTAAAGAAGCTTACGCTTTCTTTTTCTTAAAAATGTCACAGATATCAAACTCAACTATTTTATTGATTGCATGCTTATCTCTGTTCTTGTAGATAAGACCTATTATCAATGCCGACAGGAAGCCTGCAACAAATCCCACTATAAGTCCACCCAAAACATCCGACGGATAGTGAACGCAAAGATAAATTCTGGAAATACCCATAAGTATCGCGAAAATGAACGCTGTCCAACTTACTTTTTTGTTAGTTGTGAAGAAAAGTCCTGTCATTGCAGCCATTGCCGATGTCGTATGACCTGACGGGAATGAAAATTCGCTCTCATGTCGCGCTCCGACATACTCCCACCATTGTTTAAACACATCAACATCACTTGCATAAGGTCTCGGCCGTGCAACATAAGGTTTGATTGTAAGATTTGTAAAAATTGAGCCGATTATGATGCCGAGAAGCATACCCGCTCCCGCTTTTCTCGTCTTTTTAAAGAACATAAGTATCAGGGAAAGAATTATGAGGAAAAGACCTTCCTCGCCGAGCAATGTTATAAACTTCAAGAAAAAGTCTATAAACGGTCCGGCAGCCGACTGAGCCAGATTATGAAAAAATTTCAGCACAGCATAATCAAAACTTGCGAAAGTTTCATTGAGCCATTGAGCCGCAGCAGTCATTTTAAATACCTCCTAAATAAATTTTTCAACATTATACCACCGAAAAATGTATTTTTCAAGAGAAATTATCCAAACGCAACATCAAGGCTCATCATCAGCGTAAATCCGAATGCAAAAAACACCGTTCCCGTGTCGGTGTATTTGCCCTGCGACATTTCCGGAATCAACTCCTCGACCACCACAAACATCATCGCACCGGCGGCAAAGCTGAGAAAATACGGCAGAACAGACACTATCAGAGAAGAAAGCAAAACCGTTATCGCGGCGCCTATCGGTTCAACCACTCCCGACATTACTCCTTTAAAAAAAGACTTGAATCTGCTTGCGCCGTCAGCTCTGAGCGGCATTGAAATTATTGCGCCCTCAGGGAAATTCTGTATAGCAATTCCGAGTGCAAGCGATATGACCTCAGCTCCCGATATTTCAGTAACTCCTGACAGATATCCGGCATAAACCGCACCTACCGCCATACCCTCGGGAATATTATGCAGAACAACGGCAAGCACGAGCATAGTCGTTCGTTTCATTTTACTTTTAGGCCCTTCGACCATATTGCTTTTAGGGTGAAGATGCGGAATTATCCTGTCGAGCAAAAGCAGAAAAAATACGCCTATCCAAAATCCTACCGCCGACGGAACAAATGAAAATCTACCCATATTTTCCGACTTTTCAATGGCAGGAAGTATCAGACTCCAAACGGAAGCCGCTGTCATTACTCCGGCCGCCATTCCTGTCAATGCGGATTGTATTCTGTTTGACATTCCCCTTTTCATAAAAAGCGAACAGGCGGCGCCTATTCCCGTACCGAGAAAAGGCACAAGAAGCGCAAAAAAATCTACCAATTCGACCACCTACAACCGTTAAAGTATTTCTCTTTATCAGTCTATCGTGAAAAGGCAAAGATGTGACAAACGGCAGTCTCACATCGCTATGCGGTTGACTTTTTATACGGACAAATATATAATAATGATAATTTTGCGATTAGAAATAAAATTAGGAGGGAAAATATTATGATTATTTTTTTGATAATCCTGGCAGGCTTCTGTATTTACGGGATTCGTTTTCATGCCAAAATCGGTTTTGACGATTATATGTCACCGCAAAAGACAGGCGCGATAAAAGGTATTTTTGTATTTATCGTTTTCCTCTCGCATTTGCGGCAATATATTATTCTCAGTTCCGCATTTTACGATCAAATTTTTAGCTACTGTATGGCACTTTTCAACCAGTTAATTGTAGTTGTGTTTCTTTTTTACTCCGGTTACGGTGTGTATCTCGGAATATGCAATAAAGATGATTATGTAAAAACCATTCCTACTAAAAGAGCATTGAAAGTATGGCTGCATTTTGATATTGCTCTGATCCTTTTCTACATTACCGGTCTTTGTATTGGTAAAGATTACTCCGTAAAACAACTTTTGCTGTCTTTTGTCGGTGTCAAAAGCATCGGAAACAGCGTATGGTTCGTTTTTACAATCATAATTCTATATCTTCTTACATACTTCGTTTTCCTCATTGCAAAGAAACACACGCTTATCGGAACTGCGGTGCTTACGGTTGTCACCTTTGCCGCTGTGCTTGTTCTCATAAAACTTAAAGGAGAAGAGTCTTGGTGGTATAACACTATGATGTGTTACCCGCTCGGTATGTGGTATGCCATTGCAAAACCCAAAATCGACAAACACTTATTGCCGAGCTTTAAAAAGTGGCTGTTATGCACAGCACTTATCGGTGCCGTTTTCGTCGCCATGCGTTTATTATATCAACTGTACGATACACAAATAATTTTCATTCCAATGGCCTTAGTATTTGCTATTCTCGTGGTACTGCTTTCGATGCGTTTTAGTATCAACAACGCTGTTCTGCGCTGGTTCGGAAAACATGTTTTCGGAATTTATATTCTTCAGCGAATTCCTATGATTGTTTTCAGTTATTTCGGCCTCAACGAATATCCGATTGTGTTCTCTTTCCTTTCGTTGACAGTTACGCTCATCCTTGCCGAAGTATTTGACAGACTGATGGATCAATTAGACATTATCCTGCATCTGAGTAAAAAGCCTGTCAAAAAAGTTTCGGCCAAATAAACTGAACGGTAAAAGACATAGAACCGTCCCTCTGCCTTGTATTTGCAGTACGCGTGAAGAAGTAAGAAGTAAGAAGTAAGAAGTAAAAGCCCGTTCACGAGAGTGAACGGGCTTTTTGGCTGGGGTGGCCGGATTCGAACCAGCGAATGCAGCAGTCAAAGTGCTGTGTCTTACCGCTTGACGACACCCCAATATAATTGATTTTCAAATGCCGATATTATAAATAAATCTGCAAGAAGAATGATCTTGCAGACTAAATGTGGGGTGGATAGTCGGATTCGAACCGACGGTCTCCAGTGCCACAAACTGGCGCTTTAACCAACTAAGCTATACCCACCATATGGCGCGCTTGAAGGGACTCGAACCCCTGACCCACTGCTTAGAAGGCAGTTGCTCTATCC
>JAQXHF010000058.1 GCA_029007095.1 Clostridia bacterium | reverse complement strand
TATTTTTAAATGTATTTTTCGACGGTCTTCAATGTCAGGAATCCGCTCTAAAAGCGATTTGTTTATAAGAGATTCAACCGCTTTCGAAACAGCTCCCTTTGACAACATTCTGAGCTCAACAATGTCTGCCGCAGTATCTTTGCCGGGATTATTTTGCAAAAAGCTGATGATATCCGCCTCTATAACAGTAAGCTGATGGTCGGTGCATACCTTTTTAAGCATCTTATCGTACAGCCTGAAAAGACTTCGCAGTCCCATAAATAATTCGGTAGAGAATTGCATTGCTTCATCTCCTTAAAAGTTTATGTAAAAACAGTTTTTTTGTGAACGATTTATATTATATCACACCGTATGCATATGTCAATCGGAAAACTGAATTTTATAAGTTTTATTTTTCGTGACCGATTTGGTTATCGCAATAAAATCAAGAATGTGCGTAAACATAAAATACTGCCGGATTTAGCTGATTTAAGCATAATCCGGCAGTATTTGTTTCAGATTAGTTATTAAAATCCCAAGACCTTGAAATAATCATAGCTGCGTTTAAGGCAGTCGAACGGATTTTCACCGTTGCAGTCGTCCTGCTCAATGTAAGCGAACCTGACATCTGCGTCATCGCAAGCCTTTATTATTTCATTGTAGTTCATATTTCCCTCTCCGATAGGAGCCATTCTGATACCCTTGTTTTCGCCGACGGCATAGCTCATATCTTTGAAATGCACACAGTCCACTCTGCCTTTGAGTCGCCTTAACCATTCGGCGGGATCTGCGCCTCCTGCCTGTACCCAATAGGTGTCAAGCGTGATACCCATTTCATCGGGAGTGAGGAAATCACAGATATGTTCAAGCATAGTCCTGCCGTCCGATAAATGTGCAAATTCGCCGTTGTGATTATGATACATAAATTTGTGACCGCGGTCTTTTATCTTCTTGGCGGCGGGAACGAGAGCGAGCATAGTTTTATTCACTTTGTCCTCTACTGTTTCGGCGTCTGAGAAAAGTCCGCTGAAACCGCCTGTACCCATATATTTGCAGCCGATGATGTCGTGAAATTCAATCATTTCATCGGTCTCGTTTATATAGCGGTTATAGTCAAAGTGAGTTATATCGGCAGTAATGCCTATTTCTTTAAGTTTTTGCGCCATACGGTGAGGATCGTAAGGGCAAACTCCTGAAAGCTGAACGGTAGTATATCCTATGTCTGCAACCTTTTTCAGAGTCTCCTCCAAATCCTCCGTAGTTTTGCAGAATTCTCTTACCGTGTATAACTGTGCGCCTATTATCATAAAGATTACCTCCGATTATTTTTTCTTTGAGGGCTTCTTGATTTTATTGAGCGACGCGTTTATATCGAGGATTTGCTCTTTCGTGAATTGACCGCCGAGCATCATAAATGCTCTTTTTACGGTGAAGCCTTTTACCATTTCCATCATAGTTTTATTTATGCTGAATCCCATGGCGCTGATACCGCCGCCGTCTGATTTTTTGTCGGAGCCTTTTGGAGCAAGTGTATTTTTAACGGTTTTTAAAAGTTTTAATGCGAAAAGCTTGCCTTTAAAGGTTGAAATTATATCGCCGATAGTGTCATTGACAGAGAAATATCCCGGAGGTGTTTCTATTTCAAACCAATTTATAACGGCGCCCTCTTCTTTCATTCTGTACTTCTCGTTGAAGGTGTCAACTTTGATTATTACGCTTTCATCGGTGCAGTCGCCTGCCTTTGCCGTAAGCTTGGTTTCACCTATGTTGCTTACCTTGAATGTGTAGAAAGGAAATTCGCCTCTCGTTTGTTTTCCTACGCTCTTGCCGTTTGCAAAAAGCTCAACTTCGGGTTGATTTGTGTAAACCTTGACCTCGGTTATATCCTCGACTCTTTCAACATATCTCTTTGAACAAATATGAACGAATGGCTCGTCGGACAACCATGCCTTATATGCATAGAAGGCGTCTTTCTTATATTTTCTGTCAAAGGTAACAAGACCTTTGTGATTCATTCCGTTTTCTCCGCCCTCGCTTCTTGCGTCTGCGGCAAAGTCAAACATATTCCATACATGGGTTGCCCAAAGATACGGACGGGCGGCAATTTGCTTTATAAGCTCCTCGTGGTAATATGCCTGATATTCCTCGGTATAGTCGCCCTGTTCGGGGTTTGAAGTGTGCCAATCGAGAGCTTCACAGCCGTACTCGCTGATACCTATTGCTCTGTCCGGATATTTCTTATGGAAATCATCAAACCACGGACCGTTCATATTAACATTTCCGCCGTACCAGCCGAAGTAATGATTGTAGGAAAGAACATCAGAAATTTTTGCGTATTCCGAATCGGGCGAACACATGGTAACGGCCGCAACCGTCGTCGGACGGGTTTTGTCCAAAGAATGAGCCAGGTTGTTCAGCATTATGTGATTGTCAATGAGACTTTGGTCTGCTTCTCCGTTCATAGTGATTTCGTTCGACAGTCCCCATACAACTATACACGGATGATTGTAATTCTGACAGATAAGCTCGGTCATTTGCAATTTTGTATTTTCCATACCTTTTGGCATATGCTTGGAAATATACGGAATTTCAGCCCAGACGATAAGACCTTTTTCATCGCAGAGATCATAGAAAATCTGGCTGTGCTGATAGTGAGCAAGTCTTACCGTGTTTGCGCCGACCTCGCAGATAAGGTCGATATCCTCCTTGTGATGCTCATAGGTGAGAGCATTACCGATATGCGGCCTGTCCTGATGACGGGAAACTCCGCGCAGGGGATATTCTCTGCCGTTGAGAATAAAGCCTTTCTGAGGATCAATTTCAAAGCTTCGGCAGCCGAAACGCGTATTGATTTCATCAACGGGAGCGCCTGAGCAGAAAAGAGTTGCTTTCAGACTGTAAAGATAAGGATCTTTGACTCCGTCCCAAAGGTGGACATCTTCAAGCGTCATAACCGCCTGAGTCTTACCCTCTGTTTCGGCAGTAGCTACGGTTTTGCCGTCTGCGATTATTTCGTATGCTACTTTGTAATTATCGGAATCTGTCGTAACATAGCTTTCTACCGAGACCGAAGCGTTTTTGCCTTTAACTTCGGGTGTGACTCTGATACCCGGAGCGCCGTAATAATCGAGGTCAAAATGGCATCTGTTTACGTTTACGATACTTACATCACGGTAAATTCCGCCATAGAATGTGAAATCTGCCATCTGAGGATATACAAAATCATTCGGACTGTTATCCGCAATAACTACAAGCAGATTTTCGTCTTTAACCAAGTTGCGGTCGATTTTAACGCGGAATGTAGAATATCCGCCGTGATGAACGCAAAGCTTTGTTCCGTTAAGTATAACGGTAGCTGAGGAGTTAACTCCGTCAAATTGGAGATAACTGACATCGTTTTCGGTCAGCTCCTCCTTGTTAAGAATCTTTGCAAAGTAACCTTTGCCGCGGTAATAATCATTACCTCCGTCCTGGCCGTCATCTCCGTTCCATGTGTACGGCAGGTCAAGCTTTTCCCAATCGTCGGGCAGAGCCGTCGGAACTGCGGAGGCTTCCTTTGAAAAGTACCAATTTTTGTTAATGTTTTTAATCGTTCTCATACAAACACCTTTCAAAAATTTTATATTTTAAAGCTCTTGAATTTCATCTTTTTTATCATTTAGATTATAAAGGAAATGCATGCTTAAAAGACAGATTAACGAACCGATAAACGGAATAAATCCGGTCATAAAATATATTTTTTCGGGAACTCCTGCCGCCTGAGCAGTAGCTTCAAGCGAGGAGTCATATCCTGTTAAGCCTACGGAGAAAGAAATGAGAGCCGCGCCCAATCCCTGAGCGATTTTCCTGAAAAGGGAATAGGTAGCGTATATCGAACCTTCCTCTCTGCGTCCGGTCTGCTCCTCCTGATAGTCGATGCAGTCGGCAACGAGCGCCCACATAAGAGTGAGATAGAATGCCGAACCGAACATTGTGACGGCAACCAAAGCAATCCATATATAGGGGTTGCTGAATCTTACAAAGGTGGCTATACCGCTCGCGACAGCCGAAACTATAAACGGATATGTGCAAAGCTGCTTTTTGCTGAATCTTTTTAAAGCAGGCTTTGCAAGTACAATTCCGAGAGCAATCGGACAACTTGCTACCATTGAAGCGATAGTTATTAAATTCGTGTTTTTAAAATAGCACATAAAAATATACTGCATTGAATTTGTTACAGTCATCATAAGAGCAAGATAAGCGACAGAAGAAATTGTTACGCCGAGCATATGCTTGTTCTTAAAGAAAGCGAGCAAGGTCTGACCGTAGTTGAATTTTTGAGACTGGTGGGCGGTGGGAGCAACTCGCTCGACAGTCAGCTTGCGCGTAAGGAAGAATGAGATGAATCCGATAATTCCCATAACTGCAACGATGTAAATGAAAATGTTACCTTTCGGATTGTCATTCTCGTCAAAGACAAGCAGGGGAAGTACAACCATAATGGGAATCTGTGCAAGCATTGCACCGATGCTTCGCCATGTTGAAAGCTCGCTTCTCTGGCTCGGTACATCTGTTATAACCGATTGCATAGAACCGTAGGGAACATTCACGCTCGTGTAAGCTACGCTCCAAATACAGTAAAGACCGAGACACATAACGGCTTTCAGAGCGTCGGAAGCGTCCGGAACATAAATAAAGAGAAGGATACTTGCGGCGAGCAAGGGAAGACTTGCCCACTTTATCCACGGTTTAAATTTACTGCCGCTTTTGCCGATTTTTGACGAGTCGCAGATGCCGCCGATTATCGGGTCGTTAATTGCGTCAAAAATTTTGGCAACGAGGATAATTACGGCAAATACATTGGGATCAAGCTTCATACAGGTAACATAGAAGAGCATAAGATAGTTATTGATGAAAGCGAAACTCATATTACAGCCGAAATCGCCCAACGCATAACCTATTTTATCTCTCAAACCGAACTTTGGCAAGGTCTTTTTAGCGTCCATAGTAAATCCCCTTATTAAAATAATCTGTTCCGATTTAAACGGATAAAAAGCCGTAAACAGCTTTTTCGATTAAATTATACTTTAAATTTGCAGTGATTTCAATAGTAATTTTATATATATACAGAGAAATTTTGTATAAATAGTTAAAATCATGTTAATTGTAAAATATTTTGTAATTAAGTTGAATTTTTTTACGGTAAATATTATAATATACAGGTAATTTGATGAAAAGGAAGTTTTTTAATGAAATTAGGTATAGTAGGCTTGCCGAATGTTGGTAAAAGCACACTTTTTAATGCGATAACAAATGCGGGCGCACAGTCTGCAAATTATCCTTTCTGCACGATTGAGCCGAATGTAGGCGTTGTTGCCGTTCCCGACAGCCGCATAGACGCGCTCGTAAAAATGTACGAGCCTGATAAGATTACTCCCGCCGTTATAGAGTTTGTTGATATTGCAGGACTCGTAAAGGGAGCATCAAAGGGCGAGGGACTCGGTAATAAATTCCTCTCGCATATCCGTGAGGTTGACGCGATAATCCATGTTGTCCGCTGCTTTGAAAATGACGATATAATCCATGTTGACGGCAGCGTTGATCCTGCCCGTGATATCGAAACTATAAATCTTGAACTTATATTCTCGGATATCGAAATGGTTGAGCGCAGAATAGACAGAACCGCAAAAGCTTTGAAAGGCAATAAGGCTCTTGCAAAGGAGCTTGATTTCCTCAAACGCCTGAAAGAACACCTTGAAAACGGAAAACCTGCACGCAGTATTGAAAGAGACGATGAGGAAGAAGCTATACTCAACGACATCGCTCTGCTTACAAGCAAGCCGGTAATATATGCCTGCAATATGAGCGAGGATGATTTTGCCAATAATATAGACTCAAATGAAAGATATCAGGCTGTTTGCAAGATTGCAGAGGAGGAAGGCTCTCAGGTACTTCCGATATGCGCCGAGCTTGAAGCGGAAATCGCCGGTCTTGATAAGGAGGAAAAAGAAATGTTCCTTGCCGACCTCGGAATCGAACACGGCGGACTTGACCTGCTTATCCAGCGCAGCTATGACCTGCTTGGGCTGATTTCTTATTTGACGGCAGGAAAACCGGAAGTCAGAGCTTGGACTATCCGTAAGGGAACAAAAGCTCCTCAGGCCGCCGGAAAGATTCATTCGGATTTTGAAAAAGGATTTATCAGAGCCGAGGTTATCAGCTTTGAAAATTTAATGGAATGTGGCTCTCTTGCCGCCGCCAGAGAAAAGGGACTTATTCGTTCGGAGGGTAAGGAATATATTATGAAAGACGGAGATATAGTTCATTTCCTTTTCAATGTATAAGTATAATATTAAAAAAATTACAGGCTGTTTTCCTCGGCTTTTATTGGGGAAAACAGCCTGTCTTTTATATATTTGTAATATTTAATGCGTCAGCTTTTTGGACGAAGATAATTGCCTGTAAGTTTTTGCTATTACAATCGCTGACAGAATTGCGGTTAAGATATCCGCCGCCGGCATTGAATACAGAACTCCGTCCAAACCAAAGAAAATGGGGAGAATCAAAGCGAAACCGACTCCGAATACTATTTCACGCGCCATTGAAAGCATAGTAGAAGCACCGGCTTTTCCCATAGCTTGCAGGAAGATGAAAGCGGCTTTGTTTATGCAGGCGAATATTATCATACAAAGATATATTCTGAAAGCCTTTAACGCAAATTCTGTATAGTATGCGCTTTCGTTTGCCGCTCCGAAAATAGCGATTATTTGTTTAGGGAAGAATTCGACTATTACAAAGGCGATAGCTCCGACGCAGGCTTCGGAAATCAGCAGACGAGTAAATATTTTTTTGATTCTGTCGTTCAGATTTGCACCCATATTGTAACCGACGATCGGAATACAGCCTGCCGCCATTCCAACGACGATTGAAATTACTATCTGAAAGAATTTCATAACTATTCCGACTACGGCCATTGGTATCTGAGCATATTGTTCCATACCGAAAATTTCATCGACTGCTCCGTATTTGCGAATCATATTATTGATTGCAGCCATAGCCGCAACGAGAGAGATTTGCGAAAGGAAGCTGCAAATTCCGAGCGATAACATTCTTTTTATAATGCCCGATTTGAAGATAAAATCATTTTTGGTGAGTTTTATCGTTTTTGTATGGCAGAGATAAAAAACAGAAAGAACTGCCGTGGCGATTTGACCGATTACCGTGGCTGTGGCGGCGCCCATCATTCCCCATTTGAATACAAAAATAAAAATAGGATCTAATAATATATTTATGACGGCACCTAAAAGAGTAGATATCATAGCAAATTTTGGACTTCCGTCAGCTCTGATAATGGGATTCATAGCCTGACCGAACATATAAAAAGGAATTCCGAGAGAAATCCAAAAGAAATATTCCTTAGAATTTCTGAAAGTTTCTTCGTTAACTGTGCCACCGAATACGGTTATTATAGAATCGCTGAAAATCATATATACGGCAGTCAAAATTGCACTTGCGATAACGGTGAGCAAAACAGCGTTACCCATACTGCGGCTTGCGTCTTCCGGTTTGTTTCTACCGAGACTTAGACTTATAAACGCACAGCAGCCGTCGCCTATCATTACCGCGATGGCAAGAGCTATAACGGTCAGGGGAAAAACAACTGTGTTGGCGGCGTTTCCGTAAGAACCGAGATAGGTTGCGTTTGCTATAAATATTTGGTCAACTATATTATAAAGTGCGCCGACGAGCAGCGATATAACGCACGGCAAGGCGTATTTGACCATTAGTTTACCTATACTTTCCGATGAAAGATACGATTGATTGTTTTGATTCATTATTTGATTTACCTCCTGATAATTTACGCAGACACAAAAAAGGCGTAAGTCCAAAAGCTGGACTTACGCCTTAGGCTACGCACTAACTGATATTATACTGCAAAAAAATTATTTATTCAAAGGCTTTTTCGCACAAAAATTTATGATTTTGCGGTGTGTTAAATTATAAATTTGCAAGAAAATTCCGAGAGTGCAAAAAAATCGTATGAATTTTTTGAAACTGTATGATATGATTTAAGTGAATATAAATTCAGATGTCGGAGGTTTTTATGAACTCTTTAGATGTAATTAAAAATAATGTTAAGTATTTATACGAAAATAATCCGAAAATTCATGTCAATGTTTCTTTGACTCATCCGAAAATATGCCTGAAAAATGAGCCTGTTACCATTAAAGGCGTTTATTCGCATATATTTCAAATCGAGGAGAATACAAACGGCTCTCCAAAAAATCACACCTTGCAGTATTCTGAAATACTTACAGGTCATATTGAAATTCTGGAACTTGCCGACAACGCTTATTGATACTGCTTCCTTATACCCGAAAAGCCGCGATATGTTTAAGTGATTGACAAATAAATTCCGTAATGATAAAATTGCTTATATAAACATTAAGAAAGGCGTGGATTTGTTTATGAAAAGGCTGATTTCCGTTATTCTTACTGCGGCTATGATTATCTCGGTCTTAGCTTTGGGAGCTTATGCAAAAGACGATGATTCGCTTGATTTTGCGGTTGCGTCAGACTTGCATTATGTTGAGTCGAGCGAACCGATTGAGCATAATACGGACGATCCGATTTTTTACTATGCGAACAGACGCGCTCAGATGGAAAATGAAAGCGGATTTATCATTGATGAAATGCTGCGCCAATGCGCCGAGAATGATGAATGTGAATTCCTGCTGATACCGGGAGATCTTGTAAATGACGGCAGGACTATATTTCAGCAGCACATTGATGTTGCCGAAAAGCTTGCGAGGTTTGAAAAAGAAACAGGTAAGCAGGTTTTTGTTATCGACGGCAATCATGACCTCGGAAATGACTCCGAAACTACTGCCGAGCAGTTCAAAAAAGTGTACTATGAGTTCGGATACAGCGAGGCTTTGACCGTCAGAGAAGATGATTGCTCATACACGGCAAATCTCGGTGATAAATACAGGCTTATTGCACTAGATAGTTGTGATCCGGATAAATCTACCGAGGATGGAATGAGCAAGGATAAAGTTAACTGGGTTATAGAGCAGGCCGACATAGCCAAAGAGGACGGAAGATATCCTATACTTATGATGCACCATAATCTGCTCGACCATATGCCGTTGCAGAGAATAATAAGCCGTAATTTTATCGTCAGATATCATTTTACAACAGCGGAGCTTTTTGCTGACCACGGAATCAGGATTGTACTTTCGGGACACGAACATTGCAGCGATGTTACCTCTTACACAAGTGCGTTGGGCAATGTAATCTATGATTTCGCAAACACATCGCTCACTATGTATCCTCTGCAATACAGGATGTTGCATATGACCGATGACGAAATTACATATGAAAATAGAAAGATAACATCTATTGATACTGCGGCTCTTTCAAGAGCGGTTCCTGATTTTACTGAGGAACAGCTCGCGCTGATGGATAAAGACTTTGAGGCTTACTCAAAAGAATTTTTCAAAGTGAGTATAAAGTACAGACTTTCACGCGGTATGAATACCGAGCAAATGGGCATTGACGAGGACGAATTCTATTTCAATATAGTAAATGCTGCCGTTACCGGACTCACGGATATGCTCGATATGCCTTATTACGGTGAGAACGGAATTCAGGCGCTTGCGAGTGAATACGGTCTTGAAATACCTGACAGCAGCTATGAAAATCCGTGGGACCTTATTACCGAGATAGTCGCTATGCATTATGCAGGCTCAGAAAAATTTGACCTCGAAAGCACGGAGGTTACAATGCTGCTTAGAACGCTTGTGCTTGTGCTGAGAGTCGATTTTGCCAACATCACGGATTCGCTCTATCTTGTAAATCTGGCAAACAAAATAATGTCCAATTTCGGAATAGAGTCTGTTTCGGTTGAGCTGACAAAGCTCGGAATTAAGGTGTTCGGCGCGGTTAACGCGTTTGAATATGCCGTTCTCGGCTTGATTTCACCTTTCCTTTATACCTTTGCATATGACGGAGACGGCGTTGATGACAATACCGGCACGCTGCCGGGTTACGGCACGGTAAGCACAGTCGGCAATCTTTTAAATATAACGGATAATATCGCAGGAATACTTGACAAAACAGTATTCTTTATGACGATGATGATGAAATATGCATTAAAAGGTTTAGGCATTTCAATATCCTCTTAAAATAACAGTCCGAAAGTCAACATCGAATTGGCTTTCGGACTGTTTCAATTTGTCTTAAAGAAATTGTATTGAGATTTATTCTATTTATAATCTTTAAACGGTATTGAATTATCAAAATGAAATTTTCATTATATTTTTACCCAATGCCGTTGACTTTGATTCCTTGTCAAAAACTGCATAATAATCTTTTATATTATTAACCGGATTTACGGACAGAAGCAGACGCAGAACTCGCTTTCTGAATTCCTCGTTTTTGAGCAGCTCGACAGCTTTTTCAAAATCGCATCTTGTGCTTCTTGTAGTACCTCTGAGGGAGAGTCCGTGTTCGAGAATCATTCTTGTATTGAGCGGAACATTGTCGTTTGCAACGCCGCAGAGAATTATTTTTCCTCCGGAATACAGCTTGTCGATAGCCTGATTTGCCGCAATACCCGAAGCGTTACCGCCGACAGCTTCGATAGCAACGGTCATCTTCGGCAGTAAATCAATATCGTTGCCGAAATAGACATCGGCAAAGTCAAACATATCAAGCTTTTCTTTGCTCAGACCGATAACATCTACACGACATTCAAGGCTGAACTTTGCTGTAAGCGCAATGATATAACCCATTATACCGTCGCCCCAGACCGCGATAGCTTCGGGAGCGTTTTCCTTTGTAAGTCCGGCGCGTCTGAGCGCACAGCAACCGACGGAAATCAGCTCTGAAAAAACAGCTTCAACACCAACTTCGTCGGGTATAGGAACGAGATACTGAGATTCAACATCAACTAATTCCTTGCTGAAACCGTCATAATTGCTCGAACAAAAGACGGATTCCGGGCAATAATTATCCATAAGGCGCGGATTGTCTCGGACACATTCGGTGCATTTGTCACCCAAACATTCGGACTTCCTGCAAGGGAGAAGAATAACGCGCTGACCGTCTTTAAACTCTCCGTTTTTGTCGCGGACAACTGTGCCGGTTGCCTCGTGAATCAGGCTCATAGGGAATTTCCTTTTAAGTATGCTTGTTTCACGGTTGCCGAGATAGTATCTTATATCAGCCTTGCATACGGCAAGATATTCAGGACGAACCAAAACATTCTCGTGCCGTATATCTTCGACAAATATTTCAAACCTTTTAGGCTCGGTAATTTTATAGCTTTTTGCGAACAAAAAGAATCACCTTCTCTTAAAACTTCGTTTAAATGTTTACCTTCCCGTTCTTACGATGGACTTAACAAGTAAAAGATCTTCCATAGTGGTAATTTTCATATTGAGCTTATCTCCCATGGCAAGACTTATTTTAATTCCGCTGTGTAAGGCAAGACCGCAATCGTCGGTCATTTCGGGACGCTTGTCCTCAGGCAAAGCATAATAATCGTCATATGCCTTTCTGATTATGGAATATTTGAATGACTGCGGAGTTTGTCCCATATAAAGCTCTTTTCTCGCCGGAATGTTTTCAAGGGTTTCCCCGTCTACCGAACGGATTATAGTATCGTGAGCGGGAACGACTGTGTCACAGGCTCCGAATTCATTAACTTTTTCTATGTTTTCGTTGATTATGCGCTGTGAAACGAGGGGACGAGCCGCGTCATGAATTATAACATTATCGTCAGGACCGCAATCGTTTTCTATTGCTTTTAGAGCGTTCATTGACGAACCTTGTCTCGACGAACCGGCGTCGGTTATCCAGCGAACCTTACGGATATCGTACTCCTTTAACCAAATAGCAAGCTGATCCTGCCATTCCTTGACGCATACGACGCAGATTGCGTCAATTTTTTCATTTATTTCAAAGGTTTCAAGCGTGTGAATGATTACCGGCTTACCGTAAATTTCGATAAACTGCTTAGGTCTGTCAACCATTCCCATTCGGCTTCCCGAACCGCCTGCAAGTACAACGGCTATATTCATAATTCATTACCTCCGATTTTGCAGCAATAGTATTACTGACGGCTTTATTATACAATAACCGCCGCGTATTGTCAACGGAGAATAATTCCGTAACAGCTTATACCGGCTCATATTTATTTTACATACAATATATTGAAATACTTGTCTAAACATAGTATAATCAAATAGAAATTGCCGAAAAACGGCATATGACATTTATTTGAGTGCATTAAAAATTGTTTGAATACAGCAGACTTTAAGAGATAGGTGATTATGTGGTATTTTCGTCAACGGTATTTTTGTTTTTATTTCTTCCCGTTGTTCTTATTCTTTACTATAATCCTATAATTAAATCCAGACGCTTTAAAAATTTGATTTTAATTTTATCAAGTTTATTCTTTTATGCATGGGGAGAGCCGGTTTATATAACTATAATGCTTGGCTCAATAACAGCGAATTGGCTTTTTGCCATAGGTGTTGACAAATTCAGGGAAAGGAATAATATTTCAAAGTTTTTTGTAACGGCTTCCGTTGCATTTAATATAGGCGTTCTGTTTGTTTTTAAATATCTAGGCTTTACCGTAAGAAATATTGATTCTTTTTTTAATGCCGAAATTACTGTTCCCGATATTGCATTGCCTATCGGAATATCTTTCTTTACATTCCAGGCGATGTCATATGTGATAGATGTTTATCG
>JAQXHF010000057.1 GCA_029007095.1 Clostridia bacterium | reverse complement strand
CAATATCAAGGCTCAGGGTTATAAGCACTCCACACGAAGCGGTATCACGGTTTCCGCATTCGACGCAACCATTCCGCCGAAGAAGGCAGAGCTTATTGCCGAAGCCGAAGCAAAGGTTGATAAGATTACAAGAAACTACGAGCGCGGTCTTATTACCGATTCCGAGCGTTCAGACAGAGTTATTGAGGTCTGGGAGAATTGTACTCAGGAGGTTGCTAAGGAACTCAAAGCAAACTTCGATAAATACAATCCCATCAATATGATGCTTGACTCCGGTGCCCGTGGTAATGATTCACAGCTTCGTCAGCTTGCAGGTATGCGCGGACTTATCGCGAATACAGCAGGTAAGACTATCGAAGTTCCTATCAAGGCTAACTACCGTGAGGGACTTAATATACTTGAATACTTCATTTCATCTCGTGGTGCTCGTAAAGGTCTTGCAGATACGGCTCTTCGTACCGCTGACTCAGGTTACCTTACCCGTCGTCTTGTCGATGTTTCTCAGGATGTTATCATTCGTGAGGAGGATTGCGGCTGCAAAGAGGGCGTCGATGTATATGATATCTATCACGGCAATCGTAAGATTGTTGACCTTTCAGAGCGTCTGACCGGCAGATTCCTGCTTGAAGATTATGTTGACGAGAACGGCAATGTCCTTATGTCTAAGGATAGAATGATGACCGATGCCGACGCTAAAATCGTTACCGACCACGCAAAGGCTGCAATGCAGAGAAAGATTGAAGCAGGCGAGGCTGACGAGAATGCAGTTGCTTCCGTTAAAATACGCTCGCTTCTTACCTGTAAGGCTGAACACGGCGTATGTATCAAGTGCTATGGTTCTAACCTTGCAACAGGTGAGCCTGTAACAATAGGCGAGGCTGTCGGTATAATTGCTGCTCAGTCAATCGGTGAGCCTGGTACACAGCTTACCATGAGAACCTTCCATACCGGCGGTGCCAAGGATGCCGGCGATATCACGCAAGGTCTTCCGCGAATCGAAGAACTCTTCGAGGCAAGAAAGCCGAAGTCACTCGCGATTCTTTCCGAGCTTTCCGGTATTGTCTCGTTTGACGAGATCAAGAAGAGCCGCCATGTTGTCGTTACCGATCCCGATACAGGCGAGTCTGCCGCATATCTTGTTCCTTATGGCTTCCGTGAGATAGTCAAAGAGGGCGACAGAGTTACCAAAGGTCAGGCTCTTACCGACGGTGCTCCGAATCCGCATGATATTCTTGCTATCAGAGGCGTTGAGGCTGTTCATGATTATCTTATCCGTGAAGTTCAGCGCACATACCGTACCCAGGGTGTTGATATCAACGATAAGCACATTGAGGTTATCGTTCGTCAGATGATGCGTAAGGTTAAGATTGAGGACGCAGGTGAGACGAACTTCCTTCCCGGTTCTATTGTTGAGAAGCACGAATTCTATACCGAAAACGAGAAAGTTGAAAAGAAAGCCAAGGAAGAGGGCAGAGAGCCTGTATTGGCAACCTGTTCTCCGACTCTTATGGGTATTACAAAGGCTTCGCTTGCAACCGAATCGTTCCTGTCAGCCGCATCGTTCCAGGAGACAACCCGCGTTCTTACCGACGCAGCTATCAAGGGTAAGGTCGATCCGCTTCTCGGTCTTAAAGAAAATGTTATCATCGGTAAGCTTCTTCCGTCCGGTACCGGTATGAAGTGCTATTCCGATGTAGAGCTTAAACCGTCAGAGGAAATGATGACAAACGCTTTTGCCGATTTGCTCGCAAGCGCAAAAAATAAATAATCAGATTTCCCGATATACAATCTGACTAAAATAAGAGTATGGATTTGGTTATAATGACCGATCCATACTCTTTGTTTTTCTCTCACTTTTTAAAAATTATATAAATTGTTTGAATTGTATATCTAATATAGAATTTTTTGATTTTTTCTATTGATTTTTGCATAGATTTTTGGTATTATTACAGGGAAATAATTTGCTACGGAGGCAGTATAATGAAACTATTCAAGAAAATTCTTGCGGTTGTTTTGAGCGCGATAATTGCGTTTTCTGTTGCAACCGTATCATTCACAGCTTCGGCTAAGAATGATGTAGTACCGGTTGTTTTTATTCCCGGTATAGGCCAGTCCGAGACTTATATGTATGATGATGAAGGCAATACTGTCGCTCATTGGAATATGATTCATTTCAATGCGGATTTCGGCAGCTACTCATTATCCGATTGGGTTAAGGTCGTCAAATTCCTCAGTTCGTTTATTCTTTCCATTGTTGCACAGAGAGACTTGATTTCAAAGGATACCATTAACGGTTTGCTCGAAGTTTTCTTTGTGGCTCATTTGAGAGATGAGAACGGCAATTTTATTAAGAATGTTGAAACGCCGAATTATCCCTGCCCGATTTCTCAGTATTCCGAAGAGGCAAGGGGAATCTTTGACAAAAGAATTCCTTGTCAGCCGCTTATCGACGAAATAGGCGAGGACAATGTTTACTGCTACAACTACGGCATTTTCTCCAACTGTGTTGATAATGCAAGAGGACTCAATGATTATATTGAGAATGTTGTACTCAAACAGACGGGAGCCGACAAGGTAATACTTGTACCTATGAGCATGGGCGCAACCGTTGTAAACGAATATATGAATCTCTATCCGGACGCTGACAGGATAGATAAGGTTATCAGCGTTGTCGGCGCATGGAACGGCAGCGATGTTTTCGGTGATTTGCTCCTTGGCGACTATGATGAGGACGCACCGTCATATCTCTATACCGAAGCTGTTAATGAGCTTGGTCTCGGTGATTCCTATATCGGCTCTATAATCAATATAGCTGTAAGAATTTTGCCGAAAGCGGAGCTTCGCCAGCTTATTGACGCTATACTTGAAAGCTTTGTTAAGACTCTTCTTGTAGATAATACAGCGTTCATCGCTCTTTGCCCCAAAGAGAGATACGAAGCCTTTGCCGACAGATATCTCTCAGGTGAAGAATATGCCGAGCTTCGTGCTCAGACAGACGATTACGCAGAGGCTCAGAAGAACCTTAAAGAGCGCCTGTATTATCAGCGCGATACATACGGAACTGAGTTCTACTTCATCAGCGGTTATAACCTTGGCTTCGGTGACTGCGATTACGGCTTCTTTAAGCTCTTTAATTCTGCTGACGAAACCAATTCCGACGAGGTAATTCAGATTTCATCGACAGCACCCGGAACTTCGTTTGTAAAGGCCGGCGATACATTTGACAGTGCATACATTGCCGATTCGTCACACAATGTTTCCCCGGACGGCTCTATTGACGCTTCAACCTGCTACTTTGAGGATACAACATGGTATTTTGAGGGACAGAAGCACGAGCTTACATACAACAATACTGCATTGTCTCTCGCATACAGAATTGCCTGCAACGAGATAAAGAGCGTTGACGATTGCAAGAATACCTATCCTCAGTTTAACGGTTCAAGAGATATCAAAAAGCTTGAAAGAGATTATATTCCCGATGCACAGGCAATAGATACTTCAACAATAGACGCGGCTTCGGCAGCTAAGCTTGAAAAGAGCCTGAATGACGGAATTGCAGTTATCAATTCGACAATCAATGACCGCGATGCTGATGACGCTAAGATTAAGGCGTTGTACGACACTCTGGTTGAAATCAACTCCGTTTATAACATTTATCCTGACAAATATCAGGTAAGCACACCGAATACTGCCACGATTATAATGAATAAAGTATTGGGCGTTGCAAGCAAGGTTCTTCTCGTAATCTTCGGTGAAAAGGGCTATGCAGATTACTGGGACAGATTTGAGCCTGCCGACTGATACTGAACGAATAGTATAACAAAATAAAAAGCGGGTTTGCACGAATTATTCCGTACAAGCCCGTTTTGCTTTAAGATTTTAGTTGTAAGACAGTGTTTTTTGTGGTAAAATAAATAAAAAACCAAAAAGAAAGCAGGTTAGGAAATGGAAAAAGTACCTATGAAGCAAAAGCTCGGATATGGCGTCGGAGCAATAGGTCTTGATTTAAGTTACGGCTTGTTCTACTCATATCTGTCGCTTTATCTTACCAATGCTTTGGGAATTTCCCCGGTTTTCCTTTTAATTCTTGCGCCTATTGCAAGAATATGGGATGGAATTAACGATCCTATGATGGGTACTCTTGTAGACCGGACAAGAACTAAAATGGGCAAATACCGACCGTGGATTTTGCTGGGAGCTATGCTTAACGCAATCGTACTTTGCTTACTGTTTAATAACCCCGGAATTCCGTTGAATTCTGTCGGTTTATATATTTATGTTACGGTACTTTATGTCCTTTGGGGAATGACGAATACATTGGCTGATATACCTTTCTGGTCAATGATACCGTCCTTTGCGAGCGAAGAAAAAGAGAGAAACACAATCTCGACAATCGCAAGGACTTTTTCAGGTCTCGGTCAGGGCATAATCGTTATTTTTACAGCTTATGCGGTTGCTTTCTTCGGAAAGTCGGAGGAGAGCAGCCTTGACAGAATGTCATCGGAAAGTATGCGAGTCGGCTTTGGGAAATGGGCGATAGTTGCCGCTGTTTTACTGGTGTTCTTTGCCGGAATTTGCGTACTTTCAACAAGAGAAAAGAATGTTGTTGTCAGCGAGGAAAAATTCTCATTCAAAAAAGCTCTCGGCGTTATAAAGAAAAATGATCAGCTTTTGACATTTATGCTTTTTGCAATGATTTCAAACGCAGGATACTATATGACCTCCGGTATAAGCAGTTATTATTTTAACTCTGTTGCCGGCGACCTGAAATTGCAGTCTACCTTCAATCTGTTCGGCTCGGTAGGTTCTATACTCGGTCTTGCGGTAATTCCGGTTTGCTCTAAATTTATGACAAACCGTTCAACCTATAAGCTCTCCCTGTCTCTTGCCGCCGTCGGATATATAGGAATGGCGATAATAGGTTACGGCTTTAACGGAAATGTTTACGGACTCGGCCTTTGCTATCTTATAACCTCGGTCGGAATCGGAAGTATGTTTGTAAATCAGACTGTTATGCTGGCTGATGTAGTTGACTATGGTGAATATAAACTCGGAACACGAAACCAAAGCCTGACTTTCTCGATGAAAGGCTTTTTGCAAAAAATGGCTTATACGATACAGTGCATCATAATGTATCTTTCGTTCAGCGTTACCGGTTATGACGGAACGCTTACACAGCAGCCGAAAGCCGCGCTTGACGCTATATCGGCTATGATGTTTATAGTACCTCCGGTTATGATAATTATTTCTCTTTTGATTTTCTCAAGGAAGTATAAGATATACGGCGAATTCAAGCAAACCATACTTTCGTCTGTAACGGAAAAGAGAAACAACGAGGCAGACTGATATGAAAAAACTTATTTATTTCACTCACGGACTCAGCGCCAACGGAATAGAGACTTTCCTTGTAAATGTGCTGGGTAAAATCAACAAATCAAAGTATGATATCACCGTAGCAATAGCGATTGACGAGGGCGTAACGGCTCTGCATGAGCAGGCAGTCAAAGATATGGGCGTTAAAGTTGTTCATCTCGGTGATCTTGACGGGTTAAAAAAGAAAATAGCGTATATAAAAAATGTCAAAGAAATCCTAAAAAACGGAAATTATGATATAGTTCACGCCCATATGGATTTGCTAAACGGAATTGTGCTGATGCAGGCAAAAAAAGCAGGCGTAAAAAAGCGCATATGCCACGCGCACAATTCAAAAAGTCAGTTTAATATATTCGGTAAACAGCCGTTTTATCTTGATATAGCGCAAAAAATTTACAGAATAATTATGAAAAAACTGATGATTTCGTCTTCAACCGAACTGTTGGCGTGTTCAGAACTTGCCGCCGATTATTTTTACGGCGATAAGCCTTTCAAGGTGATTTATAACGGTATTTACACCGAAAATTTTATTCCTGACGATGATTTTGACAGGGAAGCATACGCTGAAAAATCCGGATTCGAACCGAACAAAAAGCGAATTGTAACCGTCGGTAGAATTTCAGGACAGAAAAATCCTGAATTTGCTGTTGAAACGATTGCGGAGCTTGCAAAGCTTAGAAATGATTTTCAGTATATTTGGATAGGTACAGGCGAGCTTGAAAATGAAATAAAGCAAAAGTCTAATAGTCTCGGACTTGACAGTATAGTTAAGTTCGCGGGCGTGAGAACCGATGTTCCGCAAATTCTCGGCTGCTGCGACTGCTTCTTTTTGCCGTCATTGTTCGAGGGATTGGGAATTGTAATTATTGAAGCGCAGGCGGCGGGACTTGATTGCGTTGTTTCGTCCGAAGTTCCTGAGCTTGCCGATTGCGGCAAGTGTCGCTTTGTTTCGCTTAATAATTCTCCATCAGAATGGGCAAAAATCATTTCAGATGTGCTTGACGGTAAAATTGAACTTAAATTGAATTCCGAAAAGCTTGCACAGTTTGATATATGTCATACCGTCGCTCAGCTTGAAGAAATTTATGATGAATAATGTGATTTATATATTAACTGCACCGATTTACAGATAGTGAATCGGTGCAGTTTCTGCATATTTTTCTTTATATGTGTTGATTATTCTTTTTGAAAATGCTAAAATATATTAGTTATTTCATTTTTCGGAAAGGACGGGCGGAATGAGTAGAAAAAGATGGGTTGTCAGAAGCTTTGATAAGGAAAAGGCAACAACGCTTGCCGAAGAGCTTAATATCAGTCCGTATGCCGCGCTTATTGCCTCGACGAGAGGTATAGAAAGCGTCACAGAAGCCCGTGACTTTTTCGGAATGAGCTGTGACGCCGCCGATCCAATGGATTTCCCGGATATGGAAAAAGCGGTTGATTGCATCAAAAAAGCTATTGATAATTTTGAAAGAATAGCTGTGTTCGGGGACTATGACGCCGACGGAGTTACGGCAACGGCTCTGCTTTATTCATATCTTGAAATGCAGGGAGCCGATGTAGTTTACTGTGTGCCTGACAGGCATACTGAGGGTTACGGACTGAGCTTTGCCGCTGCGGATAAGCTTTGCAAAATGGGAGCAAAACTTATCATTACTGTCGATAACGGAATCAGCTCTATTGAGGAATCCAAATATATAAGAGAGCTTGAAGCAGACCTGATAGTAACCGATCACCATTTGCCGTCCGCTGAATTACCAACGGCTCTTGCGGTAGTTGATCCCCACAGAGAAGACTGCAAGCTCAGATTCAAAGACTATGCCGGGGTAGGAGTTGCCTATAAGCTGATTTGCGCGATTGAGGGCGGCGAGAACGATATAACAAATTCCGTACTTGACTTGGTAGCTCTCGGAACGGTCGCTGATGTTATGCCGCTGAAAGGTGAAAACAGAAATATCATCCGCAGGGGCTTGGAGGTTTTGGAAGCTTCCGAAAGACCGGGAGTTCAGGCTCTCAGAGATGTTGCCGGATATTCCGATAAGGAGCTGAATTCGGGAGCAATAGCTTTTACTATGGTTCCGAGAATCAATGCCGCAGGCAGAATGGGCTCGGCAATGAGAGCTGTCAGATTATTACTAAGCGACGATTACGAGGAAGCGGCAGCTCTTGCGGCAGAAATCAATGAAGAAAATATTTCAAGACAGCAGATTGAGTCCGATATACTTGAATGTGCGCTTGAACAGATAAAGGCAAATAAACAATGGGAGTACGATCCCGTGCTTGTCGTAGACGGCGAAGACTGGCATGACGGAGTTATCGGAATAGTTGCCTCGCGCCTTACGGATAAATTCGGCAAACCGTCCATAGTTATTACGCGGCGGGGAGATACTGCGAAAGGCTCAGGACGGAGCGTTGAAGGCTTTGATTTGTATAATGCGCTTCGCGCCTGTTCGGATACTCTGACTCAATTTGGCGGTCATAAGCTTGCGGCAGGAATCGGACTTGAAAGCAGCAGCATTGATAATTTCAGGAAAGCGTTTAACGCATACGCTGTTAAAACTAAATATCCGATACCTGTTCAGTATATTGATTTTAAGATAAAGCCTGCTTATATAAACGATGAAATGCTCAATGTAATTGATATGCTTGAACCTTTCGGAACAGGCAATCCTCAGCCGATTTTCGGTTTATACAAAATGACTCTTGCACGGATTCAGGCGGTCGGAGGCGGTAAGCACCTAAAACTGACTTTTACAAGAGACGAGTCCTCGATTGTTGCAATGAAGTTCAGAACAACTCCGCTTGATTTCCCGTTTTGCGTCGGTGATTTGGTAGATTTAGCGGTTACATTTGAAGCAAATGAATTTCTCGGTCAGCGCAGGTTAAGCATAAATATAAAGAATATTAAATTTCATTCGTCGGACGATGATTTGCTTTTTGAACAGCAGGAGATTTATACTAATCTAATGCGCGGCGAGAGCGTTGCCGACGCGGCTAAGATTTTGCCGGATAGGAACGATACCGTTCAGGTATATAAATTTCTCCGCTCGGCAGGCAGATGGCGTTACGGCATTGAAACTCTTTGCGTAAGACTTAACAGACCTATGGAAGCTTATGCAAAAACGGCGGTTTCGGTTGAAGCTCTGACAGAACTCGGAGTGCTTGTCCGTGACAATGACGGCAGCATAACCTTGCCGGAGGAAAGCGTAAAAGCCAATCTTGACGACGCTCCTATTTTGCAACGAATAAAAAATATGTTATAAAGGCGGTGAAGAAATGTCTGATACTGAGAAAAAAATCAATGCTGTCGGTTCGGATACCGATACGAATTCTGCAAACAGCGCAGATATTGTAAATAGCGGCAGTTCCGACAAAGCCTTTGACGCTGAGGCTGATATTATAAAAAAGAGAAAGGAACAGCTTTCAAAGCTTTCCGCCGACGAAATGTTTGATAATCTGATAACTTCAATGAAAGAAAGCTCGTCTGCAAACGACATAGAAATGCTGAAAAGAGCCTATTCTCTTGCAAACGAAGCTCACAAGGGGCAGTTCAGACTTTCGGGAGAGCCTTATATAGTTCACCCGGTAAGCGTTGCGGTTATTCTCCATGACCTCGGAATGGACGCCGAATCTATGGCGGCGGCATTGCTTCACGATGTTGTCGAGGACACCGAGCTTACAATAGAAGAAGTTAAAAAGGATTTCGGAGAGGATGTCGCCATACTCGTTGAGGGCGTAACGAAGCTCGGTAAAGTTCCGCTTTCCACCAAGGAGGAACAGCAGGCGGAGAATATCCGTAAGATGCTCATGGCAATGTCGCAGGACATCAGAGTAATCATAATTAAGCTTGCCGACAGACTTCACAATATGCGTACGCTTGCGTTTATGCGCCCCGAAAAGAGGCGCGAAAAATCGCAGGAAACGCTTGAAATTTACGCTCCGATTGCACACCGTTTAGGTATCAGAGCAGTTAAAGAGGAGCTTGAAGATCTTGCAATCAGCTATCTTGATCCTGTTGCCTACTCCGAAATAAGCACCTTGCTTGAAAAACAGCAGTCAAAGCGTAAGGAATATCTTGAGAATATTCAGAAAAAAATAGGAGAACGCGTAAAGCATATCGTTCCGAATTGCAGTATAACGGGCAGAATTAAAAGCGTTCACGGCATATACCGTAAAATGTATATGCAGGGAAAGAGCTTTGACGAAATTTATGATATCTACGCCGTAAGAATTATAGTTGACGATGTTATTGACTGCTACAACTGTCTCGGAATTATCCACGATATGTTCAAGTCTATTCCGGGCAGATTCAAGGATTATATTACAACTCCGAAAGCGAATATGTACCAGTCTTTGCACACAACCGTGGTCGGAGATAACGGCATACCTTTTGAAGTTCAGATACGCACATGGGAAATGCACCATACCGCCGAATACGGTGTTGCCGCCCATTGGAAATACAAGCTCGGAATGAACGGTAAGCAGAAATTCGAGGAGAAATTCTCATGGATAAGACAACTCCTTGAATCTCAGAATGTCACCGAAAATCCCGTTGATATAGTCAATACGATAAAAACCGATCTGGTTCAGGAGGAGGTTTTCGTATTCACACCCAAGGGAACCGTTATCAATCTTCCGGCAGGTTCAACGGTTGTCGATTTTGCATATGCGATTCACTCGGCGGTCGGCAACAGAATGGTCGGAGCCAAGGTTGACGGTAGAATTGTCCCGATAGATTATGTAGTCAAAACCGGTGAAATAGTTGAAATAATTACCTCGTCTCAGCAGAATAAGGGACCGAGCAGAGATTGGCTGAAATTCGTTAAGACGAGCGGCGCGCGCAATAAGATTCGTTCATGGTTTAAGCGCGAGCGCAGAGATGAAAATATAATCGAGGGCAAACTTGAAGTTGAGCGCGAATTCAAGCGTAACTTTATAAGGCTCAGCGACAGCGATTACGAGAAATTTATAACGCTTATTGCACACAAACAGCGTTTCCAGGACGCAGATGATTTCTATGCCGCGATAGGATACGGCGGACTTTCTCTCAACAAAATGATGCCGCACATCAAGGATGAATATGTTAAGACCTTCAAACAGCCGGAGCAGGAACCGGACGCCGATGTTATCAAGGTTTCCAATTCCGTAACTCAGAAGCGAGCAAAAAGTCAGGAGGGCGTTGTAATCGACGGTATAGATAATTGCCTTATCAAGCTCTCAAAATGTTGCAGTCCCTTGCCCGGCGATAATATTATCGGATTTATAACAAGAGGTCACGGTGTTTCTATTCATAAAAGAGACTGCACAAATGTCCCCAAGGATATCGAACATTGCGCCGAACCTCAGCGTTGGATAAGCGCCAGATGGGATATGGGCGTCAAGGAGGACTTTACCGCAACTCTCAGCATCATCTGTCTCGACCGCGTCGGACTTATGGCGGATGTATCAAAGGCTATCGCCGATATGCGCGTTATGATTTATGCCATAAACACCAAAAGCAAAAAGGACGGCAGAGCCATTCTCGACCTTACCATCGGCGTAAACGGCACCGAGCATCTTCACAGCGTTATGAGTAGGCTGAAAAAGATAAATGGGATATTGGATATAGAACGCGCCAATTACTGACGGTTTGGCTAAAATCGCCCACAGCACATTTTTCGCGCGGTGCAGTATCTCATACAGCGACCTTGCTGCAAAATGCACTGTGAACGATTTTATCACAAACCGATTAAAGGTAAAACGCCCGTAGCACATTTTTCACGCGGTGCAGTATATATCTTACAATCTCATACAATGAAAGGCAAAATATATGAAAGCGGTAGTACAAAGAGTTATTTCGTCAAGCGTTAGTGTTGACGGTGAAACAGTCGGAGCTGTCGGCAAGGGCTATAATGTTCTTGTCGGCGTTGTTCCTGAGGACTCGCGCGAGCAGGCGGAACTGCTTGCGGCAAAGATATCGAATCTTCGTGTTTTTGAGGACGAAAACGGAAAAATGAATAAATCCGTGCTTGATATAGGCGGAGAAATACTTGTTATTTCTCAGTTTACTCTATGCGCCGATATTAAAAAAGGCAACAGACCTTCGTTCACAACGGCGGCTCAGCCTGATATGGCGAATGAGCTTTACGAATACTTTATGGATTGTCTTCTTTCAAAGGGGATTAAAGTCGAGCATGGCGTTTTCGGCGCGGATATGAAGGTAAGCATTGTCAACGACGGACCTGTTACTATCGTTATGGATACCGATATTTGGAGCAAAAAGTCTTGATAATGTAAGAATTTCGGTTAAAAGTCACAGCCTTATCGGAAAGGAATGTCAGATTTGGAAATTAAAACCCTGGTTTTAGGACCTGTTAATGCAAACTGCTATATCGTCACCGACGAAAAAACCGATAAAACCGCAGTTATTGACTGCGGTGATTACACGCCTGAGCTTGAAAAGGCGCTTGACGGGAAAAATCTTGAATACATAATGCTCACGCACGGCCACGCTGACCATATATTGGGAGTGTATGGGTTGAAGAAGCGCTTTCCAAATGCAAAAATCGTTATTCACAAGCTTGACGCGCCGTGCCTTACCGACTCTCAGCTGAGCCTCGGAGATGAAATTTTACCGGGAGCGCAGAAGCCTGTTAATGCCGATATCACCGTTGACGAGGGTGATGTTATTGAAGTCGGTAGTCTTAAATTTACTATCTGGCACACACCTGGTCACACGCTCGGCGGAGTATGTTATTTTGTTGAGAGCGAAAAAACATTTTTTACGGGCGATACAATTTTTTGCCTTACTGTCGGCAGAACCGATTTGTACGGCGGAAATGATGACGATATGTTCAATTCGGTCAAACGCTTTTATGACCTTGACTCGGATTACAAGCTTTACCCCGGTCATAACCGCTCCACCACTCTTGAATATGAAAAAATGCGTAACCGATATATGAGGAGATTTAAATGATTCTTCGTGTAATAAATCACAGCTTCCATTATGAAATGGAAAATTTATGCAGAGTTTTTTATCCTTATGAAAAAATTAAGGTTGTCCGCGATTATGACGGCGAGGATGAAATCGTTGCAGTAACCCGTCTTGAAGACGAAAACACCTTATTCGTTTCTCTCAAAACCGAAAGCTTTGACAGCTTTATAAAAAAAGAAGACAATCAGGGCGACGACCTTGAAAAGTCAATGGCGACAATGCTCTTTGAACTTATGAAAAAAGCCACGGGATATACGCCGAAATGGGGAATACTTACGGGTGTGCGCCCGTCCAAGCTTATGAACTCCTTGATAAGCACAGAGGGCGAGGACGGAGCTAAGCAAATTTTTACAAATGATTTGCTTGTTACAGAGCAGAAGACCGAGCTTGCATACCGTGTTGCAAAGGCGGAAAAAAGAATTATGGATTTGACCGAGGACAATTCGTTCAGCCTGTATATTTCAATTCCGTTTTGCCCGACGAGGTGCAATTATTGCTCGTTTGTGTCACATTCCGTTGACCGCGCGGGCAAGCTGCTCCCCGAATATGTTGACAACCTTTGCGACGAGCTTGCTTTAACGGGAAAAATAGCAAAAGACCTCGGACTCAGGCTCGAATCCGTTTATTGGGGTGGCGGCACTCCTACAACGCTCAGCGCCCGGCAGTTGGCAAAAACGCTCAAAGCGGTGGAAAATTCATTTGACCTTTCCTATTGCCGCGAATATACTGTTGAAGCCGGCAGAGCCGATACGGTTACAGAGGATAAACTGCGTGAGCTTAAAGCCGCCGGAGTGGGCAGAATAAGCATAAATCCGCAGACCTTCAACGATGAGGTTCTTGCAAATATCGGCAGACGGCATACCGTTCAGGATGTGCTTGACGCATATGCGCTTGCCCGCAAAATCGGTTTTGACAATATAAATATGGATCTTATCGTGGGACTTACAGGGGATTCATCAGACAGCTTCAATCTTACGGTTGACAAATCCGTTGAGCTTGAACCCGAGAGCATAACTCTGCACACGCTTGCTTTGAAGCGTTCCTCTAACCTTGTCACTCACGGCGAAGCTGTTGAAAGCGGCGAAGTTACAAATAAAATGCTTGAATATGCTCAGAGCAGGTTCTATTCGGGAGGTTATAAGCCGTATTATATGTATAGGCAATCCCGCTCACTCGGCAATCTTGAAAATGTCGGCTGGTGCAAACCGGGATTCGAGTGCCTTTACAATGTGTTTATGATGGAGGAGTGCCATACTGTGCTTGCGGTCGGCGCAGGCGCGGTGACTAAGCTGAAAGAGCCTCAGGGTAAAAATATAGAGAGAATATTTAATTTCAAATATCCGTATGAATACAATTCCGGATTTGATGAAATCAAGTCAAGGAAGCAGTATGTATATGATTTTTATAAAAAATACGGAAAAGCGAACCTTTGATAAATTTTCTGTAGGTTTGTCAATGATGTGTTACAAAATTAGAAAACTTCGCCGTTATCAACAAAAGCCTTAAGATACTCGGCAGGGGATTTCCAATTCAGAGGGCGCATAGGAAAGTTATTGTACTTTCTGCTGTGAACAGCTAATTGC
>JAQXHF010000056.1 GCA_029007095.1 Clostridia bacterium | reverse complement strand
CTTTCTCTCTCGCCCTCGCGAATCTTAACCCATACTTTTACGGTGTTGCCGACTTTGATAGCCTCGGAAACATTTTCTTTGAGGCTGTCCTGTGCGATGATTTTAAGTGCGTCCATTCAGACACCTCCCATAAGATTTCAGGCGTTCTTAACAGATTTACTGACAGAGGACCGTCCGCTTTAATGTTGGGCATTAAACCCCGCCAAAAGAGCATACTACTCCTTAGGTGGTCACAAATGCTTAAACATACTAACATATTAAACGAGTTTTTGCAAGTCTTTTTTTGAAATTTATAGGAAAATTTAATTATTTTTTAAAATTTCTTTGCTGTGAGGTATTTTCGGCTGATAGTATATCAAAAGATTAAATGTTATTTAAAAGCCTGATTGCTTGCGGTTATCAGCTTTTTGCGGGCAATATACATCATATCGTGCTCGGACTCCGTCAGCTTTTCAAGCGTTTCGATAAGCAGGGCGGGATTGAGATTATTCACGCTTCCGGCGGATAGGACGCATTGAATATTGACGACATCAGAAACGGTAGAAATTTTCGCGTCATAGATGTAGTCTATAAGATTTATTTGCTTCATTATTTTTCTGTGTCCCTTTTTGCCGCGCTTTTCAGCTAAAATTTCGCTTGAATTCATAAGCTCTTCCGCCTTTTGACTGAAATTTTGAGTAGCGGCCTCGGAAGAAAATATAAGCTTTATAAAATATTGAGCCTTTGCAATCTCCTTAGGATCAAAAACAGGTTCGGAAGCGCCGATGATTTTCACACCCTCAGGCAAAACCGAATTGAGCTTTGATACTATCTCGTCGTCGGATATATCGCCCTCCACGCGGATATCCATATATTCGCAGTCGCTTGACTGACCGAGGGAGAGCGGAAGCGCAAAAGCGATGTAGGGATGCGGATTGAAACCCTCGGTGTACCAAATCGGCAGGTTTGCGCGCCTGAGCGCGCGAATCATCATTCTGTTGATGTCAAGATGGGAAATATATACGGCTCTGCCGCTTTTTGAAAAATTAAGCCTTACGCATCGCATCGCATTTACCTCCGTTGAGTCTGTTTGAGCCGCAGCCTGCACATTTTATACGGCAATGCGGCGTTGTTTCGTTGAGATGAGCTTTTTTGTTTTCTTTTATCAGGAATTCCTTGCTTACGCCGTAGTCGAGATGATCCCACGGCAAAACCTCGTCATAGCTGCGGCGACGGTTGGCGTAAAAAGCGGGATCAATATCACATTCGTTGAACGCCTGCTTCCATTTGTCAAAATCAAACTGATCGTCCCAACTGTCAAATTTGCAGCCGCTTTCCCAAGCTTTTGCAATAACTGCCGACAGCTTTCTGTCTCCGCGAGCAAGAATTCCCTCCAAAAAGCTTGTCGGTGTTTCGTGCGTGGAAATGTGTATTTTCTTTGTTTTTACGCTCTCACGCAGGTGCTTTTGCTTTGCTTCAAGCTCTTCCATAGTGTCCTGCGGTTCCCATTGGAAAGGCGTAAACGGCTTCGGAACAAAAGATGACGCGCTCACGCTGACCTGAACTCCCTTGCCCTTAGGACGGTCGGGATTGCGGTAAAATTCGTCTACAACTTTTTGGGCAAGCTCGGCTATTCCTGCAACATCGTCAAGCGTTTCCGTTGGCAGACCGAGCATAAAATACAATTTTACTGCCGACCAACCTCCGGCAAAAGCCTTGTTTGCAGTGCGAAGCACCTCTTCTTCGGAAACATTTTTGTTGATTGCGTCGCGGAGCCTTTGCGTTCCGGCCTCCGGAGCAAAGGTCAGGCCGCTTCTGCGTACAAGTGAAAGCTTTTCGACAAGCTCATCCGAGAAGTTGTCAACCCGGAGAGACGGCAAGGCGATGTTTGTGTTGTCCTTTACGGTCCAGTCGAGCAAAGAGTTGAGAAGCGGTTGAAGCTGAGTGTAGTCGCTTGTGCTGAGCGAGCATAACGAAATTTCATCATAGCCTGAGGTTTCACAAAGCGTTTTGCATTGTGCGTCAACCGTTTCGGCAGATTTCTCCCGTATCGGGCGGTAGATAAATCCTGCCTGGCAGAATCGGCATCCGCGAATACAACCGCGGAAAATTTCTGCGGTCACGCGGTCGTGAACAATCTCGATCGACGGAACTACAAATTTTTCGGGATAGTAAACCTTATCCATATCGGATATGATGGTTTTCTCAACCTTGGCAGGAGCATTTTCCTGAGGAGTAACTCTTTTAACCGTTCCGTCCGTATTGTATTCGACTTCGTAGAAGCTCGGAACATAGAAGCCTTTTCTTGACGCAAGATCACGAAGAAGAGTTTTTTTATCCGAACCGAGCATTTTGTGTTTCTTGATAACTTCTACAAGAGTTTCGGTGGATTCTTCGCCCTCACCGAGCATAAAAACATCAATGAAATCTGCCATAGGCTCCGCATTGCAGGCGCAAGGACCTCCGGCAACTACAAGCGGAGTAAGCTCCTTCCTGTCCGCGACAAAAATAGGCAAACCGGCAAGATCGAGCATATTAAGTACATTCGTGTAGCTCAGCTCATATTGCAGGGTAAAACCTATAAGGTCAAAATCCTTGATGGGATCTCCGCTTTCGAGCGCCCAGAGGGGGATTTCGTTTTCACGCATAAGCTTTTCCATATCGTCTGCGGGCGCAAAAACTCTTTCACACCAGGCGTCATCGCGGCGGTTGACCACCGAGTAAAGAATTTTCATTCCCAAATGGGACATACCTATTTCGTAGGTGTCGGGAAAACAGAAAGCGTATCTCACCGAAACATCGGCAGGATTTTTGATTACGCTGTTCAGTTCCCCTCCGACATATCTGCCGGGTTTCTGAACAAGCGGCAGGATTTTTTGTATTTTTTCTGAAAGCATCAGTAACAGCTCCAAATCAGGTGCGGAATATCCGCAAAATATTTATGAAATGATTTTACTATAAATCGACATCTTTTTCAAGTGCTATATTATATATGTATATAAAGACGGACAAAATATAAATTTTAAAAGTTTTTTCATAATTTTCCTCAAATACAGACATATTTTGGAATTAAAATAATAAAGCACCAACTGATTTAAAGGAAAGGATTTGATAAAATGTCAAAAGTTCTTCCCAAACCGATTGAAGGTCAGCTCAGGAAGTTTTCGCTGAGAGTGCCGGAGTGTATAAGAGAATGTTCCGGTATAATGATTTTTGGAAAAAGAATAAAGTCGATAGTTTTCACTACCGATGTTGCAATATTGCGGAATGTAAATGCGGACGCGGCGATTGCCGTTTATCCTTTCACACCCCAACCGGTAATAACGCAGGCAATTCTTATGGCTGCGGACATACCTGTTTTGGTAGGAGTCGGAGGCGGATTGACTCAGGGTAAAAGAGTTCTCGGACTTTCGATAAATGCAGAATCACAGGGTGCAATCGGAGTTGTGTTGAATGCTCCGACCTCAAACGAGGTTTTGCGGTATGTAAAAGAGAGCATTGATATACCGACGGTGATAACCGTAGTACGAGATGACGAGGATATTGCCGCGAGGCTCGAAGCCGGAGCGGATATTATAAATGTATCCGCGGCGTCAAAAACTCCGCAGATTGTAAAGAAAATCAGGGACTCTTTCGCGGATGTTCCCATAATAGCCACCGGAGGTCCGAACGACGAGAGCATTAGGGAAACTATCAGAGCCGGCGCGAATGCGATTACATGGACTCCGCCGACAAACGGAGATGTTTTCAGAGATGTTATGGACGCTTACCGTAACGGTGAAGAGCATCCGTAATGTTCTGACGCGTACATAAAGCGTTTGGCAAAATAAATGTTGATTTTTTTTAACCGATGATGTAAAATCACTATCGTCAGACCTTGTGGCAAAAGGAAACCGCCCCGAAGCGGCAGTATAAGCTGCCGTCAGAGCGGTAAGTCGGGTTTATTTGCTGTTGCCCGACGGCTCAAATGTGGCGCAGATTGTTTCTGCACAGGTGCAGGCGCTCGACGGACCTACTTCGATGTGGCCTGCAACGCACTTGCAGCCGTCCTCGTTGTAGATGCAGTTAACTGCGTTGCACTTGATTTCCTTGATTTCGTGCTTCATTATATAAAACCCCTTAATTTTACTGTGACTTTCGTCACATACTGTATTTTTGCCGCAAGTTATCAAAATATACATCGGGCGGTGATTTAATGTCGTTGTTTGCAATCGGAGATACGCATTTGTCCTTTTCGTGCAATAAGCCTATGGATATTTTCCGCGGCTGGGAGGATTATGAAAATAAACTGCGTAAAAATTGGAATTCAATAGTGACTCCGAGAGATACGGTGGTAATTGCAGGAGATATCTCGTGGGCAATGAATATTGAAGACGCCGTTGAGGATTTTCGCTATCTTGATTCCCTGAACGGAACAAAAATTATTCTTAAAGGAAATCATGATTATTGGTGGACGACTAAAAAGAAAATAGAGGAATTTTTTGAAAAAAACGGCATTTCAACTATAAAACTGCTTTTTAATAATGCTTACCGAGTCGGTGACATAGCTGTCTGCGGTACGCGCGGCTGGTTCTTTGACTGCGTAGGCGAAGCGGACAGAAAGGTGCTTTTGCGTGAGGCGGGCAGACTCAGGCGCTCTATCGACGAGGCGAAACAGCTCGGCGGCAGACTCAATGTGTTTTTACATTATCCGCCGCTCAGCAGGACTCAGGTATGTGATGAGATATACGAGGTTATTAAATCGTCGGGAGCAGAGGCTTGTTACTACGGTCATTTGCACGGACAGTCGGCAGGTTGGGCGGTTAATTCTGAGTATGACGGAATAGACTTTCATTTAGTTTCCGCAGATTTTCTTGAATTTTGTCCCAAATTAGTTAAAAAATTTTGATTTTTTCTGATTTTCACAAAAAAATATTAAAAAAACTATGGAAAAATAAAAAACAATCTGTTATAATACAAAGGTTAGTATAGGTATTATGAAGGGGTATGTACTCCTCGGTGCCTTTTAGTGAGCAATGATTAAATCGCGTCTGACGGTTCGGAGCATATCTTGCTTGCTTATTTTCCGTTGTATCCGTTTTTATAAGCAGACGGTTACGGCGAAAAATCCGACTTGCTTATTGCGCGTTAGGATTTAATCATCACTTACTTTCATAGGAGGAAGTTCATCATGTTAAAATCATCAAACAAAACAGAAACCAACGTTTATACGCTGGAAGTAACCGTAGAGGCTAAGGATTTCCAGGCTGCAATCGTAAAGGCTTATAACAAGCAGAAGAATAAGATTCAGCTTCCCGGATTCCGTAAGGGTAAGGCTCCGCTTCATATGGTTGAGAAGTTCTACGGTAAGGGCGTATTCTATGAGGATGCTCTCGATATCGTTTATCCGGATGTTGTATCTGCCGCAATCAAGGAGGCAGGTCTTGAAATCGTTGCTCCGCCTCATGATGTTGAGGTTAAGTCAATGGACGAGGAAAACGGCGTTGAGATGACTCTCAAAGTTACCGTTAAACCCGAAATCACAATAGAAAATTACAAGGGAATCGAAGCAAACAAAGAGGACGCAACAGTTACGGCTGCCGATGTCAAGGCTGAGCTTGCTTCAATGCAGGACAGAAATTCCCGCGTAGTAACAGTTGAGCCGAGAAAGGCTAAGAAGAACGATATCGCTGTTATAGACTTTGAGGGCTTCGTTGACGGAGTTGCATTTGAGGGCGGCAAGGGCGAGAATCATGAGCTTACACTTGGTTCAGGCCAATTTATCCCCGGCTTTGAGGATCAGATTATCGGTCATAAACCCGGCGATGAATTTGATGTAAATGTTACATTCCCTACCGAGTACACACCTGAGCTTGCCGGTAAGGACGCTGTATTTAAGGTTGTTCTTCACGAGCTTAAAGTCAAGGAGCTTCCTGAGCTTGATGACGAATTCGCAAAGGATGTCAGCGAGCACGACACTCTTGCCGAGCTTAAAAAGAGCATTAAGGCAGAGCTTGCCGACGCTAAGGCAGAGGAAGTTAAGCGCGCATTTGAGAGCGAGGTTCTTGAAAAGGTTGTTGACCTTGTTGAGGGCGAGATTCCCGAAGTTATGTATGACACCAAGCTTGACGATATGGTAAGAGATTATGAAAACAGACTCTCACAGCAGGGTATTCCTCTTGACACATATCTTCAATATATGGGTATGGACAGAGAAGCTTTCAAGAGCAGTATGAGAGGCAATGCCGTTAAGCAGGTTAAGCTTCAGCTTGCTGTTGACAAGATTGCAGAGCTTGAGAACATCACCGCTTCCGACGACGAGGTTGAAGCAAAGCTCCAGGAGATGGCTGACGCATATCAGATGGAATATGAGCAGATCAAGAAGTGGGTTAACGCAGACGATGTTAAGAAAGATATCGTAGGCGAAAAGACAGTTAACTTCCTTGTTGATAATTCAAAGGCAATCGTTGCCGAAAAGCCGAAGAAGACAGCTAAGAAAGCTGCCAAGAAGGAAGAAGAAAAGGCTGAGGACGAAAACGAATCCGAAGCTGAATAATTCGCATAATAAAAGTCAATATTTAATGTAAATGGATGGCTGTATGCCATTCATTTGCACTATTTTAGAAAACATAAACATATTTATACTAAGTATTATAATTTGAACGGAGGATTTTTATGGCTTTAGTACCTTATGTTGTTGAACAGACTAACAGAGGAGAGAGATCTTATGATATTTTTTCTCGACTTTTGAGCGACAGAATTATAGTTCTCTCCGATGAAATTAACGACGCTACTGCAAGTATAGTTGTTGCACAGCTTCTTTTCCTTGAAGGACAGGATCCCGACAAGGATATCAGTCTTTATATCAACAGCCCCGGCGGATCTGTTTCGGCAGGATTCGCAATCTACGATACAATGAAATACATCAAATGCGATGTTTCTACGATTTGTATGGGTATGGCGGCTTCTATGGGTGCGTTCCTGCTTTCGTCGGGAACAAAGGGCAAGAGAATCGCTCTGCCTAACAGTGAGATTATGATTCATCAGCCTCTCGGCGGCGCTCAGGGCCAGGCTACCGAAATCAAAATCGTTGCCGACCATATTATCAAGACGAGAGAGAAGCTCAACCGTATTCTTTCCGAGAATACCGGCAAGCCGATTGAGCAGATTGCGCTTGATACAGAGAGAGATAATTATCTCACAGCTCAGGAAGCAATGGAATACGGCCTTGTAGATAAGGTTATCGAAAAAAGATAATTAGCGTTAGAAACGCAGAACACTTGCCGCAGGGCAAAATTTTACTGCAAGGTTTATGACTTTGCTAAGACCAGAGGTGTAGCAATGCCAAAAGATGAAGAAAGACGGGAAAAAAATGTTCGCTGTTCTTTTTGCCATAAGACTCAGGATCAGGTAAATAAGCTTATTGCAGGTCCCGGAGTTTATATATGCGACGAGTGCATAGAACTTTGCGAGTCGATTATAGAGGAAGAACAGTACAATTCAAGGGGCAAAAGCAAAAAAACGAGCGAGGATTATGTTTTACCCGTTCCGATGGAAATTAAAAAGCAGCTTGACGAGTATGTAATCGGTCAGGACGAGGCGAAAATCGCGCTCAGCGTTGCCGTTTATAATCACTATAAGAGGGTTTTTAAATCGGAAGAATCCGATGTCGAACTGCAAAAGAGCAATATTTTGCTTTTAGGACCGACGGGCGTCGGAAAAACTATGCTTGCACAGACGCTTGCAAAGATACTTGATGTGCCTTTCGCAATCGCGGACGCAACAACTCTCACCGAAGCCGGATATGTTGGCGAGGATGTTGAGAATATTCTGCTTAGATTGATTCAAGCGGCTGACTTCGATATTGAAAAAGCCGAGCGCGGAATAATTTATGTTGACGAAATCGACAAGATAGCTCGTAAATCCGAAAATCCGTCGATAACACGCGATGTCAGCGGCGAGGGTGTTCAGCAAGCTTTGCTTAAAATTGTCGAGGGAACCGTTGCCAATGTTCCTCCGCAGGGGGGCCGCAAGCATCCGCAGCAGGAGTGCATACAGGTTAACACATCAAATATACTGTTTATCTGCGGCGGAGCCTTTGACGGAATCGAAAAAACTGTTGAAAAGCGCATAGGTGGTTCGGCATTGGGCTTCGGTGCGACAATCAAGGATAAAAAAGAGTTTTCTACCGAGAAAGCAATGGCTAAGGTGATTCCGCAGGACATCACAAAATACGGACTTATTCCAGAGCTTGTCGGCAGACTGCCTGTAATCACAACTCTCAAAGAGCTTGACGAGGCGGCGCTTGTAAGGATTCTTACAGAGCCTAAGAACGCGATAGTTAAGCAATATCAGTCGCTTATGAAGATGGACGGCGTAACGCTTGAATTCACAGATGACGCCCTTTCTGAAATAGCGAAGAAAACTCTTGAGAAAAAGACGGGAGCGCGCGGACTCAGAGCTATTATGGAAAACATACTGATGCCGATAATGTACGCTGTTCCGAGCGATAAGAGCGTACAGAGCGTAACGGTTACCAAAGAATGTGTTGACGGCGATGTTGCCCCGACGATAGTTAAAAAATAATAAACAGAAACAAAGGGGATGTAAAAAAAGCGAAGACCGTATAAAACCGTATAATACAAGGGGGTTCTTCGGTATTGAAAGCCGTAAGAACCCCATAAAATTACATTAAAGTGTAAAATGTAAATATTTTATTTTTATGTTTTATACTACGAACAAACTTCGCCACTCGGCGTACCTTTGTACGCCGTCGGGCAGACAAAATCAAACCAAAAGTCTTGATTTTGCTCAGTTTGTCCGTTCTTCATCTTTTTTTCCTATCCCCTTAAAAGTTAAAACGGAGCTGTAAAACGAAAGTTTTTTACAGCTCCGTTTAAGTTTATCCTGTTTTCAGAAAGCGTTTTTTAGCTTATTTCTGCGGCATAAATTGGTCGAGCGAAATATTACCGACAGAAGCATTGAGTATAGCAAGCGCGTCGATAGCGTTTATATTTCCGTCGCCGTTGACATCGGCCGCCTCGGCTTTTTCTCCTCCGAGTTCTATTGTACCGACCGAAGAGGACAGAGCCATCAGCGCGTCAATAGAATTAACATATCCGTCGGAGCTAACATCACCGATTACTACAACGGTGTAGGTTTCTTTACCGTTATTAAGGGTAATTTCAATTTGAGAGCCGGTCGATATAATGCTCGGAGTCACAATCTCAGTATTCTCGTCGATATATGAAAAATAATCTTTTTTGAAAGCTTCGGAGGTGATTTCCGAGTTGTAAATTATTATCTTAGAACCGTTTATTATCATCGGAGCGCTTTCATTGAATTCATAATAGGGAGAAAGGCTGAGATTAAATTCGTTTTCATTTGCATATTTTATTGCTGCTTCATTATAGGGACTGCAAGCGATGACAAAGTCCGGATTTTTTTCCGCTAAGAGCTGATCGTCGGTATCAAGGTACAGGTAATATCCCAAAGCATATTCACCTATGTGAGTAACGCTGTCGGGAATTTCAACGAAATCAATATTGCAATCAAAAAATGAAAAATCTCCGAGCGAGGTTATACCGTCTTCAATTTCCAAATCATAAATCATATACTCTATGAATGGGGGAAAACCTGTTTCTTCCGAATAGTCATAAATCGCACCGTCTCCGGTAATTTTGAGAGAGAAAGTTACAGGATCATATTCCCATTTTGCGGAGTCGCCGCATTTGCCCTCGAAATCGGGGAAATCTTCATATGTAAAGAAAGTAAAATCGTTATTGTCGGCGTATTTCTGCGTTTCAGAGTTTTCTGCGCCGATTAAAATTACATATTCGGTATAATCTTCGCCATCGGATAGAGCTGAGTAGCCGAATGATTTGTCACCGATTGAAGAAAGCTTTTCATTGGCTTTGACAAAAGTTACGCCTGTGCAGTTAAAGAAAGCTTTTTCTCCGACAGCGGTGAGAGCTGTGCAGTTATAAAGGTCGAGCATACCGATGAGCGCACAATCGCAGAATATATACGCGCCGATATAGGTTATATCGCTGCCTATGATAATGTTTTCGATAGTATATGCGCTGAAAGCAGGCTTATTTTCCTTGGAATAATCATAAGTCGCACCCGATCCGCTAACGGTCAGCGTTTTAGTTCCCGCATTGTAGCTCCATATCGCGTCGTCGCCGCAGCGACCGTAGCTCGGATTACCTAAGTTCTTTATTGCAAATGAATTCTTTTCTGCATATTCGCTTCCGCAAGTGCCTGAGTATGCCGAAATTTCAAATCCGTCGATTTTTGCACCTTTTTTGCCGTAGCCGAATGCTTTTTCACCGATTTTCATAACGGCAGGAGGAATAGTGACGCTTTTAAGGCTGAGGCAAAGTTCAAACGCACCGTCGCCTACTGAACGAAGCGACTCAGGCAGCGTTACTTCGCTGAGAGCCGTGCAACCGCTGCATATTGCGTCGGGAATATCTTTTATGCTGTCGGCAAATTTAATTTCAGTCAGCTTTTCACAGCCGTCGAAAATATTTGCACCGAGCTTCTGAGCCGTAATTACAGAAGCCGTTTCAAGATTTTCACAGCAGTAGAACGCTCTTGCGCCGATTTCTTCCAGACCTTCGGGGAATGTGATTTCTTTTAATGAAACGCATTGGTCAAAAGCCGCTTCACCAATTGATTTCAAGCTTTCCGGCAGAGTTACGGATTCGAGCGCCGTGCAAAGGTAAAAGGCTTCGTTGCCTATTTTTTCCAATCCGTCGGGCAGGGTAACGCTTTTTAAGCTTTCATATGAACAGAAAGCGAGATTTCCGATAGCTGTTATACCGTCGCCGATTGCTACCGATTCAACATCAAGTTCATTCCACGGGCGGTCGGAAGTAGAGGAATAATCGGGAATAGCACCCACTCCCTCAAAGCTGAGAGACTTGTCTTCTTCATTGTAATTCCATTTTATCTCGGTTGAGTCGATAGTTCCTTCTTTGGCAAAGGAAATTACGCACATAGGAACGGCTGTCAGCAAAATGCATACGGCAGCAATAATTGATATAAATTTTTTCATAATATTTCCTTTCAAAGGAGCTGTAAAAAATCGAAAGTTTTTACAGCTCCGTTTAACTTTTAAGGGGATAGGAAAAAAAGATGAAGAACGGACAAACTGAGCAAAATTAAGGCTTTTGCCTTGATTTTGTCTGCCCGACGGCGTACAAAGGTACGCCGAGTGGCGAAGTTTGTTCGTAGTATAAAACATAAAAAATATTTACATTTTGTATTTTAATGTGATTTTATGGGGTTCTTACGGTTTTCAATACCGAAGAACTCCCTTGTATTATATTGTTTTATACGGTCTTCGCTTTTTTACATCCCCTTTTGATTTTCTCTTGGCATTGTAAGATAGTATGCTCCCGACCATGTCAGCAGGGCAAGGAAAACTATCAGAACTGTGACTGCAAAATTTCCGAGTTGAAAAATGTCGATATTTATTGCTCCGTCGAGAACAGAGGAACCGATAGAACCTAAAAGTCCTCCGTCGTCGCCAATCATTGCTTCGGAGAGAATTTTACCGATATTTACGGCGCCCGTTACATAAGGCTTGCCGAAACGGTTAAAACAACACATGGCGGCAAACATCGAAACAGCGCCGCCTGCGCTGAGGCACATAACTGTTTTGTGAGCCTTTGTGAAAAGCGCGCAACCCATTATAACGAGGGCGATAAGCAGAGCTATTACCAACAGTACCGCAGAGGCAATGAGCCAACCTTTGGCTACTATAAGTCCCTCCGGGATTGACGAGGAATCAAATGTCATTCCGGCAAAGGTGAATTTACCGTCCTGAATATATCCGAAAAGCTCCTTTATGCTGAAATCAAGCTCTAATCTGCTGTTCAAAGTTTCTTTCATAAATGTGCTGAGCAGCGTATACAGTGATGAATCTTCGGATATTGACACCAGAATTCTCACGAAAACCATACAGAAGGTTATCGGGAAAACGCTTGCGGCGAGTAAAAATGTAACAATACGGTTTATTATTTTCATACTGCACCTCCTTCGCAGTTTCGGGTGTTTGCGACTTATTTACCCCAAGAGGAGTTAAGCGCAACGGTTCGGTTATATACGGGCTTGTCGGGCGTGCTGTCCTTGTCAACGCAGAAGTAGCCGTTTCTCATAAACTGGAATACATCTCCGGGTTTAGCTTCGGACAGACCGCTCTCAACAAGGCAATTTTCAAGTACGGTGAGCGAATTCGGATTAAGGTCATCTTCATAGTTGCCGTTTTTGCCGGGTTCTTCCGCGCTGAAAAGCCTGTCGTAGAGTCTTACTTCTACTTTTTCACAGTCATTTGCATTTACCCAATGAATAGTACCTTTTACCTTTCTTCCGTCGGGCGAATTTCCGCCCTTGCTTTCGGGATCGTATGTGCAGTGCAGGCATGTTATATTTCCGCTCTCGTCCGTTTCATAGCTGTTGCATTTGATGAAATATGCGCTTTTAAGGCGAACTTCATTGCCGGGGAAAAGACGGAAATACTTTTTAACAGGCTCAGCCATAAAGTCGTCCTGCTCGACATAGATTTCCCTTGAAAAAGTAATTTTTCTTGTACCCATTTCGGGATGGTCGGGATGATACTCAACCTCGAACTCCTCGGTTTTGTCCTCAGGATAATTGTCGATTATGACTTTGAGCGGTTTGAGAACCGCCATCGCCCTTTTTGCGTTGAGATTGAGATTGTCGCGGACGCAAGCTTCAAGCAAACCGTAGTCAACCGTGCTGTCAGCCTTTGAAACGCCGATTCTGTTTATAAAATCGCGCACCGCCGCAGCCGGATATCCTCTGCGCCTCATACCGCAGAGCGTTATCATTCTCGGATCGTCCCAACCGGAAACGATACCCTTATTTACCATTTCGAGCAGTTTGCGCTTACTTGTTACGCAGTAATTTATATTGAGCCTTGCGAATTCGATCTGACGAGGCGGCTCCTTAAATCCTATCTGCTCCACAACCCAGTTATACAGCGGTCTGTGATTTTCAAATTCAAGAGAGCAAAGAGAATAGGTTACGCCCTCCTTTGCGTCAGAAAGCGGATGTGCAAAATCGTACATGGGATAAACGCACCATTTATCTCCGGTCTGGTGATGTGAAACATGAGAAATTCTGTAAATTACAGGATCGCGCATATTGAGGTTCGGTGATGACATATCAATCTTTGCTCGCAGAACTTTCTCGCCGTTTGCAAATTCGCCGTCTGTCATTCGCTTGAAAAGGTCGAGATTCTCTTCAACACTTCTGTTGCGGTAAGGACTTTCTTTACCCGGTTCGGTCAGCGTTCCGCGGTACTCTCTGATTTGGTCGGCGTTGAGGTCGTCAACATAAGCCTTGCCGTCCTTTATGAGCTTTATTGCACATTCGTAAACAAAATCAAAGTAATCCGAAGCGAAATAGATATTGCCCCACTCAAATCCAAGCCAATGAATATCCTCTTTTATCGCTTCGATATATTCAACATCTTCGCGAGAGGGGTTAGTATCGTCAAAGCGCAGATTGCAAATGCCGTTGTATTTTTCTGCGGTGCTGAAATCTATGCAGAGAGCTTTCGCGTGACCGATATGAAGATATCCGTTTGGCTCAGGCGGGAAACGGGTTTGAACTCTATTGTTGATTCCTGCCTCCAAATCCTCGTCTATAAAATCGTGAATGAAATTTGAAGTTTTAATTTCTTCTTCCATTGTTTGCCTCCGTTAAATGTTATTTATCATTTCTTCAAGTCTTGCCTTTACTTCATCTGCGCCGAGAAGCGACATTATTGAGTGAAGATCGGGTGTGTTGCGCCTTGAAGTTACCGCAATTCTTATTACTGTCGAAACATCACCGACATGGCCTTTATACGCGTCGGGATTTTTCTTGAATTCCTTTACATTGGGAGTGAAGCCGAGCGGCTCGCAAAGCTCCTTGATTTTTGCAAACCAGGCGTCTTTATCATCGTTGATATCAAACACTTCGAGGTAAGCTTTCAAAACAGCCGCCGCGTCCTCTTTTGATATGTTCTCGGGCAGAGTATAGTCGGGCGTATAAAGCTCCTTGTAGAAATAGGAGACATAATCCTTTATCTCGTCCCATTTAGCGATGTCTTTACGCGGCTTTGCCGTTCCTCTGTCGATTGAGAAAATTCCCTTTGCAAAAGCTTCGTCACGGGACAAAAGCGAATAAAGCTCATCGTCAAAGCTTTTTGCCCAGGCAAGAGCCTTGTCATACACCTCATCGGCTGTCATAACGGATATAACATTTTTGCTTACATCGTTGAGCTTGTTGAGGTCAAAGAGCGCTCCGCTGGCACTCATCTTTTTGAGGTTGAACGGGAACTCACTTTGCGGCGCGGTCTTGTTGGCTCTGCGCCAATCCTCGAAATTGGAATTTGCAATGGTGAGAAGATACTCGATAACGCTCTCTTTCGGGTATCCGCTCTCGGTGTAGAAAGATACCGAAGCTTCGGGATCTTTACGCTTTGACAGCTTTCTCTTGCCACCGTTATCCTCTTTCATTATCGGGGAAATATGCGCGTACTTCGGCGGCTTGAATCCGCAGGACTTGAACAGCTCAATGTGAAGCGGTACGGAAGAAATCCACTCGTCGCCCCTTACGACATGAGTTGTACGCATATAGTGGTCGTCAACGGCGTGGGCAAAGTGATAGGTCGGGATACCGTCCGTTTTAAGAAGCACAACATCCTGAATGTTCTCAGGCATTTCGATTTTGCCCTTGATAAGATCATCGAATTTTATGCGTCTGTCGGGTCTTCCCTGGGAACGCAGACGCAGAGTATAAGGCTTGCCCGATTCAATATTCGCCTTTTGCTCCTCGAAGCTGAGGTTGCGGCATTTTGCCCACTCTCCGAAATATCCCTGAATGTCCGTTCCGGCTTTTTCCTGCTCGGCTCTGAGGGAATTTAATTCGTCCTCGGTACAGAAGCAGGGGTAAGCCTTACCTTCGAGAACCAATGCCTTTGCGACAGACTGATAAATTTCTTTTCTGAGGCTTTGCTGATACGGTCCGTAATCGCCGCTTTCTGTGCCGAAACCGGTTACGCCCTCGTCAAAGGTTATTCCGAAATTTTCAAGTCCGGAAACGATGGCGGTCACTCCGTCCTCGACCTCGCGCTTTTTGTCGGTGTCTTCGATTCTGAGGAAGAAAACGCCGTCGCCTGAGCTTTTAACGGTGAGCCTTGAAATCATTGCGGCGAAAAGTCCGCCGAGGTGCAGGAAGCCTGTCGGGCTCGGTGCGAATCGAGATACGCGCGCGCCCTCGGACAGTCCTCTCTCCGGATAAGTTTTTTCATAATCCGCAGGAGTTTTTGTGATATTCGGAAACAAAAGCTCCGCAAGTTTTTGATTGTCATTCATAAATTTAATCTCCTATAAATTAAACTGCAACTATACATAATACATTATCGCAGAAAATTGCGTAAGTATCAAGCATAATTTCAATATTTTCCCACGGAAGTGCAAAAAAAATTTAAAATACTATTGTAAATTCCCGCTCGGATTGGTAAAATATACATACATCATAGATAAAGGGGACTTTTGTTATGAATAAAATCAAAGAAACGGGTTACCGAATTTATCAGAAAGTTTATATGTATGCCGAGTATTTAATGAATTGGGACGAGCCGGAGCTGCTTAAAGGACCGGGTTCTGTGAATGAGCTTCCGAGATTGATTAAGTCCAAGGGCATTTCCTCCGTACTTGTTGTAACGGATAAAACACTTATGAAATTGCATACGCTTGACGGACTTTTTGCCAACCTTGAAGAGCAAAATATCAAATATACGGTTTTCTCCGATGTTCAGCCGAATCCCTCTATTGAAAATATTGAAGAGTGCCGCAGAATCTATCTGAAAAATGACTGCGAAGGCATCGTTGCTTTTGGCGGCGGTTCCTCGATGGATTGCGCCAAAGTCGCGGCTGCGAGAGTTGCCAATCCCAATCAGACGGTTGCCGATATGAGAGGACAGCTGAAAATCAGACATAAAATTCCTCCGCTTTTTGCTATACCGACCACAGCCGGAACAGGCTCTGAGGTCACTCTTGCCGCAGTTGTAACTAATATGCAAACTCATGAGAAGTATGCTGTTAACGATCCTAAGCTTCGCCCGAAGTATGCCGTACTTGATCCCGAGCTGACTGTCGGACTTCCGAAGCATATGACCGCAGCTACGGGTATGGACGCTCTTACTCACGCGGTTGAGGCATACATAGGACTCAGCTCGACAAAATCAACAGATGATTATGCCGAGAAAGCCGTTAAGCTGATTTTTGCAAATCTTGAAGAAGCTTATCGGAACGGAGAGAATATTCAAGCCAGAGAAAATATGCTTGTTGCTTCTTACTATGCCGGAATGGCATTTACAAGAGCTTATGTCGGATATGCTCACGCAATCGCGCATAATCTCGGCGGACTTTACGGTACGCCTCACGGACTTGCGAATGCGGTAATTTTGCCCCATATACTCAAATATTACGGAAGCACCGCTTATGAAAAGCTTGCAAGGCTTGCGGATATAGTCGGAATAGACGGCAAGGACGACGCTGAGAAAGCAGAGCTTTTCATTAAGGCTATTGAAGATATGAACGAGCATATGGAGATACCTAATCACTTCGATTTCATCAAGGACGAGGATATTCCGACGATTGTCGAGAGAGCGCTTAAAGAGGGTAATCCGCTCTATCCCGTTCCCAAGATTATGGATAAAAAAGACTGCGAAGCCGTTGTAAGAGAAATAAAGGGTTAACCTTTCCTTGCGAAGTAAAACATTCGAATTATTGTGTACTTTGAACAAAAGCGCTGTGAAAAACGGCGCTTTTTAGTTTTGCTTTTGTAAGGTTACAAAAAGTTACAACTTATTTCTGAAAAAGAACGATATTGTAACCGTATCGTGATATAATACAAATAATATATGCTTAAACATAAATTTGTAACTTAAATAAAGGATGTTACTTATGAATTTTAAAAAGAGGGTTTTGGTTGTAATATTATCTCTTATACTTGTTGCGGCTCCTTTGTCGGTATTCGGTTCGGCTGCCAATCTCGTTACCTGCAATAACGCTAAAATCATCTTTGATTTTCTCGTTGACGATATGGGACTTAATTCCGCAGCGGCTTGTGGTGTGCTTGCGAATATCGAGGCTGAGTCGAATTTCAATCCGAATCTGACAGGCGACAACGGCACGAGCTACGGTATCTGTCAGTGGCATGCCGGCAGATTTGATAATCTTAAAAGCTACTGCGAAAAGAACGGATATAACTACAAGACCATTGAAGGTCAGTTAAAATATCTCCAATACGAGCTTACAAACAATAAGTCCGACACCGGCAATATCCTCGAAAGACTCAAAGTTGATAATACGGAAAAAGGGGCATATACCGCCGGATATAATTGGTGCTATTATTTTGAAAGACCTGCAAACAAGGCCGATAAGTCGGTAACAAGAGGCAATAATGCTAAAAATAATTATTGGCCTGTTTACAAGATTGTTTATACTCTCGGTGATGTCAATTCCGACGGAGGCGTTAATTCAACCGACGCTTTGATTGTTCTCTCGGCTTCGCTCAATAAGATAGAGCTTACAAGATCTCAGGCTAAGGCGGCTGACTGGAACTGCGACGGAAAGGTTGACTCGACAGACGCACTTATGATACTTCGTACATCTGTCAGCGCATAAGGCCCGGCAATACTTATATTAAATTGAAATGAGTTTGTACCAAAATGACGGTACAAACTCATAATTTTTTTATAATCATTTGTTTATAATCATTTTTTTAAGTTTAACAAACAAAGCTATTGTTTCTTTTTTATAGAAGACAAAGTTTATTGCGAGAGTTCCTGCGGCCGTTGCAACGAGAGTTACGAAGCCTTTTATGAAAAATTCCACATAGTTTGCGATGGCTTTTTCCGGGAAGATATAATTTACGAGGGCGATAACGCCTATTATCAGCAGGTTTACCGCGCACCGTTTGATGAAACCGGAAAAATTGATTTTAAGGATATTTTTATTGAGATATATCGCATACTGTAAGGTTCTGAAAATCATAGCGCAGAGCGTTGCGATAACCACTCCGACCGAACCGAAGAAATTTACAAGTATCAGCGAAAGCACAATGTTTATGCCGGCTTCGGCAAAAGCTCCGTTACGAGTCTGCTTGTAGTGACCGGCGGCAAGCGTCACGCTTTGGTAAGGAATTCTGAAACAGTAAACCGTTTCTGCGGCGACCATAGCTATCATCAGCGCAGGACGGATATAGTTTACATCGGTAATATTTTTTGTGTAAAGAGATACAAACGGGAGAGTCAGACGCGCCGCCGTCATAAACATAATTATGGTGACGCACGAAACTATCATTTCGTAGAGCCTGAAAGTCTTTAATAATGTATCCTTTTCATTCTTTGCTATAATATTTCCGAATCCTGCTTCACAGCCGGAGGAAAAAACCGTGACGAGCTTCTCGACTCCGGACATAACGAGGAAATATACGCTGTAAACCGAAACTTCCTTTGTCGAGAGGAAAAGAGTCAGGACAAATATATCCGTGTTGCTGTGCAGGAAAAAGGCTATATGATGTCCCAATCCGTTCCATCTGTCCTTTATAGCTTCGTTGTCCGGCTCGCATTTAAGGTTGATGGGGTATTTTTTCTTGACATAAAGATTTAGAATGAGAGGCCTTAGGAAAAATACAAAGGCCGTTCCGAGCTTGACAATCTGAATGTTTGCACCGAGCTTAATAAGCACCAAAGACAGTACGGTATTCAAAACGGCGGTAACGAGCTGAGTCAGATTTGAAATATACATTCTCTGATCGGCTTGAAGAAAAACCGAATAGGTGATACCGAAGTAATACTGAGTAAAAGTGCTGATAGAAATTACGAGGACAAGGGTGGAAATGAATTCCCACGATTTTTGGCTGTTTACGATATACGGGAAAACAGCGGCAAGCACAAAAGCATATCCTAAAAAGATATAGGCTATTTTTCTGAAAAATTTTTCGGTTGCGTTTAAGATTCCGTTGACCTTACTGTAATTTTTATCGGCAATAGGCTTGTAAAGGGCGGCTCGCGTAACTCCTCCGACTCCGGCTTCAAGCAGAACAATGTATCCGAGAAACTGGGTTGCAGACGATATAAGACCGTTAGTGTCGGAACCGAAAGCACCGAGAATCGCACGGGGGAGTATCAGCCCGCATATCATAGTGACAAGCTGTAAAGCGAGCGAAGTTATCATATTAAGCATTGCTTTTTTTGTTCGCAAGAGGTTCACTCACTTTCGTAAAACTGCGGATAATTTGATTGACAGATATATTAAACCGAATAAATTGTATTTGAATGCCCAAAGTACAAATCTGTCGGAGCTAAGCTTCGCTTTGATTTTGATTTTTGAAATATAATCGGTATAATATTCTGATTTTTTCATTTTTTTCAAAAGTTGTTTGTTTGCCTTGAAATTTCTATCGGTATTTAAAGCTAACTTAATGTCTTTTGAATAAAGGCGCAGACAGTATTTTGCGTATTCATCGAGGTCGCTTTCGGTCAGCACATTTTCATCTGTAAGGAAATGCCGCGCGTAATTTCTGACGCGATTGTCCGCGTCGATATTCTGATAGCGGATATTCTGCGTAAGGCTGTTCGGATTTACATAATAAAGATAAAGCGATTCGTTTGTGATAACACATCTTTGGCAGTTCTTGTAAACAGGGATGCTTTCAAGCAAATCTTCACCCAGGTTAATTCTGCCGAATTCCGAGAAGTCGGTTTTCCCGATAAGCGTGGATTTAATCGCCTTGCAACAAAGACCGTTATAGCGATAATCAAAAAGCACCGTCTTGTAAAGCTCGCGTTTATTTTCGATGACTTTGACGGATTTTTCAACAGATTCGCATTTCGGCTTGGCCGAGCCGCGTTCAATACGGTCGGAATCATATATAATACAGTCGGCGTTGTAATCGGAAATATATCGGGATATCGAATCGAGCGCAAATAGCTTCAATTCATCGTCCGAGTCGAGGAAAATGCAGTAATCTCCGGACGCTTTTGCTATTCCGACTCTGCGAGCTGCAAAAGAGCCTGAATTCTTGATGTGAAGAGATAAAACATTCTTATTATTCTGTGCGTAGAGGTCGCAAATTTTACCGCTTGAATCCGTTGAACCGTCGTCAATGAGTATAATTTCATATGCAGGATAGGTCTGGTTAAGAGCCGAGTCGATACATTCGGACAGATATTTCTCAGCATTGTAAACAGGAACGATAATGCTGAATTTAATTTTGTCTTCCATAAAGCTCTGTCACCACACCCGAATTTATATTTAAAGTAATTATAATTTATCACAAATGCCCTTTTTTGTCAATCGGACAGAAAAAGCAAATCAGCGGTTTGCGCCGATTTTGCAAGCCGCTGATTTTTATGTAACCGTTTTTTATGATTCAATAATTTCTTTGAGTACGGATATTGCTTTTTCAAGCTCGTCCATACCGATATTAAGAGGGGGAAGTAAGCGGATTTTTGTTTTTGCAGTCAGCACAAGCACACCTTTTTCGATGCAGGCGCCGACTATTTCTTTTGCAGGCTTTTGAGTTTCTATGCCTATCATAAGTCCCATACCGCTTACGGATTTAACATTTTTCGCGCCGCTAAGCTGTGAGAATATGTATTCCGATTTTGCTTTTACCTCGCTGAGAAGCTTATCGTCTATTCTGCCGAGGATATTCAGCGCGCCGGCACAGCAAACAGGATTTCCGCCGAAGGTTGAACCGTGAGAGCCGGGGACAAGGACATCTTTTGTGCTTTCTGCGAACATTGTGGCGCCTATCGGAAGTCCGCCGCCGAGACCTTTGGCTGTTGTTACAATATCGGGTTTCAGACCGTAATGCATATACGCATAAAGTTCTCCGGTTCTGCCGTTGCCCGTCTGAACTTCATCGACTATTATAAGCATATCTTTTTCTTTTGCAAGCTCGGCAACGCCGTTAACAAATTCCTCGGACAGCGGACATACGCCGCCCTCGCCCTGTACCATTTCCATCATTACCGCTATGCAATTATTTTCGTCAGCTATGCGCTTAACATCTTCGAGATTGTTAGCTTCGGCGTATAAGAAACCATCGGGAAACGGGCCGAAATCGGTGTGGAAGCTGTCCTGACCTGTTGCTTTAAGGGTGGCGATTGTTCTGCCGTGGAAGCTGTTTTTCAGCGTGATGATATTCGAGTGACTCTCGTCGCCGTACTTGTCAAAAGCATATTTCCTTGCCGCTTTGATTGCACATTCGTTAGCTTCCGCTCCGCTGTTTGAGAAGAAAACCTTTTTCATTCCTGTCTTTTCGCATAGAAGCTTGGCAAGCTCCGCGCATGGCTCGGTATAATAAAGATTTGAAGTGTGCTGAATTTGAGAGAGCTGATGCGTAACGGCATTTTTCCATTCCTCATCGGCAGCACCGAAAATGTTTACGGCAATGCCTGCGCCGAGGTCAATATATTCTTTGCCGTTGCTGTCTTTTAATACAGCGCCCTTGCCGCTGACAATCTCAACGGGAAATCTCGCATAAGTGTTGGCGATGTATTCTTTATCGTTCTGAGTGATATCCATTTTTTTACCTCGCTTCGGGATGTCTTTTCTTGTATTCTTCACCGTTTACAAACATAGTTCCTATACCTTCGTCTGTAAGAACTTCTATTATTATAGAATGAGGGACTCTTCCGTCTATAACAAAAACCTTGCGAACGCCCATATTTATAGCGTCAACGCAGCACTGAACCTTGGGAATCATTCCGCCGGATATAATTCCCGCTGCTTCAAGCTTGGGTGCGTCCTCAATATAGATACGGGAAATCAGCGAATTAGGATCGTCCTTGTCGCGGAGAATTCCGGCAATATCTGTCATTGAAATAAGGCTTTCGGCTTTAAGTCCGCCGGCAATTCCTGCCGCAACAGTATCCGCGTTTATATTATAAACATTTCCGTCGTTGTCACAGCCTACGGTAGACACAACGGGGATATAGCCTTTTTCAAGCATATCGCGTATCGGCTGAACATCAATTTTAGTGATTTCTCCGACATAACCGAGCTGAGGATCACGCATTTTGGCTTCTATCATATGACCGTCCGCGCCGCTCAGACCGATTGCCTTGCCGCCCATTGACTGAATGAGGTTAACAAGACCTTTGTTGACCTTGCCTGCAAGAACCATCTGAACTATATCCGCGGTTTCCTTATCGGTTACGCGCAAGCCGTTGACAAATTCACTTTTTTTACCGACCTTTGAGAGCATATCGGTTATTTCGGGGCCGCCGCCGTGAACGAGGACAACCTTGATGCCGATAAGCGAGAGCAGAATTATATCGCTCATAACATATTTTTTAAGCTCATCGTTAACCATAGCGTTACCGCCGTACTTGACAACGAGAATTTTATTATTGTATTTTTGAATATACGGCAGAGCGTGGGTTAACACATGCGCCCTGTCTGAATTTGAAATTTGCATTTTCCCTGCCTCCGAGGACTGATATTTTAAACGGATTTTAAATTTATGTTCTGTAATCGCCGTTTATCTTGACATAATCGTAGGTTAGGTCACAACCCCATGCGGTAGCTTCGCAGTCGCCGCTTTTGAGGTCGACAAGTATCTGAATTTCGTTTTCAAGCAGAATTTCCTTGGCTTTTTCCTCAGAAAAAGGAATTCCCGCACCGTCTACGCAGACATCTATTCTGCCCTTTGACGATATGAAGCTGACATCAATTTTGTTTACATTGACATCTGCGCCGCTGTAACCTATGGCACAGAGAACTCTGCCCCAGTTCGCGTCGGCGCCGAACATAGCCGCTTTGAGCAAAGACGAGCAAATGACTGATTTAGCAATGATTTTTGATGTTTCGTTATCTTTACCGCCTGTCACTTTACATTCGAGAAGCTTAGTAGCGCCCTCGCCGTCGCCTGCAATTTTTCTGCAAAGATAAACCGTAACTTTGTTAAGAGCTTCGCAGAAGGTTTTGTAGTCGTCATTTTCCTCGGCTATAACGGGATTACCCGCCATACCGTTCGCAAGTACGGAAACCATATCGTTAGTAGAAGTGTCGCCGTCAACGCTCACCATATTGAAAGTGTCTTTTATATCGTTGCTGAGAGCTTTTTGAAGCAGCGCAGGCTCGATTGCCGCGTCGGTAGTGATAAAAACGAGCATCGTTGCCATATTCGGGTGGATCATACCGCTGCCCTTTGCAATACCGCCTATCTTACAGGTTTTGCCGCCTATCTCAAAACTAACAGCAATCTCTTTCTTAACGGTATCCGTCGTCATAATTCCCTCTGCGGCAAGCTCGCTGTTGTCGCCTAAACCTGCGGCAAGCTCCTGAATTCCGTCGGCTATCGGAGTAATGTCGAGCGGCTGACCGATAACTCCGGTTGAAGCTACTACAACATCGTTTTGAGAAATACCCGTTGCTTTTGCAACGAGAGACGACATCTCCTCGGCAACCTGTTCGCCGTCTGCGTTGCAGGTGTTGGCATTGCCGCTGTTGCATATTACAGCCTGAGCGTAACCGTCGGCAAGGTGAGCCTTTGTTACGGCCAGCGGAGCGCCTTTGACGAGGTTTTTAGTATAAACCGCCGCCGCAGCCGCTCTCTTTTCGCTCATAATAAGCGAAAGGTCTCGCTTCGTTTTATTCTTTCTTATTCCGCAATGTATTCCGTTGGCTGTAAAGCCCTCAGCGGCGCATACACCGCCCTGAATCTCCTGCATTTATTACACCTCTGTTATTACTTTAATTCGGTAACAAGTCCCGTTGTTTCCTCAACTCCCATAATCAGGTTGAGATTTTGAATAGCTGCTCCGGAAGCGCCCTTTCCGAGATTATCATATCTCGCCATAAGCAGAATCCTGTCGCAGTTGCCCTCGACATAAATTTCCATAGTGTCGTTGAAAGAGAGCTTGTTGGAACAGATGAAACCGTTTTCGTTCGGACCGACTTTATATTTTACTATATTACCGTTGTATTTGTCAAAATAAATTTTGCGAATATCGTCAATTCCCGCACCGTTTTGCAGATATTGTGAAAAAATCGGTACGGTTACGAGCATACCGCTGTAATAATCCGCCACTATCGGACAGAATGCCGGTGGATTATTTATTCCTGTAACAGCTTTCATTTCTTTGAGATGCTTGTGCTGTTGAGAGAGTCCGTACTGCCGCGGCGAATCGTAAATTTCGCTTCTTTCATCGCTTTCATATTCGGCAATCATTTTTTTGCCGCCGCCGCTGTATCCTGTCAGGGAATGGCAGGTCAGAAGTGCGTCGGGCGATATAATACCGCTCTCTATAAGAGGATAGACGAGAGCTATGAATCCGCTTGCGTGACAGCCCGGAACGGCAATTCGGTTTGAATTAAGTATTTTTTCCCTGTGCGCCGCGGAAAGCTCCGGGAAGCCGTATGCCCAATCGGGGTTTGTTCTGTGAGCTGTCGAAGTGTCGAGAACACGCACGGACGGATTTTCGATAAGGCTGACCGATTCTCTTGCGGCGTCGTCGGGCAGACATAAAAATGCAATGTCGCACGAGTTGAGCATTTCTTTTCTTGCCTGCGGATCTTTTCTTTTTTCGTCAGGCAGAGTCAGCAGCTTTATATCGTTTCTGTCTTTAAGTCTTTCGTTTATACGCAGTCCTGTTGTTCCTGCATTTCCGTCTATAAAGATATTTTTCATAATTTCGCCTCAATATACAGTTATATTGTATAATTATACAACAGTATTCATAAAAGTCAAGCCGTTTTGATAATTAAATTCAAATTTATTCCATATATACAAATTTATATTAAGATTGACAAATAAATGTACGAATTGTATAATTACAAAGGTGATTTGATGAAAATTCTTCAAAAAGGATTCAATTATTCTCAGGACGGACCGGGTAATCGGCTCGTATATCATACGCAGGGTTGCAATTTTCGCTGTAAATGGTGTTCAAATCCGGAAAGTATGAATATAAACGGTAATGCAAGGGATTATACGGTCGCTCAGCTTGCAGACGAAGCATACAGAAGCCGAATGATGTTTTTTGACGGCGGCGGAGTCACCTTTACGGGCGGAGAATGTACCTTGCAGCACGAGGAGCTTAACGAGCTGCTGAAAATCCTCAGGGACAAGGGTATCAATACCGCGATTGAAACAAACGGTTCAGACGCAAGGCTTGTCGAGCTTGCCGAAAATATAGATTATCTCATAATGGATTTCAAACATTGGGACGATACGGTTCACAGGAAATGGGTGGGAGTCTCAAACGCACAGGTTAAGAAAAATCTTGAATATTTTTTCGCTTCTCACCGACAGCTTCATATACGCATACCGTTGATAAAAGGCGTTAACGATGATCCCAACGGATTTGTCGAGTATTTTTCGGATAAGGATACATCGAATACGGTTTTTGAGTTTTTGCCGTATCACGAATTCGGCAAGGACAAATGGACAGAAAAATATGAAATCAGCGACGGATTTATAACCCCCGAAACGCTTGCCGATTTCAAAAATAAATTTACAAATCACGGTTTAAAATTAACCGCAACATAAGGAGGAATTTACTGTGTCGGAATTTATATATACTCCGGAAAGGCTTACCGCTAAGGCGAAGGCTCTGTTTAAGCACGAGCGAGCCAAAAAGAGACTGGACGGTTGGTTTATAGCCAAGGAAGCCGAGCTTGAACTCAGAAAGAAATACGAGGGCGAAAGCGAGGAGGTTAAAAAGGCGCTTATTATGCGCGAGCTTGTTGATATCGTCCCTGTCGATATTGACGAAAATCAGATTTTTGCCGGAACGCAGGACGATGGCTTCGCGAGAAGCTATGCGCTTATAAATCCGTCCTTTAAGGTTGAGGGATTCAGCGGTTACTGTGATCCGACGGCTGTTTTCGGTGATATTGAGCCGAATGACGAATTTACAGCTGAGCGGATTGAAAAGGCAAAAAATGAGTTCGGTGACAGCGACTATGCAAAGCAGCTTGCAAAAGTGTATTCTGAGTGTGAGAATTATACCAAAGAGGTTATATTCTTTGTCGAGCAGGTGACGGGACATCTCATTCCCGATTACCGTTATGCTCTCAAACACGGACTCAGAGCGATGATTGACAGTATTAAGGATAAGGACGGCAACGGCTACAAAGCTTTTGCAATCGCTCTTGAAAGTGTAATAGCTCTTGCTGACCGCTACGCAGACATTGCACAGGAGCAGATGAAAACCGCTTCGTCAGAGCGCAAAGCCGAGCTTGAACTTATGGTAAAAACTCTCCGCAAGGTTCCGGAAAACGGCGCTGAAAATATGTATGAGGCAATGCAGTCGTTCCTTTTGATTTGGCAGATGATGTGCCTTGAACAGACTCCGAATCCGTTTGCGTTCTCGGTAGGAAATGCCGACAGAATTTTTGAGCCGTACCGTAACGGACTTGACCGCGACACCGTGGCAGGACTTTTCAAGCATTTCCTTGTATTTTTCAATGTTGCGGACAGAAGCTGGGCGATTTCGCAGAATATTATCATAAGCGGACGCGACAAGGACGGCAACGACCTTACAAATCCAACCACATACGCGATGCTTGACGCGTACTATGATATGAATTTACCGCAGCCGATACTTTCGGTTAAACTGCATAAGAATACTCCGCAGAAGCTCTATGAGGAGATGGGCAGATTTTTCTTCAGTCCCGGAGTGCTTACTCCGTCGATGTTTAACGATGATTCGCTGTATGAAGTTCTCGGCGCTCACGGTGTAGATATCGACGATTTGCCGGATATCTCCATAGCCGGCTGCCAGGAGCCGCTTATAATGGGTAAGGATAACGGCAACACAACAAACAGCTGGCTCAATTTGCCCAAGATACTTGAAATGACTCTCACGGGTGGAGTTTCCACGATAACCGGAGAAAAGTTAGCAGACCTTAAACCCTGCAAGCTTGAAAATTTGCAGGAGGAATTTTACAAGAATGTCCGGTTCTTTGCCGATGAAATGGCAAAGGCGGCTAACGGTGCTTCGACAGCTCTTTCAACGCAGAGAGTGCCGCTGCTTTCCTGCTTTATGGGCGGACTTGACAACGGCATAGATATGCGTGACACAAAGGCGCAGGGAACCAAATATAACGGAAGCGGCTGCCTTATTCACGGAGTCGCAGTCGTTGCCGACTGTTTCAGCGCTGTCGATAAACTGCTCGAAGAAAGACCGCAGGACGCAGATAAGCTCGTTGACGCTCTGAAAGCCGACTTCAAAGGCTACGACGATTTACACGAGTTCCTGCTCGGAGCGGATAAATTCGGCAACAATATCGAAAAGGTCGATAATTATGCCGCCGAGGTTGCGAACAAGGTTGCGGATATCGTTGCAAACGAGAAAAATTACCTCGGCAACAGCTTCCGCCCCGATTTCAGCAGTCCGTCAACTCATCTTCTGTACGGATACTGGGTAGGCGCAACTCCCGACGGAAGAAGTTCCAGAGATATGCTCGGTTACGGCGTCGATCCTCTTTACGGCAGCGCAGAGAACGGACTCGGATTCCGTATGCTGTCAAATATGAAGCTTCCGTTTGAAAAAATGAACGGCGGATACGCTTCGCATCTCGGAATAGATCCAAAATATTTCAAGTCCGAAACCTACGAGGAAAAGGGACTTGAATTCAGGGATAAGATAATAAATCCGCTGTTTTTCAATCCTCTCAAAGAGGGAGTTTCACCTTTCTATCTTTATGTAAATGTTACAACTGCGGAGATTTTGCGTAAGGTTCTTGCCAACCCGGAAAAGTATGCTCCGAGCGGAGTTTACATTATGAGAATTCACGGAACCTTTGTAAACTTCCTTGACCTCTCTCCGGCGATTCAGCAGGATATTATTACGCGTCTTGATCCCTGCTCGTCAAATCTCGGCTGTTAAAAATGAATTGATTGAACGGGTGAATGTATGTACGCAGTAGGAATAGATATAGGAACTACGGGAATATGCGGAATATTGATGAATTCCGAAACCGGCGAAATTGAAAAGACTCTTTCGGCGGATAACGATTCGTTTATAAAGTCGGATTTTTCGTGGGAAAAGATACAGGACGCAGATGTCATACTCGGCAAGGCGACCGATATCCTGGACGCTTTGCTTGATATTGCCGAAGTCAAAACTATCGGCATTTCAAATCAGATGCACGGCATTGTTTATACGGATTCCGACGGCAATGCGGTAAGTCCTCTTTACATCTGGCAGGACGAGAGGGGCAACCTCAGCTACCGTGACGGCGAGAGCTACGCTCAGCATCTCGGCAGCTTTGCCGGCTACGGACTCGTAACGGATTTCTATAACCGCGAAAACGGTCTTGTGCCGAAGAATGCGGTTTATACCTGCACCATAGGCGATCTTTTTGCTATGAGGCTTTGCTCGTCTGCAAAGCCGGTTATGCACATTACAAATGCGGCAAGCTTCGGTTGCTTCGATATTTTTAAGAATCGCTTTACGATTGATAACGGTATGCTTCCCGATGTGTCCGAAAAATTCGTGAGCGTCGGGGAGTATAAGGGCGCGCAGGTTATCTGTGCGGTCGGAGATAATCAGGCAAGCTTTATCGGCTCGGTTGACGGAGATATGCCGCTGATAAATGTCGGCACAGGCTCTCAGATATCTTATCTTTCAAGCAAGGCTGTTTCGGCCGAAAACATTGAAACCCGTCCGTTCTGCGACGGCAAATATCTTATAGTAGGTTCGTCTCTCTGCGGCGGAAGAGCGTTTGCAATGCTTGAACGGTTTTTTGCCTCGGTTGTTGAAATGGCAACGGGAGACAAATGCGGTTCGCTCTATCCGCAGATGGATAAGCTCCTTGCCGCTAAGCTCTCGACCGATATGAAAGCTGACACGCGCTTCTGCGGAACGAGAGCAGATCCGTCGGTAAGAGGCTCTTTTACAAATGTTTCTCAGGATAATTTTACTGCCGGAGATATGACGGTAGCCGTGCTTTATGCTATTGCGAACGAGCTTCACGATATGTATTCCGGCGGAGAAACCGATTATGCGGTATGCTCAGGAAACGGAATAAGAAAAAATCCCGCTCTTCAAAGAATAGCCGCTCAGGTTTTCGGTGCTAAAATAAAAATTCCGCTTTATAAGGAGGAGGCCGCCTACGGCGCTGCGCTGACCGCTCTATACGGCTGCGGTGAATTTGCCTCGCTCGATGAAGCGAGAAAATTGATAATTTACAGTTAAGGAGTAAGGTTATGTATTTTAACTATCCTATGTTTTTTGAAAAAAACAGAGTTTTCAGAGTTTATACGGGCGGAAAGCTCTTTGCCGATTTCTTTTCTGATGATTCAAAGGAGTCCAACTATCCCGAAGAATGGGTTGTTTCAAGCGTGCGCGCTCTGAATGAGGGTAGCACCGATATACACGAGGGAATCTCAAAAATTGAGGGTACGGAGATTTATCTCGACGAGGCTGTAAAAGAGCATAAAGCCGAGCTTCTCGGAGACAGAGAAGATATCGGAATACTGACAAAAATTCTGAACAGCTCTATCCGTCTGCCGGTTCAGGCTCATCCCGACAAAAAGTTTTCAAAGCAGTATTTCAATTCCTGCTACGGCAAGGAGGAGAGCTGGATAATTCTCGGAACAGAGCCGGGAGCGAAAGTTTTTTACGGTTTCAAGGACGGCGTCACTATGGAGCAGTTTTCAAATGCTATTGACGAGAGCGAAAACAGCAAGACCGTTATGGAAGATCTGCTTGTCGGTTACGATGTAAAGGTCGGGGATATCATATATATTCCGGCTAAGATGGTTCACGCTATCGGCGCAGGATGTCTTTTGCTTGAAGTGCAGGAGCCTACCGATTTTACCGTTCAGCCTGAGCACTGGTGCGGCGATTACCGACTTTCCGATAAGGAAATGTATCTCGGACTTACAAAGAAACAGGCTCTTGAATGTTTTGAAATTGATAAGAAATATCCTATTCCGCTCAGCAGCAAGGCTCTTGACAGCTCAGACGGTGTAGAATATCTTTCTGTTATAGACGACAGCATTACCGACAGCTTCCGAGTCCGTATGATAAATTTCAGCGGCGGAAGCTTCACAATGGATAAGGGCGCCTGCATTTATGTAGTTATCGACGGAACAGGCAAAATCAGCGGAAATGAATACGAGAGGGAAATCAAAAAAGGAGATTATTTCTTCATTCCCGAAGCCGCAAAGGATCTCTTCACAATAAGCTCGGATAATATGTCCGTTGCCGAATGTTTCAGATGAGGTAATTAAAATGGATAAAAAATATTTTCTTGTAGGAAATGCACACCTTGATCCCGTTTGGCAGTGGCGTGTTCCTGAGGGGCTTGCTCTCGTTAAGTCAACATTTCAGGCGGCTCTCGATCGTATGGAGGAATATCCCGATTATATTTTCACCTCTGCTTGCGCCGGATATTATAAGTGGCTTAAAACCGCCGAACCGCATATGTTCGAGAAGATAAAGAAAAAAATCAAAGAGGGACGCTGGCAATATACGGGAGCGATGTGGGTTCAGCCCGACTGCAATATTCCGTGCGGCGAATCTTTTGCAAGGCATTTGTTGTATTCGCAGAAATTCTTTGCCGAGAATTTCGGAGCTAAGGCTGAAACGGGTTATAATGTGGACTCTTTCGGTCACAACGGGATGCTTCCTCAGCTTTTCAGCAAGGCAGGAATTAAGAACTATCTGTATATGCGTCCGAATGATGAAAACGAAAAACCTGATTTGCCGAAAAGCAGCAATCTCCATTGGTGGGAAAGTCCTGACGGAAGCCGCGTTTTAGCTTTCAGATTAAAGGATTCATACGGAAGCGATATGAGCGACAAGCATATCAAGGCGCACGACGGCTACAATCACTCGCAGATAATTGCATACGGAGTTGGTAATCACGGCGGCGGCCCGTCAATCGAAGTGCTTAACCGTATAGAAAATCTGCGCCGCGAGCAGGGCAAGGATAAATTTATTTATTCCGGAGTCGATAAGTATTTTGAATACATAAGGGAGAATGAAAACGAGGATATCCCGACCGTCAGCGAGGATTTACAGCACCACGCGAGCGGCTGTTACAGCGCGAACAGCAAAATCAAAAAGCTGAACCGCAGAGCGGAAAACGAGCTTATATATGCTGAGAAGATTGATGTTATGTCCTCTGTGCTGACCGAAGCTAAAACTCACACCGCAGATATCGAAGCAGCTTGGGAAAAGGTTATGTTTAATCAGTTCCACGATATACTTGCAGGCTGCTCTATAAAGCCTGCGTATGACGACGCTTACGCGGCGTTAGGCAGCGCAAGGCAGACTGCACTTGAAATCGGCACATTCTCCGCCGAGCGCATAACATGGCGTATAAATACGACAAAATATATGAACAATAATCCGAGTCAGAAGCGCGACCGCCTTTGGGTTAAGGAGGGCGAAGGCTCTCCGATGGTTGTTTTCAATCCTCATTCTTTCCCCGTCCACGGATATGCCTATTTCGGAATTCAGTGGGTGTCGGGAGTTGTTGATGAGAATGACAATGATGTTCCGTTCCAGCTTGTCAGAGCGCCTTATACCGACGGTGCTCATGTCAATAAGTGTATGTTTGAAGTCGATATCCCGGCTTACGGATATGCTACATATTTTATTTTTAAAGAGGATCAGAATTATCAGCCGAAAGAGCGCGAAAATCAGTTTAAGGTTACAGAGAGAAGCCTTGAAAACAGCGTAGTAAGAGTGGAATTCGACGACAACGGCGCGGTATGCTCATATGTGGATAAGAGAAGCGGAAAAGAATACTGCTCGTCACCGATGAAAACCGTTATCTGCGAGGACTCGGAGAATGATACTTGGGCGCATAATGTTTTTGACTTTAACAAGGATATAGGAGAATTTTCCGGCGCTCGGTTCAGCATCCGTGAGCAGGGAACTCTCAGAGCAACGCTCAGAGTCACTACATACTGTGAAGAGGGTAAGCTTATTCAGTATTTCACTCTGTATAAGGATAGCCCGAAGCTTGAAGTCAGATGCAAGCTCAGTTTCAGGCAGGAGTATAAGGTAGTTAAAATGACATTCCCGACAACGCTCGAAAATCCGAAAGCGGTTTATTCGATGCCTTTCGGATATATTGAGAAAGAAGCGAACGGACTTGAAGAACCGTCGCAGAGTTGGATGTGCGTAACGGACGGCAATGACGCTCTTGCGCTGATAAATGACAGCAAGTACAGCTTCTGCGTAAAGGGCAGCGAAATGAGAATGATTGCGGCGAGAACCTGTGCTTACCTTGACCATTACGGACAAAATCACAGAGATGACGATATGAGCTTCCTTGATACCGATGAGCTTGAATTCACATACGCTCTCATGCCTGCTAAGGCGGGAGCATATTCGCAGATTATAAAAGAAGCAGACCTTCTTAATATGCCGCTTCAACTCTATCACGAAACACATCACAAGGGAACTCTACCGCCTGTATATCAGGGAATGTCGGTTGACTGCGACAATGTAATAGTGCAGTCGATAAAACTCGCAGAGAACGGAGAGGGATATATACTCAGAGCCTATGAGTGCGAGGGTAAAGCCGTTCTGGCTGAGATTGATTTCAAACTCTGCGCCAGGAAGTTTGCCTTTGACTTCAAACCGCACGAGATAAAGACAATATTGATACCTTTCAACGGAGCTGTAAAAGGAGTTCCGCTGACAGAAGCGTATTAAGCTTTGATAAAATACATCGTAAATGGGTTTGCGCGAGTTTTCGTGCAGACTCATTTTTTGTCGGCGGACAGAGATTTTATAATAAATTTACAATATTTAAACAGTATATTTATATAAGTTTGTTGACATGTTTGCACGAATAATGTATTATAAATTTATACAATATCTATGATTTGTAAGGTAACGGATTTCAAGATGAACTATAATAGGGAAGCAGAAAAATAATCGGATGTATAAATCAAAAGGAGGATAATAATATGGCTGTCACCAAAGAGGTGCATTTAGGTATAGCAAGAAAAATCGTGTCCAATATGACCGCTCAAAGCTGGGAAGAAATCCCCCATGTAGTTACTACTTATGAAGCTGACGCTACAAAGCTCTATGAGGAATACAAGAAGCTCAACGCGGGCTGCACAGATAAAGATAAAAAAATCACAATCAATACAATTATGCTTAAAATTATAAGCGAGGGACTGAAAGCGGCGCCGAAAATGAATTCGCATTTTAAGTTTAACCGCCGTCTTGTTCGCGGATGCCTGAAATATTATGATAATATTGATGTTTCGATGCCTATGGTTCTCCCGAACGGCGAGATGATGACAATAAATATGCGTGATATAGGCAACAAAACTCTCAGCGAGATTACAGCCGCAGTAAATGACGCTGTTCGCCGCGCTCATAATTCGGATATGACCGAGGTTATGTTTGAAGTTTCGCTTGACAATACGCTTCAAGGACTGAAAAAAGGCAAAATAGCTCAGACTGTATTCAGACTGGTAGGCGCAAAAACAGGTAAGCATAAAGTTAAAACCTTATCGGGTTCTGCGAAAAAGGAGTATTACTCTATTCCCGTTAAAGACAGACTTACTAAGCGCGATATCGAGCAGGGAACAACAACGGTATCTAATCTCGGTTCGGTTTACCTTGAACAAAAAGGCTGTTGCAGTCTTATTGAGATAATACCGCCTCAGACTACGGCTTTCGGAATAAACGCGATTCAGAAAAAACCTGTTGTCGTAACCGATTCGCAGGGAAATGATACTATTGAGATTCGCAGAATTATGCCGATTTCAATATGTATCGACCATAGGGCGCTTGATTATGGCGACACGGTGCCGTTTATGAAAAAACTCGATGAGATTTTTGATAATCCCGAAGTAATACAGAGTTGGAAGTAACTGTATAACATAAGATAATGAATATGTCGGAGCGTTAATGCAACGGTTTTCGATGTGACGATAATAATTATAAATTAAGCCGCTTACTCGGTTTAGCGTATATACACGCTGAAATCGAGAAAAGCGGCTTTTTTATGATGTAAAAAACAGTCCTTGGAATCGTGAAATACCAAGGACTGTATTATGGACTTCAATTTGCCCTGTTTCGATAATTCCCTTTCGGGTAAAATTATCTCTTTGAGAACTGAGGAGCGCGACGAGCGCCTTTGAGACCGTATTTCTTTCTTTCCTTCATTCTCGGATCACGAGTGAGGAAGCCTGCCTTCTTGAGAATCGGGCGAAGCGACTCGTCATACTGGAGAAGAGCTCTGGAAAGACCGTGACGGATTGCACCTGCCTGACCGGTAACGCCACCGCCGTTTACACGGCAAACGATGTCGAATTTATCGGTAGTGCCTGTCAATTCGAGAGGCTGACGGACGATAAGTTTAAGTGTTTCAAGACCGAAATAATCGTCGATATCTCTGTCATTGATAGTTACCTTGCCTGTACCTGCATATACGCGGACTCTGGCAACGGATTTCTTTCTGCGGCCTGTGCCGTAAAAATAAGGATTAGAATCGTACATTATAGTTGCCTCCCTTCATTAAAATTCACGAACTTCGGGTTTCTGAGCAGCATGCTTGTGCTCAGGTCCGCAGTAAACGTGAAGTCTGCCGAATGCTGCACGGCCGATTGTGGTGTCGGGGATCATACCCTTAACAGCCTTCTCGACAGCGAAAACGGGCTTTGTACGCATAAGGGTGCTGTACTTAACCTTTTTCATATTGCCGATATAACCGGTGTGATGATAGTACATTTTCTGATTGAGCTTGTTGCCTGTAAGAACAACTTTTTCTGCATTGACGATGATAACATGATCGCCGCAGTCAACATGAGGAGCGAATTCAGGCTTGTGCTTGCCGCGAAGAAGTACAGCGGCTTCAGCAGCTACGCTGCCGAGAGTTCTGCCGGCTGCGTCGAGCACATACCACTTGCGGTCGATTTCGCCCGCTTTAGGCATATAAGTTGACATAAACTTACCTCCAAATAAATTTTTTCTGCTCGAATATATTAACACAAGAGCGAAAAATAGTCAACACTTATTTTTTAATTTTTTAAATTAACTTTTGCAAGCTCTGTTTTTCTCCGTTTTTCTCTCGTTTTCATATGCTTTTCTCGTTTATTAAATTTAAAAAATTTTTGCTCCGATTTGATGAATTTGCCCAAATAACGGTTGAATCCGCTTTTATGCGACCTGATTGACAAATAATAGATTTCTGTGATATATTAAATACAATTAAGAAAGCGGTGAAAGTTTTGAATATAACTAAGGCGTGTAGATGTGCATACAAGTATCTGACGGATTCCGATTATAGGTTTATAATCAGAAGCAATGCGGGCAAGAATAACGATATGCCTGATGATGAATATGTTAAAAGGATGTATAAGGCGCTTAGAGGCGTTGAGTTTGACCTTGAAAATCCCAAAACTTTCAACGAGAAGCTTGCGTGGCAGAAAATCTATGAGAGAAAACCGCTATACACTCAGCTTGCGGATAAGTATGCAGTACGGCAGTATATTACCGATAAAATAGGTTCGGAATACCTGATTCCCTTGTTGGGAGGGCCGTGGGATAACGCCGATCAAATTGATTTCGATTCACTCCCGGAGAAGTTTATACTTAAATGCAATCACGACAGCGGAGGAATAGTTGTCTGCCGCGATAAGACCAGGCTTAACATAGAAGCCGTAAAGCAGAAGCTTAACAAAAGATTGAGTGTGAATTATTACTACGCAGGCAGAGAGTGGCCGTATAAAAACATAAAGCCGTGCATAATCGCTGAGAAATATATGGAGGACGAAAGGCAGAAAGATGGCTTGATTGACTGGAAGTTTTTCTGTTTCAACGGTAAGGCGAAGTTTATTTATGTTTCTCAGGGACTGGAAAATCACGCTACCGCTCATATTTCTTTTTATGATTTGGACGGTAACGAAATGCCTTTTGGCAGGAGCGACTTTGCGCCGTTTGATAAAATTCCGTATAAGCCGGATAACCTCGGAAAAATGACAGAGCTTGCAGACACACTCGCAACAGATATAGGCTGTCCTTTCATTCGCGTCGATATGTATGAAATTGACGGTAAAATATATTTTTCTGAATTTACATTTACACCGTGTTCGGGCGTACTTCCGTTTGATCCGCCCGAATGGGATGAAAAAATCGGAAGTATGCTTAAACTTCCGATAGATAAATAAAATTTGTTATAGAAGATATTATTAAGAAAATACATTAAAATTAACAACATAGAGGCTTTGATCTTGACTTTTTAATAAATATGTAGTACAATATATATGCAGAAAGGTGGATGTATCAAATCCGATTGATCTGTATATAATGTAATATATAGGACGGAAGTCCTATTTAGGAGAGCTCCTACCAACAAGTGGAGGTCTTTAAATTCAGGTGAGCTCCTACCAATAAGTGGAGAACTTTAATTCAGTAGAGCTGTCTATCTTGTATAGCAGCTCTATTGTTATATTCGGAGGAATCGAATGGAAAAAT
>JAQXHF010000055.1 GCA_029007095.1 Clostridia bacterium | reverse complement strand
GAGCTTGAAGATCCGTTTGAGAATATGGGCGCTCAGCTCGTTAAAGAGGTTGCTACAAAGACTAACGACATCGCAGGCGACGGTACAACAACCGCTACTCTTCTCGCACAGGCACTTGTACGCGAGGGTATGAAGAATGTTGCGGCAGGCGCAAACCCGATGGTAGTTAAGAAAGGTATCCAGGCAGCCGTAGAAACAGCTGTTGACACCGTTAAGAGTCATTCAAAGCCCGTTTCTTCAACAACCGATATCGCTCGTGTTGCAACTATCTCCGCAGCTGACGAGGAGATCGGCAACATCATCGCAGACGCTATGGAAAAGGTTACCGCAGACGGCGTTATCACCGTTGAGGAGTCCAAGACTGCTGTAACAGATTCCGATATCGTTGAGGGTATGCAGTTTGACCGCGGCTACATTTCACCGTACATGGTAACAGATACCGATAAGATGGAAGCAGTTATCGACGACGCTTACATTCTTATTACAGACAAGAAGATTTCTAACATTCAGGAAATTCTCCCCTTGCTTGAACAAATCGTTAAGAGCGGCAGAAAGCTCGTAATCATCGCTGAGGATATCGAGGGCGAAGCTCTCTCAACAATCCTTGTTAACAAGCTCCGCGGTACTTTCACCTGCGTTGCAGTCAAGGCTCCCGGCTTCGGCGACAGACGCAAGGAAATGCTCCAGGATATCGCTATTCTTACCGGCGGCGAGGTTATCACATCAGATCTCGGTCTTGAACTTGCAGACGCAACCGTTGCACAGCTCGGCCAGGCTCGTCAGGTTAAGGTTACAAAGGAAAATACCGTTATCGTTGACGGTGCAGGCGACAAGGACGCTATCAAGTCCAGAGTTGCTCAGATCAGATCTCAGATTGAAGTTACAACATCCGATTTTGACCGTGAGAAGCTTCAGGAGAGACTCGCAAAGCTTGCAGGTGGCGTAGCAGTTATCCGCGTCGGCGCAGCTACCGAAACCGAGATGAAAGAGAAGAAGCTCCGCATTGAGGACGCTCTTGCCGCAACTAAGGCTGCCGTTGAAGAGGGCGTTGTTGCAGGCGGCGGCGTTGCATTGCTCAATGCTGTTCCGGCTGTTAAGGCTTTGCTCGACAGCACAGACGACGCTGACGAAAAGACAGGTATCAAGATTGTTCTCAAAGCACTTGAAGAGCCTGTTCGTCAGATTGCAGCTAACGCAGGTCTTGAAGGCTCTGTAATCGTTAACGACATCACAACAAGCGGTAAGGTTGGCTACGGCTACAACTTTGCTAAGGATGAGTTTGTTGATATGTTTGAGGAAGGCATACTCGATCCGACAAAGGTAACCCGTTCTGCTCTCCAAAATGCTTCCAGCGTAGCAGCTATGGTTCTTACAACAGAATCTCTCGTTACAGATAAGCCCGATCCGGCAGCAGACGCAGCAGCGGCAGCGGCCATGGCAAGTCAGGGCGGCGGAATGTACTAATACCGTCATTCGGCATTAATTGAATAACTATACGGGGTTGTATCCCGCCGATTTAGGCAAGATACAATCCCGTTTTTTGTAAATTTTCAGCTTCCTATTGAAATTATTATGTCCCTCCTTTATAATAGTTGTCAAATCAGTTTAACAGGAGGCAAGCAATGAAATTTTCAAACAAATTCATTTCAGCTACATATAAATACACTACATTCACCGAACATATACCCGCTCCGCTTTTGAGGAAATCGTTTAATATTTCAAAGCCGCTTGATACGGCAAGCATTACAATATCCGGCCTCGGATTTTACAAGCTTTATATCAACGGCAAAGATATCACAAAGGGCCTGATCGCGCCGTATATCTCAAATCCCGACCATATAGTTTATTACGACGAATATGACATCGCGCCGCTTTTAAAGAACGGCGAAAATGTTATCGGAATTATGCTCGGCAACGGTATGCAGAACTCACCCGGCGGCGAAATCTGGGATTTTGAGCAGGCTTTGTGGCGCTCCGCTCCGAAGCTTGCGCTGACCGTGCAAGTCAAGTACGAGGACGGCGAAGAATTTGAATTTGAAGCAGACGAGAGTTTCAGAGTTTCTGAATCTCCGATATGGTTTGACGACCTGAGATGCGGAACTTTTTATAATGCAACAAAAGAGCAATCCGGTTGGAGCGAACCCGGCTTTGACGACAGTAACTGGGGATACGCTCACTACTGCGAGAAGCCCAGAGGAGAAGCGCGTATTTGTCAAGCCGAGCCAATATCGGTAACTCAGCGAATCGCTCCCGTCAGCATAAAAAAGGGCGCGCTGCGCGATTATGAACCCGGCCGTAGACTGGTATATGACACGCCGGAAAAGCCAATATCAACAAGCGGTCATATATACGATTTCGGAATCAACACCGCCGGCGTTTTTGAATTCAAAATTCATTCTGCCGAGCCGGGAAGACGGATAGAATTCTTCACGAGCGAGATACTCGATGAAAACGGAGATTTGATGACTTCGACATACTCGGATTTCTATCCTAAATATTATGCTCAGAGGGATATTTACATCTGCAAGGGCGGCGACGAGGTTTTCGTTCCCGATTTCACCTATCACGGATTCCGCTATTGCCTTGTTGTCGGACTTGACGACAGCGAAGCAACGCCCGAAGCTCTTACATATCTGCGGGCAAATTCTGCAGTCGAAGAAAAAGGCGGATTTTCCTGCTCAGACGAAACGCTTAACAAGATTCAAGAGATGACAAGAATTTCCGATCTTGCAAACTTTTATTATTTCCCGACCGACTGCCCTCACAGGGAAAAGAACGGTTGGACCGGCGACGCGTCCTTGTCGTCGGAGCATGTTCTGCTCAATCTCGGCGTTGAAACCAGCTATCTTGAATGGCTGAGAAATATACGAAAGGCGCAGAGGGAAGACGGCTCTCTGCCCGGCATCGTGCCGACGGCAGGCTGGGGATATCACTGGGGCAACGGCCCTGTATGGGACAGCGTATTGACATTCCTTCCGTTTTATACCTATAAATACCGTGGCGACAAACAAATTCTTGCCGAAAACGCAACAAACATTTTAAGGTATGTAAACTATATTTCTGACCGCAGGAACAGCGACGGACTCGTTGAAATCGGACTGTGCGACTGGCTCCACCCCAACAGAGGCGCCGGCGATCCGAAATGTCCTCTCGTGGTAACCGACAGCATCACCTCTCTTGCTATCTGCGGTATGGCTTCGTATATTTTCAACGAGCTGAACAAAACCGCTCAGCGTGACTTTGCCTATCAGATTTACTCTGAGCTTAGAGCGGCAATCCGAGAAAAGCTTGTTGATTTCACCAAGATGACTCTTTTGGGCGATACACAGACGGGACTGGCACAGGCAATTTATTTCTCGGTTTTTGAAAAGAGTGAAACTCCCTTTGCCGTACAAAGGCTCGTCAAGCTCATCGAAGAAAACAACGGACTCTTCGACACCGGCATGGTCGGCGGCAGATATATATACCATGTGCTCAGCGACAACGGCTATGCAGACCTCGCGTACAAAATGATAGTAGGGCCGCAGTTCCCGTCTTACGGCTTCTGGATAGCAAAGGGTGCGACATCGCTGTGGGAGTCCTTCTACCCGGAGCGGCTTGATTCGCTCAATCATCATGTGTGGGGCGATATTTCCGCATGGTTCATCAAATCCATCGCCGGCATTAGAATCAATCCCGAATGTAACGATATTTCAAAAGTAGATATCCGTCCCAATTTCATCGAGGGATTAACCTCGGCGCAGGCATGGCACGATTCCGTAAACGGAAAAGTCAGCGTAGAGTGGCAGAGAAACGGTGACGAGGTAACGATAAAAATTGACATTCCGAAGAATTCGCACGGCAAGCTCTATCTGCCGGACGGCTGGATAACCGACAGCAGACATTTCCCGCATGATTTGGTAAACTTTATAAACCTTGACTCTCAAAATGTAATAACCGCAATCAAAAAAGTCTGAAATAAATTGTAAATATATCTTAAAACAAAATCAGGACCGCTTTCTTGCAGTCCTGATTTTTATTTATTTTATTCTTATGCTTTAACGGTTTCCTTTTCGGCTTCGGCAGCAAGCTCTGCTTCGATAACTTTATTGATATCGTTTGCCCCTCTGTGGCGGTAAGGGAATACTTTGAGCACGATCCACGCTATTACGGCTCCTATTGAATTCAATACGATATCGCCCATCGTATCCATCAACGCCCATCTTTCCTGATATTTCGGATCGAATATCATAGCCTCTTTCGCCGTACCCTCGGCAAGCTCATAGCACCAATGCTGCGCGTCGCCTATCGCTCCCGTTGCTGGGTTTGACATTACCTGGTCGGCGGTAAATTCAAACAGCTCCCAGCAGGTAGATACAAAAAACGAAAATCCAACCGCACAGATTATTATTATCGGCAAAGAGCAAACTTTCCTGTCGCGCTTTTGCATACATACAGCCATCTCATAGCCGAGAAAAACGCAAAGTCCTCCGCTGATAAGGTGAAGCGCGGAATCCCACCAAACTATGTCGTAGTAGAAATTCATAAACTGTCCGCCGAAAGACGCGCAGAAAATCATTATCACGGACACATCCTGCACAAGCGACGGGAAATACCGCAGGAAGCTCTTTTTAGGGAACATCTGGAAAATTTCCCACGCGAACATTGCGACAAAATTTGCGGCAAGCTGAAGCGGCGTTGCTATTATGAACGGCTCGGCGAAAAACGATTTTACAAACGCGTATATCATCAGCGCCCTGAACACCCACCATACGCACACTTCCAATGTTTTACATCCGTTTTTTATGCGGCTTATGTAATCTGTCATTTTTAACTTCCTCCAATAATTTTCGGTCAAGTGTGATACCTGATGTATCACACTTGAAATTATATTACACAGCGCATAACTTGTCAATAACTCTTTACAAATTTTGTATTTTGTAACAATTTGTAATAACACAAGTCCGGCGCTTGTGCTTTTTTCGTTGACAAATATGCAATTTTGATATATAATATCTTCAAATATTTATATTTTTGGAGGTATTTTATAATGAAAAAAGTTCTCAGCGTTATTTTGTCAATCATTATGATTGCGCTTATGGCAGTACCTGCTTTCGCAGCAGACCAAAGTATCAATGTTGATGACGCTTTCAAGTTCAATTCTGACGGGAAATTTAAGATTATGATGCTTAACGACTGTCAGGATACTATTCTCAAAGATAAAATGCAGTATCAGTATGTAAGCAAGGCTATCGAGGAGCAGAAACCCGACCTTATCGTTTTTGCGGGAGATCAGGTTACTTCTTTCCTCCCGTTTGCTAAGGGCGAGCAGATCGAGCAATGCATCAGACAGTTCTTCGATACGGTTATCGGCCCGTCCGGAGTTCCCTTTGTCGTAACTTTCGGCAATCACGACCACGACTGGGAAGATGAAATCTCTCTTGAAGATCAAATAGCTATCTACAAGAGCTATGACAACTGCGCTATCCCTGACAATGTTTGCGATCTCGGCACATACAACATACCCG
>JAQXHF010000054.1 GCA_029007095.1 Clostridia bacterium | reverse complement strand
TCTTTATTCCGCTGATAAAACAAAGCTGTATGAGGTTTTGCCTTATGCAGGCTTGACGCAGTTTGAAATGCCGTCTACCGTCAGCAAAATGAATGCCAATGCTTTTGCGAATTGCACAGAGCTTAAAGAAATAACTCTTTCACCGTCATTAACGGTTATTCCGTCTTTTTGCTTTTTGAGCTGTACCTCGCTTAATGAAATAGTCATACCGGACGGTGTGCAGAAGATTGAACCGGGATTTATAGCTAATTCGGGTGTAAAGAGAGTGGTTATACCTAAGAGCGTAACAAATATTGACGAGTCGGCGTTTAAAGGACTGACAACATCGGTAACGATAGCTACACCGGAGTTTTCTAATGCTGAGTATTTTGCAAAGGAAAATAATATAAATGTCGAAGCAATCAAATAATTTGTTGTTTTAAATTTTGTGCGGCAGAGAATGAAAAGTTTTCTGCCGCATTTTATCAATAAAATTAGTTTAAACACTTGACAATATAAAAAAGCTGTGGTAAAATATCACTCGTTGCAGTAAATGTGCTGCTATGGCTCAGGTGGTAGAGCACTTCCTTGGTAAGGAAGAGGTCGGCAGTTCGAGTCTGCCTAGCAGCTCCAAGATCGGTAAGCTTTTTAATAAGCTTGCCGATTTTTGTTTTATACACGAATCTTATTCTTTTACCTTGATTTTTTATATTAAATCAGTTAGAATATAGGTGTGCAAAGGAGGCGGAAATAATGGAATACACGATTTCAGTAATTATACCGGTCTACAACAGAGCTGAAAAATTACCTAATTGTGTTAATTCTGTTATAAGCCAGCCGAAATTTAACATAATTTTTAATATAAATATATAGGTGCTATTGTGGAAGATTTACTTATAAAATTACCGAAATACAACTGGTTCGACGGACTTATGATGTTCGGCGGAGCAGGTAATATATATACAGGTTCTATCGGAACCGATCCGAAGAGGGGGGCGGTAGATGCAAATTGTTTCAGGTACAGAGTATGGCTTGAAAAGGATGAAAACGGCGAAAAGTCGCTTATAGCCGCATGGTACAGAGGTCTTGAATGTTATGCTGCTACCGATGATGAAAAAATCAATAAAAAAGAATTTGAAGGCTCTCAAAAGGGCATTTTACAGGCTCAGGAGTGGCTTCTCGATTCGTATAATAAAGGTTTGTAAAAATTATGAAAACAGAAATTAAAAATAAATCAAATGCATACAGCGGCATTTGCAGAATTCCGATTAAAAAGCACAAACTGCTCGGAATACTCAGCCTTGCAGCCGCAGCGGTGTATGTTTTTGCATATTCATTTATTCCGTTCAATCCCGAATACGGAAATCATGCTTCAACTTTCAGTAATGTAGGACGCGACCATAGAATTCTGTTTGCTGTATGGGGATTCCTGGTATGTATGGCTCTTCTTGTCAACATTGATTATCTTGTACGCAAATATTCGGTCAAGACAAAATTCCCGAATATAATGGGAATTATCGGCTCTGTCGGAGCGTTGGGATTCGTTGTTTTTAAAAATGAAAAGCATCAGAAATTCCGTGTTTCTTTTGACAGCGAAATTTACAGCGGTGACTATTTCGGAGGCCCTGAAAATTTTGAATCAAGCGACGGTATTTTTAGCTTTATTTTTTCATTGAAAACACTTCACACGATATCTGTTGTTATTTTCGGCCTGTGTTTTGCGTTTTCGTTGCTGTATTGCCTTATAAGTCTCGCCGCGCGGTCAAAGAAGTTTGTGGCGTTAACAGTCGGCTTCGGAGTGTTTATGATACTTGCCGCGGTTACTTTTGCGTTTAAGTTGTCGGGACTGAGCGAAGCGATAGCGGTCGACTTGGTGTTCATACTGTTTTTCTGTATGAATTACATAACCGCATTTGACGATAAATCTATACTAAGCGATGAATATAAAAAGATAAATAAAAAATGAGGGGTATTATTATGAATGATATGATAACACGCTGGACGGATAAGGTGGACAGAGAATGTCCTTTGCCGGAATATCCGCGCCCTCAGCTTGTAAGAAATGATTGGCTTAATCTCAACGGCCGATATGATTTTTGTATTACCGAAGCTACCGACGATTTTCCCGACAGCTTTGATGAAGAAATTTTGGTTCCTTTTGCAGTTGAAAGCAAGCTGTCCGGAATTTGCAGAACGGTTAATCCTGAGGACAATCTGTGGTACAGGCGTTATTTTACGCTTGATGAGCGTTTCAGCGGAAAAAGAGTTATACTGCACTTCGGCGGCGTTGATTACAGTTCAGCCGTATATATAAACAGACAGCTTGTAGGTACGCACAAGGGCGGATATACTCCTTTCAGCTTTGATATAACCGATTATCTTGAACCTTATAAAAATGAAATTATAGTTCAGGTCAGCGATCCTACCGAAACGGGATGGCAGGACAGAGGTAAGCAGGTGAGGGAGAGTACGGGATTTTGGTACACGGCGACTTCCGGTATCTGGCAAACCGTATGGCTTGAACCTGTAAATGAAATACATATTAAGAAGATAAAACTTACTCCTGATATTGACGCTTCAACTATCAGAATTGAAAGCGATTTTGACGGCGAAGCTACCGTAAGAGCTATCGTAAAGGACGGAGATACTATTATCTTTGCCGGTGAAATCGGCAGAGATGAAACTGTAAAAATTAACGAGGAAAAACTATGGAGTCCCGAAAATCCGTTTCTTTACGATGTGGCGATTGCTCTGTGCGGTGAAAACGGAGAAATATATGACGCTGTTACAAGTTATTTCGGTATGAGAAAATTCAGCGTCGGATATGACGATAAAGCAGTGCCTCGTTTGCTTCTCAATAATAAACCGTATTTTCAGAACGGTCTTTTAGATCAGGGATATTGGCCCGACGGAGGACTTACAGCGCCTACCGATGAAGCTATGATTTATGATATCCAAACTCTTAAAGATATGGGCTTCAATATGCTGAGAAAGCATATAAAGGTCGAACCGCACAGATGGTACTATCATTGCGATAAAATAGGAATGATAGTATGGCAGGATATGGTTTGCGGCGCTGAAAAAATAGATACGGTGCTTGTAGGAGTTTTGCCAAATATCGGCGTTCGCTCTATAAAAGACGATAACTATGCGAGGTTCGGAGTTGAAGACGCGGAATGTCGCAAAGAACACGAAAATAATGTGTATGCCACGGTAGATAATCTTTATAATTTCCCGTGTATAGGTTGTTGGGTAGCGTTCAACGAGGGTTGGGGACAGTTTGACGCCAAGCGAATAGGCGAACAACTGAAAAAATATGATCCTACGAGAATAATAGACCACGCGAGCGGATGGCATGACCAGAAAGGCCCCGATGTCAAGAGCATACATCTCTATATTTATCCGTTCTTCCTGCTTAAAAAGCATAAAAGACCTGTTGTTCTCAGTGAATTCGGAGGATACAGCCGTAAAATAGAGCGACATATGTGGAATAAGAAAAAGAGCTTCGGCTATGTAATGTTTTCTTCAAAGGAGAGCCTTACAAAGGCGTATAAGCGTCTTTACGAGAAGCAGATAATGCCTGCAATACCCAAGGGACTTTCCGCCTGTGTTTACACTCAGGTGAGCGATGTTGAGTTCGAGGTTAACGGAATTTTCACATATGACCGTGAAATGATAAAGCTTGATGAAAATGTAATCAG
>JAQXHF010000053.1 GCA_029007095.1 Clostridia bacterium | reverse complement strand
AAAGGAGTGCATTTAAAATGGAAACTTTGGCTGAGCTTTTCAGCAAGCTGCTTGCCGACAACAAATTCTCGGCTATCAAAGAAATGCTCGTTGAAATGAACATTGTTGATATAGCCGCAATTATGGAGGATCTTACTCCGGAGGAACAGGTACGGATTTTCCGACTGCTTCCGAAATCTTCGTCGGCAGATTTCTTCTCTTATCTTGATTCGGATATTCAGAGCAACATCGTTGACGCTATTACAAATTCAGAGCTTAAATTTCTCGTTGAGGATATGTTTATCGACGATGCGGTTGACTTCCTTGAAGAAGTCCCGGCGAATGTTGTCACGCGTGTGCTTGCTCATACCAGCTCTGAGACAAGGGATCTTATTAACCGTTTCCTGCAATATCCGGATAATTCCGCAGGAAGCATTATGACTATCGAGATGGTTTCTTTCCCGGATACCTATACGGTTAAGCAGGCGATAGAGCATATACGCAAAACTGCTCTTGACAAAGAAACGATTTATACCTGCTACTGTACCGACGGCAAGCGTAAGCTTGTAGGAACGGTTCCTTTGCGCCGACTTATAGTTACGCCCGAAGATACGCTTGTCAAGGATATAATGTATGACGACGACCAGTTGATTTTTGTAAATACGCTTGACGACCAGGAAGAGGTCGCGAATATTGCCAAAAAATACGATTTACTTTCCATTCCCGTTGTTGACAAGGAACAGCGGCTTGTCGGAATTATCACTATTGACGATATCGTCGATGTCATCGAGGACGAGAATACAGAGGACTTTGAAAAAATGGCCTTGCTGCATCCCTCCGATGACGAGTATTTAAAAACAAATGTATTCACCCTTTATAAAAACCGAATAGTCTGGCTGCTTATTCTTATGGTATCGGCAACCTTTACGGGCCAGATAATCGAAGGCTTTGAGGATAAGCTCGCCGCAATAGCAGGACTTACAGCCGCAATACCGATGCTTATGGATACGGGCGGAAACTGCGGTAATCAGGTATCCACCCTTGTTATCCGCGGACTTGCGCTCGGTGATATTAAAATATCCGACTATTTCAAAGTCCTTTGGAAAGAAATTCGCGTTGCTCTTCTCTGCGGTTTAACTCTTGCGGCTGTCAACTATGTCAGAATGTTTGTTATCAAGCTGATTACCGGAAGCACTGTTCAGAACAGTACCTTCGTAGTCGTCTGCCTTGCTATGCTTTGCGCAGTGGTCGTTGCGAAAGCTATCGGCTGTTCGCTGCCGATGCTCGCTAAGCTTCTTCATCTTGATCCGGCTTTGATGGCAGGACCTATGATTACAACAATAGTTGACGCGTTGACTTTGCTTATTTATTTCGGATTTGCAACTTTGTTTATAAATCTCGGCGTTATAGCCGTTTAATAAAGGCGAGGATTATGGATTTAAAAGAAATACCCGTAAAATTAAGTTCACTTGTTATATTTCGCTCTATCGCACAGAGCGAAGTTATGACAGCCCTTTCGGATTATATCAGAACTCTTGGGAACGGTAACACAGAGGATAGCGTAAAGGCGTATTCAAGTTTTATCGAGGCTCTGTACTCGCACGGCTTTGACCTTTCTAAATATCTGCTTAATGCCGCTGTTGCCGACGAGAACCAATATGTGCTTCTTCGCTCAACGGGTACGGAGATACCGTATATTGTCAAAGAGTGCGTTGCTAATGAGCTTGATACCCTTTCACAGATAGCCAAGATTACGCCGGAGGAGCTTATCGGAGCTTGCAAATATGACGGATTTTTGCCGCAGTTCTATAATTCCGATTTCAATTTCTCTGCCGAATATGCAAGGCGTATCCTTGATGTTCACAGAAACGGTTACGGCATATATGCGCACAATGTTATGTTCAATGTCCGTGACGGAGAGATAGTTCCGGTTAAATCCGCCGACGAAACGAGAATAGAAGCTCTTTTCGGTTATGAGAATGAACGCAGACAGGTTATTGATAATACGAGAGCACTCGTTGAGGGATTGCCGGCTTCCAATATTCTACTTTGCGGCGACGCGGGAACGGGCAAATCGTCCACGGTTAAGGCTGTTACAAATATGTTTGCAGCCGACGGTGTAAGACTTATCGAATTCAGAAAGGATCAGCTTCGTGATTTGCCGGCTGTTATGGAACAGCTCAGAACAAATCCGCTGAAATTCATTCTTTTTATCGACGATCTTTCGTTTAATAAAAATGACGATAATTTCAGCGCGTTGAAAGCTATACTTGAAGGTTCGGCTTCGGTTTGCGCTTCAAATACGGTTATTTATGCGACGAGTAATCGCCGTCATCTTATCAAGGAAACCTTTGCCGACCGTGACAGCGACGATGTTCACCGCCGCGATACTATGCAGGAGCTTCTCTCGCTTTCTGACAGATTCGGTCTGACGATTCTTTTCCAGACGCCTAATAAGCAGTTGTATCTTGAAATAGTACACAATCTCGCTAAGGGAAAGAAAATTGAGCTTGACGAAGCTGAGCTTGATACCAGAGCTGAGGCGTTTGCGCTCAAAAAAGGCAGTCGATCTGCAAGAGCTGCGGAGCAGTTTACGGATATGCTCCTGACAGAGCAAAACTTGAAATGATATAAAAACCGCAGGAAGTCACACCAAATGTGAAATAAACCTGCGGCTTTTTAAAAATAAATCGTCAAACATATTGACAAAAGACAAATAGTTTGATAAAATAATAAAGCTGCTTGGGCCATTAGCTCAGTTGGTTAGAGCAACCGGCTCATAACCGGTTGGTCCGGGGTTCGAGTCCCTGATGGCCCACCAATTTAATAGGGGTATAGCTCAGTTGGTAGAGCAGCGGTCTCCAAAACCGCGTGCCGAGGGTTCAAGTCCTTCTGCCCCTGCCAGAAATCCTGTTCACGAAAGTGGGCGGGATTTTTACTTATTACTTCTTACCTCTTCACTTTTACTTCAAAATAAAATCGGTAACGGGATTTTTGGTGGTAAGTAATAAGTATGGTATCGCCTTCGCCATGTGAAATGCCAGCGAGCGTGAGGGGCTTTATTTCATTAGTTATATTTATTATTAACGATAAAGGCTACTAAATAAATCCGTTTAATAAGGTTAGATAAAATTTTCGGAGGCACATTTCATGCCTCCGATTAGTCACTTATTAAGTTCTCAGGATATTTTTGAAATAATACATAAAAATCGCTTATCTTTTTTGAAAATACTGAAAGTAGCTATTTTGGGCTATTCAAGTGTATATTTCAGTATTTCGGGATGGCATGATAAATCACGCATATCGCAGTTTGAACAATAAACCGCTATATTCGGTGCTTCTTCCCATCTCGTTTTTTGCCATCCGCAACGGACATAGTATTCAGGCTTTTTTGCACAAACCCAAAGCTCTTTTATTCCGAGTCGCTTTGCTTCGTCAAAAACAACAGACTGCATGATTTTTCCGTAACCCTTAGATTGTATATCATTACGAACGGCTAAATCTCCTAAACAATATACTCCGCCACGGATTTCCAACGAAACGGCAGCCATAAGATTTCCGTTGACAGAGTTATCCATACGCCACAATTTGAGAATACTGTCCGGCATTCTTTCCTCGATGGAAACGCCAAGTTTGCTTTCACGAAAAAGTGTTGACAGAGACAGAAAATCTGTTGTTTCTCTGATAATGTATTCACTCATACTAATCACCTAATTTAATAGTATATGATAATTGTATCAAATTAGCAGAATTTGTCAATAGTTAAAAAAACAACATCGTTCCTCTTGGGGAAAGGAAAAGTAAAGCGACAATAAAAACGGCGAGCAAAAATCAAGCCGAAAATATAGACAAAGAAGAAACCTCCGTTACAATGAAACGCGGCGATGCAGTGCAAAGTAATAGGAGGTTTAAATCTGTTATTAAACATTTTTGCCCATATCATAGGCTTGTTTCATAGCGCCGGTACTTTTAATCTCGCCCGGTTCATAAACGTCGTTTCCGATGATAACGCCTTTTTCAACTGCGCCATCTACACAGTCGGCATAACCGCGAAAACAGGCGAGCGTAGTGTCGGCAGAGGAGATATCCTCATCAGCCATAGTGACAATGTAATAAAATTCCTTGTTCTTCACTTCAAGCCAGCGAGCAACCGTTCTGTCAATCACGGCTTTTAACTGGGCGTCTATCGAATAGAAGTAAACAGGACTTGCCAAAACGATTACTTCGGCGTCAATCATTTTTTGCAGTATCTCTGCCATATCGTCATTATAAACACATTTGCCGCCGTTGTCTTTGCAATAATAGCAGCCGGAGCAGGGTGCGATTTTTTTGCTTTGAACCCTGATTTTTTCGACATCGTTTCCGGCGTCTTTTGCACCGCGCATAAATTCGTCGCACAGTAAATCGGAGTTGCCGCCTTTTCTCGGACTGCCCGATAAAATCAAAACTTTTTTACTCATAATTTTTCACCTTACCAATTTTTATTTTCCTTTGTGCAATCGTTCTGTTTTTTGCGTTCTTCAACCATTTTCACAAACCACTCCACCATTGCAGGATCATAGTGCGAGAAGAACGAGCTGGTATTCTTATCAAGCGCCGCAATTTTTGTGATATCTTCGTCTGACAGTTCAAAATCAAATACATTCAAATTTTCTTCCATACGCTCGATATGGGTGGATTTCGGAATTACAACAATACCTCTCTGTAAATGCCAGCGGAGAATAACCTGCGCTGAGGATTTGCCGTATTTTTCACCGATTTCTTTAAGCTCGGGCAAATCGAACATACCGCCTCTGCCCTCACCGAAAGGCGCCCATGCCTCTAACTGCAAGCCGTATTTTTCATTCCATTCTTTTGCAGTATTTTGCTGATTGTGCGGATGGATTTCAATTTGATTTATCATCGGCTTTATCCTCGAAAATGATGCGATATCAACCATACGGTCGGGGTAAAAGTTTGAAATGCCGATAGCGCGAAGCTTGCCCTCGTCATAAAGGTCTTCAAGCGCTCTCCACGCTCCGTAATAATCTCCGAAAGGCTGATGCAAAAGCATAAGGTCAATGTAATCGGTTTTGAGCTTTCGCAGGGAGTCAATCACGCTCTTTTTACATTCTTCATAGCCGTAATGCTCAACCCAAACCTTTGAGGTTAAGAAAATTTCTTCTCTCGCGATACCTGATTTTTCGATGGCAGAGCCGACCTCTTCCTCGTTAAAATATGACTGCGCCGTGTCAATAGCACGGTAACCGACTTTAAGCGCGTCAAGAACACAGCGTTCACATTCGTCCTTTGTTACCTGATAAACGCCGTAGCCGAGCTGCGGCATCTTTACACCGTTGGATAAGGTTACATAGTTCATATCTTTAATTCCTTTCTTGTTTTTATTTTAATTTGAAATATTCTTCATCGGTGACCTGCTCTAACCATTCGGTTGAAGTGTTTTCTCCCGGAACTTCTATTGCCAAGTGGGAGAACCAGCCGTCCTTTGTTGCGCCGTGCCAATGCTTAACGCCGGGTGCGATATTTACTACATCGCCGGGTAAAAGAGCTTGCACCTTTTTGCCCCATTCCTGATAATAGCCTTTTCCCGCAACGCAGACAAGAATTTGACCGCCGCCGTTTTCCGCTTTGTGAATATGCCAGTTGTTTCGGCATGCAGGTTCAAAGGTAACATTAAAAATCCCGACTTGCTCTTTTGACAGCGGTGCTAAATAGCTTTGCCCTATGAAATATTTTGAAAAGCCGTCGTTTGGCTCGCCTATCGGGAATATCATAGAGCTTTCGTGCTTTTGCTTTTCGCTTTCCCCGCAAGGCTCATTCCAAACGCTTTTTGCCATTCTGAATGCCGCCCACGCTTTGGGCCAGCCGGCATAAAAGGCGGCGTGGGTTAAAATTTCCGCAATTTCTGTTTTTGTAATGCCGTTTTCTTTCGCTGTTTTCAGATGATGCTCAAAAGACGAGTCGCATAGTCCCTGAGCCATCAACGCCGTAACGGTAACAAGTGAACGGTCACGGGCTGAAAGCTCGCTTTCTCTTGACCACACCTCACCGAAAAGAATATCATCGTTAAGCTGCGCAAATTTTGGCGCAAATTCTCCCAAGGCGTCTCTGCCTGCCGTAACTTTTTTCATAATTTATTTTACCCACCTTTCAATATCGGATTTTGCTCTGTCTACACGGCTGCCGTAAATCGCCAGACCGTCTTTAACGGTTGCACCGGGGCAAAGCGATTTTATATCCGAAACGCTTTTTCCCATACCGCTGCCCTCGTGGGTACAAAACGGCTTGATTGTTTTGCCGCTGAAATCAAAATACTCTAAAAAATGTGAATACCGCCATCGGCATTGTGCTCCAATAGTTCGGAAAACCTAAATATATCACATCGTATTCATCAATAGAATCGGGATAGCTTAAAAGAGTCGGGCGCGCGTTGCTTTGTTGGTCTGCTTTGGCTTCTTCGATACAGTCGTTGTAGCCTTTGGAGTAAGGCTTAGTCTGTTCGATTTTGAATATGTCCGCGCCCGTAAATTCTTTGATAATACCTGCCGCAACTTCTGTGTTTCCGACAGTAAGCATTTTGAGTGTTCCGCTTACATAGTTTTCGCCTGCCCTTGAATAATAAGCAATCAGTTTTTTCGCCATTTATATACCGCCTTTCTTTGTTCTATTATCAGTATAACACCGAGCGCATTGACATTGAATATCCGATATGTTATTATAGTATTAACCAAAAGTTTATAGAGGTGCGTTATGTATAACCCGTTGCTTGATACATTTATAGCGGTAGCAGACTGCAAAAGCTTTACAAAAGCGGCAGAAAAGCTGTTTATCTCGCCAACTGCCGTTATGAAGCAAATGAATAATTTAGAAGAGCATTTAACCGTTAAGTTAACAGAAAGAACACCGACAGGAGTACGGCTAACCCCTGCCGGAGAGGTAATATACCGTGACGCAAAATTTATGATAGATTATTCGCAAAAATCCGTTGCCGCCGCAAAGGCAAAAACGAAAGAATACGATACAACCTTTTGCGTAGGCACTTCTCTGCTGAATCCTGCCAAGCCGTTTATGGACTTGTGGTACAAGCTAAATCACAATTTCCCCGATTACAAGCTGCACCTTGTACCTTTTGAAGATAATCACGAGGGCATACTGTCCGAGATTAAAGGCTTGGGAGAAAAATTTGATTTTTTGATAGGCGTGTGCGATTCAAAGGCGTGGCTTTCCTTTTGCAGTTTTTTGCCGCTGGGCAGATACAAAAAGATGATAGCCGTATCCCGTGAACATAGGCTTGCAAATAAAAAGCTGGTTGAAATATCCGATTTGTACGGCGAAACGCTTATGATGGTGAAAAAAGGCGATTCGGGCGTGAATGATTTTATCCGTAATGATTTGGAAACAAACCACCCGCAGATTAAAATTGAGGACACGCCGCATTTCTATGATATGTCCGTATTTAACCGCTGTGCCGAAACAGGCAATGTCTTGCTTACGATAGAGTGCTGGCAGGATGTTCACCCCGGTCTTGTTTCCATACCCGTTAATTGGGATTACAGTATTCCCTACGGATTGCTGTATAGCCTTAACGCTGAGGAAGATATTTTAAGATTTGTTGAGAAAGTAGAAGAATTGTTGTAATCAAAACCGAAAAATACTCCGACGGTAGATTTAGAATAACTACCGTTGGAGTATTTTAAACTGTCAGCATATTTTTTGAGTGGTGCAAATAATTACTGCTTGTTTTCGCTGTCCTTTTTCGCTATATCGTTAGTGTTTATTGAATTTCTGAAAACAACAAAACGGTCAAAAAGGAATTCGGTAATGAAGTTTGCAAGCATTGTAACAATTTCGACAATATAGTGATTTACACCGTTCTCTGCGGCGATGTTTCCGAGCCAAGCGGACAGCGGAGTGAAAACTGCGTAATAGAGCGCGACTTTGAGCATAGCAATAGGAACATTGTTTGCAGATTTAAAAGTGAATTTTCTGTTCAGCGTGAAGTTATAAACAACAGACAGAATGAGCGACGGCAGATAGCAGGCGAGATACGGCCATTTCTGCGCGCCTAAAAGCTGCGGGACTTCCTCAAAAATTGTGAAAGAAACGATTTGTATTATTCCTGCCGACGCGGAAAACAAGGCGAATTTTACAGCCTGAATAATATTATCTTTTTTACTTAGCTTCGGTGAATTTGAATTACTCATATTATCAGCTCCTTTTTTATATTATAAAATCCCCGATAATGATAGTCAAGAGAAAAATGATTTATTGCGTTAAAATATTAAAGCGAGAATCTCTGCTTCTTTTGTGCGTTTGATTGAATTATAAATCAGACTTTAAAAAATTTGTAAATGTTACTTGATTATTTTCAAATGATATGATATAATACTTCTCGCAGTTTGATTTTGATTTTTATCGTGAACTGACGGTAAAATCATAAATTGACGGTGGATGTGATTAAATGAAAATTAAACTTTTATTTCAGGGCGACAGTATTACCGACGCCGACAGAAATCGTGACGATTATCACAACTTAGGCAACGGTTACCCCAAGTATGCCGCGGAATATATTTCAAAAGCATATCCCGATGTTGATTTTGAATTCATCAATCTCGGCATAAGCGGAAATCAGACGGCAGACTTAGTTGACCGATTGGAGTCCGACTTTATTGATATTCAGCCCGATATCGTTTCCATTCTCATCGGAATCAATGATGTTTGGCACCGTGCGGCTGATAGAAAGTGGTTGCCTGATGATGTTTTTGAAGCGAATTATCGCAAGGTGCTGAGCGGTTTAAAAAATCGCACGAAAGCCAAAATTATCGTTATGGAGCCGTTTCTCATTCCTGTTGAAGATAAACTGTATTTTCGCGAGGACTTAGCTCCGAAGATTGAAATAGTCAGAAAACTCGCAAGAGAGTATGCGGATATTTATATCCCCACCGACGGACTTTTAGCTTCTGCTTTTATCGGTGACGAGCCGACAAGCTATGCGGCGGACGGAGTTCATCCGACAGCCAAGGGCGCAGAATTTATCGGAAAACTCTATGCACAGTATATCAGCCCGATTGTTGACAATATGATTGCAAACTAAAAGGGCAGAGAAATTAAATTTTCAGTTAAAACCGCAGAAATGCGATTTTATATACGCGGATGTGGCGGAATTGGCAGACGCGCTAGATTCAGGTTCTAGTGAATGCAAATTCATGTGGGTTCAAGTCCCGTCATCCGCACCAAACCAGAAAAATCCGAACCAGATTTTCCCAATAGGAAAAGGGTTCGGATTTTTTGTTTATTTTAATTATCCATAGGAAGGGCTTTTTATTCGTTTGCGTAGCCTTTTGTTTTTAGGGGGATTTGTTGCTGGATTTGTTAGCTTTTCGATACCACAAAGGACTTCCGCAATCGGCACAGTATAACAATCCGCAGAACATATTCTTGTTATGGAGAGCAAGCCTGAATCAATGTAATTATACAGCGTTTTTGTACAGACCATTTCGTTCTCCTCAAACTGATGATTTTTCTTGGCATATCCTACGCAAGCATCAATCGACCATCCTGCGGTTATGACTTTTTTCTCGACATATCGGAGAAAGCCAACATTTTCAAGACAACGATAATTTTTTCTGCTGTTCTGACGATTCTCAAGGTACACTTTCTGGCCAACAGAAGCTTTGTAACGCTCAACCTTTCCGTTGTAAAGTAACACTTTCCCTC
>JAQXHF010000052.1 GCA_029007095.1 Clostridia bacterium | reverse complement strand
TCCATTTTTTGATCCTTTGATCGTGCACATTGCGCATTTAAAGGGTCTAAAAGGCGTGGTGACGGAATTTCCGGATCTTCCAGAATTCTTGGCTGAAAAATTTTGGCCAGGCCCGCTCACGATGATTTTACCTAAATCCGATAAAATTCCGAAAGAAGTCAGCGGAGGTTTGGACACGGTGGGAATTCGTATGCCGTCAAATCCCGTGGCGCGCGCTCTTATCGAAAAATCCGGCTGTCCGATAGCCGCTCCGTCCGCAAATTCATCGGGACTGCCAAGCCCTACCGAGGCTCGTGATGTCATAGACGATATGAACGGAAAAATTGACGCAATCATTGACGGCGGCGACAGCGATGTAGGAATCGAATCAACAATAGTTACTCTGTCCTCAAATCCGCCGAGACTTTTAAGACCGGGAGGCATAACCCACGCTCAGCTTGAAAAGGTGCTTGGAAAGGTTGAAATAGACCATGCCGTTACCGAGGAACTCGGAAAAAACGAGGTTGCCGTTTCGCCCGGTATGAAATATAAACACTATTCTCCGAAAGCGGAGGTCTATATCGTTTACGGAAGTCTTGAAAGCTTTGTTTATCAGATAAGCTCGGATATTCAGGACGGCGATATGGCTCTTTGCTTCGACGGTGAGGAGGACAAGGTTCCCGTACCGTCATTAAATTTCGGCAAGCAAAACGATTCCGCTCAGCAAGCGCACAGACTTTTTTCGGAGCTTCGCGAATTTGACAGGCGCGGCGCAAAGCGCGTTTTTGTTCGCGCTCCGTCGAGCGAGGGCGTAGGATTGGGAGTCTTTAACCGTTTGCTTAGAGCCGCAGGCTTCAAACGAATCTATCCGCCTGTGATATACGGCCTGACAGGTCAAAGCGGCGCGGGAAAGACTACCGTTGCCGAACTTCTCGGCAAAAAAGGCTACCTTACGGTTGACTGTGACAAAATCGCAAGAGAAGTTACCGAAAAAGGTTCTCCCGTCTTAACTAAGTTAGCGGACAGCTTCGGAGAGGATATACTTGAAAACGGCGTTCTTAATCGCAGGCTTCTTGCCGAAAGAGCCTTTGCAAGCGAAGAAAAACGACAGCTTCTCAATAGCATAACACACCCCGAAATCACGCGAAGAACGCTCGGCTTTATACGGGATAATTACACCGAAAAGCATAAGGGCGTTATAATTGACGCGGCTGCGATACTTGACTGTGAGCTTACGCGTTTCTGTACCGAAATAATCGTTGTTACCGCACCTGAGGAAGTCCGATTAAATCGAATTGTAAAGCGCGATAATATTGATGCAGAAGCGGCTCTGATGAGAATTAAAGCGCAGCCTGATGAAAAATATTACAAGGAACACGCCGATATTCTGATATGCAACGACGGTGTAAAAGCTCTTAATGATGAGCTTGATTTATTATAGAATGAGTATTATGATTAACTTGTCATAACATCGCATCATAAAAAAATATTTTAGATATATTACGGTCGAATATAAGGAGGAAACCGCTATGAGTGAAGAAAAAACAGAAGTTCAGCTTTTGCAGGACAAATTATTTATGAAAAAGAAGCATGCCGCTTCCGTTATAGACGACAGCGAGATGCAAGCGGCTATGGATTATGCCGAGGGTTACAAGAGCTTTCTTAACGATAACAAAACAGAGCGCGAAGTAGCAAAATTCTTTGTTGCCGAGGCTGAAAAAAGAGGCTTCAAGCCGTTTGACAGGAAAGCAAAATATGCTCCCGGTGACAAGGTGTATTATCTTAACAGAAAAAAAGCCGTTATCCTTGCGGTAATCGGTAAAAAAAGCGTCGGAGAGGGAGTTCGCCTTGTTGCGGCTCATATTGACTCACCGAGACTTGACCTTAAACCGAATCCGCTTTACGAGGCAAACGAGGTTGCGCTGTTTAAAACGCATTACTACGGCGGAATCAAAAAATATCAATGGCCGACAATTCCTCTTTCACTTCACGGAGTTATCGTCCGCAGGGACGGAACCGAGGTTGAGGTTTCCCTCGGTGAAAAAGAGGGTGAGCCGCAGTTCGTTATTTCGGATTTACTTCCGCACCTCGGAGCAGAGCAGAGCAAGCGTACTCTCGGCGACGGAATAAAGGGCGAGGAGCTTAATGTTATCGTCGGTTCGCTCCCGTTCAAATCGGATTCGGGAAGCGAGCTTGTTAAGCTGAATATAATGAAGCTTCTCAACGAGAAATACGGAATAAGCGAGGAAGATTTCCTGACGGCTGAGCTTGAAATGGTGCCTGCCGCAAAGGTTTCTGATATCGGATTTGACCGCAGTCTTGTCGGCGGATACGGACACGACGACAGAGTATGCGCCTATCCTGAGGCAACGGCGATTTTCGGCCTTGATGAAATTCCGGAGCATACGAGCGTAGCTATCCTCACGGATAAGGAAGAAACCGGTTCCGACGGAAATACGGGACTTAATTCATCATATCTCAGATATTTCATCGCAGACCTTGCGGCTATGGAGGGACTTGCAGACAGAGATGTTCTTTCTAAATCCAAGTGCCTGTCGGCAGATGTTAACGCGGCTTTTGATCCGACATTCTCGTCGCCGTTTGAGCCTAACAATGCGTCTTATCTGAATAAGGGTATTGTCGTTACAAAATATACCGGCGCAAGGGGCAAGAGCGGCACATCGGACGCGAGCGCAGAGTATGTAGGCGAGGTTACGAGAATTCTTAACGACAGCAATGTTGTATGGCAGCTCGGAGAGCTTGGAGCTGTTGACGCAGGCGGCGGCGGAACTGTCGCAATGTATATTGCAAATATGGATGTTGATGTTATAGATGTAGGCGTTCCCGTGCTTTCTATGCATTCGCCGTTTGAGGTTATCTCAAAGCTTGATATTTATATGGCACATAAAGCCTTTACGGCATTTCTTAAATCATAAAAATTAAAAATAAAGGATTGTTTAAAATGAGCAAGGTAGTTAACGAACCTAAAATTAAAAATTCCGTTATAGCTTCGGTAAGAGAACAGTTGGAGCAGAGAGCGGCATGGCTCTATCTGCTTTGCGACGAGGCGAGCAAGAGAGGACTTGAACCCAAGGAATTCGCACCGCCTGCAATCCGTCGCTGCGGTATAGGCGAGGGTAAGCATCTTATTGAAAAAGGCAATACGGACAGCTTGAAGGGGCTCAAAAAGACTCTGTTCAATAAGCCTGCACAGCTTGTATTTGAGATGGATGTACTCAATTCGACAGATACCGAGTTGGAGCTTGAATTCCACTATTGTCCTCTCGTAAAGGCGTGGCAGAAGTGCGGTTGCTCCGATGAGCAGATATCCGAATTGTGCGATATCGCTATGTGCGGCGACAGAGGAATAGGCGAGGCTTATGACTGCCGTCTTGACCTTACTAAAACTATCGCCAAAGGCGACGGAGTATGCCATCTGAGATATCATAAATAAATCCGTTATAAAAGCGGTAAAATGAATTTCTAAGGGCGGTGAATCCGGTTGAAGGACTCGGAATGTCATCAGGGACACAGAAGCCGGATTCGCAGCCGGTATTTTGAAAACGGAATAAAAGGTATGACCGACTGCGATATCGTGGAAATGCTGTTATTTTTCGGTATTCCTTACAGGGATACAAACGAAATCGCACACAGGCTCATATCGACATTCGGCGATCTCAGGGGCGTGTTGAATGCTCCTGCGGACGAGCTTGTAAAAATCGGCGGAGTCGGTGAAAATGCGGCTGCGCTGATAAATCTCGTGCGTGATATCTCTGTAAAATACAGTACACAGCAGACCGATGACCGCATAATCCGAAAAGAAGATATCGCTGAATTCCTCAAAGAAAAATATTCCGGCGAGAGCAACGAAATATTTTCTGTTATTTCGCTTGATTCAAACGGAGCTGTAAAAAATTTCATCAAGGTTTGCGGCGGCTTTGACGACAATGTTACTGTGGATAACCGCCGTATAATCGAAATAGTCCTGAAAACAGAAGCGAAACAGGTGATTATTGCTCATAATCATCCCGGCGGAACAGCATATGCTTCTCAGGAGGATGTAAGGGCGACAAAAAAGATTAAAACTCTTTTGGACTCCGTGGGAGTACGGCTTACAGACCATGCCGTAATTGCCGGAGATAAGTGCGTTTTTATGTCTGAAAATCCAAAGTATGAGCAGCTTTTCAAAAAAGATTAAAGGGGATACGAAATTGAATATAGAAGGAGCTATCTTTGACCTTGACGGAACTCTGCTCGACTCTATGGGCGCATGGGATACGGTCGCGTGTGATTATCTTATATCCTGCGGGGCGACTCCTAAGCCCGATTTGAAAGATAAGATTAAAATAATGACTATCAGGCAGGCAGGGGAATATTTCAAAAGCGAATACGGAATCGACAGTACGCCCGAAAAAATGCGCGAGGGAATAGGACGCATAATGGGTAAATTTTACAGCGAAACCGTTGAAGCTAAACCGCGCGTCGGAGAGTTTTTGTCCCTGCTTAAAAGCAAAGGAGTTAAAATGTGCATCTGCTCGGCAACAGAGAGCGAGCTTATAAAAATCGCATTGAAAAGATGCGGACTGCTTGAATTCTTTTCGGGAGTTTTCAGCTGCGCCGATGTCGGCAAGGGTAAGGATTTCCCCGATGTGTATAACCTCGGATTATCGCACCTCGGAACAGAAATAAGCCGTACATATGTTTTTGAGGACGCTCTGTATGCAATGCAGACGGCTAAAACGGCAGGCTTTCAAACGGTCGGAGTATATGACAGCTCAGAACCGTATCAGCAGGAGCTTAAAGATATTTCCGATTATTACATCAAAGATTACGGCTCGGCAATAGAGCTTTTTAAATAAAAATCAGCCGTTGGAACTAATTACTTCCGACGGCGTCTTTTTAACGGAATAATGTCAAAAAAACTTGACAACATTATAGCTAAGGTTTAAAATAAACACTATGATGATTT
>JAQXHF010000051.1 GCA_029007095.1 Clostridia bacterium | reverse complement strand
TGGAGCATAGCTCTGCTCAGATATTTCAATCCTATCGGCGCTCACGAAAGCGGCAGAATAGGTGAAAATCCGAACGGAATTCCCAACAATCTTATGCCTTATATCACACAGGTTGCCGTTGGCAAGCTGCCGTATCTTAATGTTTTCGGTGACGATTACGACACCCACGACGGTACCGGCGTAAGAGACTATATTCATGTTGTTGACCTTGCGCTCGGCCATATTAAGGCGGTAGAGAAAGTGCTTTCAGGCACGGGAATCGACGCGTACAACCTCGGTACGGGCAAAGGATACAGCGTTCTCGATATAGTTCACGCCTTTGAAAAGGCCAGCGGAATAAAGATAAATTACAAGATAGCAGACCGCCGTCCCGGAGATCTCGCAACTTGCTATTCTGACGCCTCCAAAGCCGAGAAAATTCTCGGTTGGAAAGCGGAAAGAAATCTCGAAAAAATGTGCGAAGACTCGTGGAGATGGCAGAAAAACAATCCGAAAGGTTATTGATTTATGGATTTTTACGAGAACAGCCAATCGCCTGAACGCGCGGTCCTCGTCGGAGTGGATACAGGAGCTTACAACGCCGAAGTTTCGATAGACGAGCTTGAAGAGCTTGCAAAAACCGCGGGCGCTCAGGTCATAGCTAAGCTCACGCAAAAGCGTGATAAAATCGACTCCGCCACTTATATAGGAAGCGGCCGACTTGAAGAAGTCAAGGAATTTTCAGAAGCAAACGATATTGATTTGCTTATATTCGACGGTGAATTAACTCCCTCTCAGCAGAGAAATATAGAAGATGAAACAGATGTAAGAGTAATCGACAGAACCACGCTGATACTCGACATCTTTGCGGCAAGAGCCAGAAGCGGCGAGGGTAAAATTCAGGTAGAACTCGCACAGCTTAAATATTCTTTGCCGAGGCTCGGCGGCAAAGGCAAGGAGCTTTCGCGACTCGGCGGCGGTATCGGCACAAGAGGTCCCGGCGAAAGCAAGCTCGAAAGCGACCGACGACACATACACAGGCGGATTCAAAGTCTTGAACGGGAATTAGCCGAAATTTCCAAGCGCCGTGAAAATCTCAGAACAAGGCGCAAAAAAGACGGCGTTGATAACATTGCGATAGTCGGATACACCAACGCCGGAAAATCGACGCTGATGAACACCCTTACAAATGCAGGCGTACTTGCAGAAGACAAGCTTTTTGCAACGCTTGATCCTACTTCAAGAGCCTTATTGCTCCCGGACGGCAGAAGCGTAATGCTGATAGATACCGTCGGACTTGTACGCAGACTTCCGCATCACCTTGTAGAAGCGTTTAAATCCACGCTGGAAGAAGCCGCAAACGCTTCGGTAATTCTCAATGTCTGTGACGCTTCGGACGAGTGCTGCGCCGAGCATTTAGCCGTAACTATGCAGCTTCTTGATTCGCTCGGATGTGCTGACAAGCCGGTAATTTCGGTGCTTAACAAATGCGATTTGTGCGATAATCATTTCATTTTGCCCGCGCGCGGTGAGTTTGTAATGATTTCGGCATTAAACGGAACGGGACTTGATACCCTGCTCGCAAAAATTCAGCTTGCGCTCCCTCTTACAAGGCGTAAAGCCGAATTACTGATTCCGTATTCCGACGCAGGTCTTATCAACGCCATTCGTGAGGACGGCGTTATGATTAAAGAGGAATACCGTGAAAACGGAATATATATCAAAGCGATAGTTGATATCAGATTCCTCGACAAGCACAAGGATTATGTAATCGGAGTATAAAATAAAACACGCAGATTGTAAGCATAAAAGCGCTTATAACCTGCGTGTTCTTTTATTTCAAATTATACCTATCAAAACGGATTTTAAATCCACCATTTTTCTGCGCTTGATTCTGTAATCAACACTCTTTTGAGCATTTCGACAGCCTTTGACAAGCCTTCGTTCTGGCTCATCAATCCGTCCTCGTGTTCAATGCTGATAGCATAGTCATAGCCGACCATACGCAGCGCGCTGATTATATCTTTCCAGTAAAGCTCGTCATTGCCGTAACCTACACTGCGGAAAATCCATGAGCGGTGAAGCTCGTCGGCATACGACTTTGTATCAAGCACACCGTTGACAGCGGTATTGATTTTGTCAATTTTTGTATCCTTTGCATGGAAATGGAAAATAGCGTCGCCCATCTCTCTAATGCAAGCCACAGGATCCATACCCTGCCATATGAGGTGACTCGGATCAAAGTTTGCACCGATTTCGGGACCGACCGCATTACGCAGCTTCATAAGGCTGTCGGTATTGTAAACGCAGAAGCCGGGGTGAAGTTCAAGAGCAATCTTATCAACTCCGTGATTCTTTGCAAATGCAACCAAATCTTTCCAATAAGGAATAAGCACATCGTTCCACTGATATTCGAGAACTTCCGAATAATCATCGGGCCACGGACAGGTAACCCAGTTGGGGTACTTAGCACCCTCCCAGTCGCCGGGGCAGCCTGAGAATGTGTTTATCTGATGAAGTCCGAGCTTCTCCGAAAGAAGTATTGTATCTCGTATTGTTTTGTCAAATTTCGCGGCAATTTCCTTATTCGGATGCACCGGATTGCCGTGACAGCTAAGTGCGCTTATCTGCATATTGTGACGGCTTATCGTCGCCTTGAATTCATCGAGAGCCTTGCTGTCATTAAGCAGTATTTCCGGATTTGCGTGTTCGTTTCCGGGATATCCGCCGCAGCCGATCTCTACCATTTCTATTCCCAATGAGCTGAAATACTCCAACGCTTGGTCAAGCGGAAGATTTTTCAAAAGACAAGTAAAAACTCCTAATTTCATAAAATATTCTCCTTTATTACAGATTCTTTTTGAAATACTCCATACTTCTTGCAATATCATCAAGTCCGTTAGGCACGGGATCGTCATTTTCGAGTATAAGCCATTCGATTCCGTTTTCCTTTGCCGCCTTAAATACGCTCAAAAGGTCGTTATCACCCTCACCGAGCGCCTTCGGCTTGCCGTTAAGACCGTCCTTTATGTGAAGAAGTATAAGCTTATCCGGATGCTCCGTTATGTACTTATAGTTGTCCGCTCCCGCAAAGAAGCTCCAATATGTATCAAGTTCAAGATATGCTCCCTCTGAAATGCAATCCATACAGAGCTTGCCGTCAAAACTGTTTTCAAACTCCTCTGTATGATTGTGATAGTAGAATTTGATTCCGTGCTTTTCGCCTATTTCATTAGCACGGGCAAAAACTTTTTTAAGCTCGTCAACCTCTTCCTTAGTCGAGTGAGGAGCGCCGCCGACTCCCATACACTTCATTCCGAGAGTTTTGGCAAGAGCTATGCTCTGCTCTATTTTATCCTCTCTGTAATCTTCCATACTGCCGTGAGTTCCAACCGCAGTCAATCCAAGCTCGTCGAGCTTCGCTTTGATTTTTTCAGGCTCGGCGCCGCCGTATCCTGCGAACTCAACTCCGTCAAATCCAAGCTCCTTGACTTTTTCAAGTATTTTTAAAAACTCCTCAGGACTTGAATAATCGTCCCTCAGGGTATAAAGCTGAACAGCAAGTTTCAAAGCAATTACCTCCGTTACTTTATTTTAAGGCTATTTTACAACATCGCAGGCAGTATTTCAACCGATTGGCAGAAAAATATTGCCGTAATTAACAAAATATATACCGACCTATAACAAACAGTTCATACCGGCTTCATAATTGGGCGTTATTATAAACCCGTACTCAACGGAAGAGCCGCAACTCCCGTGAGTATAACCCCTCCTCAATAAACCCCTCAATTTATTGGAAAAAGAAGCCGAGCGATCGGCTTCTTTTTCTTTTTGCAAATTTTTATTTTTTTGTATAAATTCCCGAAGCGAGCCAAAACTATTTTTAACTAAGGCTTTGCGCCGAAAACGGGGAGATATTATATGAAAAATAAAGCGTCTGAGATTTATAAAAAAATGATACAGACAAAAGCGTTTTACGCGGTAGCTGCCTCTCTGATTCTCGTTATTATCGGAGTTGCGGCAGCAATATTCAATGTTGCAAAGGTCAGAACCGATCTGACAAATACAAAGGCTTTTTCCGACGCTACGAGCGGTTACTCTGTAACTCAGGGAAAGACAGACTCGCAAGCAAATCTTAATCAGACAGGGATTCCCGACAACAGGGAGCAGTCATCGTCCGCGTCAGACGAGGAAAACAGTCTGAATAAGCCTTACAGCGGATATTTCCTGCTTCCGATAAACGGTAAGGTTACCAAGGATTACAGCGACGAGAAAATGGTATATTCAAAGACAATGAACGATTGGCGCACACATGACGGTACGGATTTTTCGGGCAAGACGGGCGACAAAATAATCGCAATTCAGGACGGCAGAGTATCCGCCGTTTACAACGACGCCCTATGGGGTGATGTTATAGAAATAACGCACGGCGGCAAAATGAGCGCAAAATACTGCGGAGTAAAAACCACCCTGAAAGAGAACGATTCCGTCGAGCAGGGACAGGTTATAGGAACACTCACCGAAATTCCAACGGAGAGCAAGGACGGCGCTCATCTGCACCTTGAAATAACGGTAGACGGCACCTCGGCAGATCCGATAGAAGCTATGAATGTGATGAAAGAAGAAACCTCTGCCGAATAGTACCAATGCAGTTTTAAATTAACATTAAAAAACGGGATTTTCGCTTATGCGTGAATCCCGGTTTTTCTATTTATCGAGAATTGTATATTGACAATTTTCATAAAATTTATTAACATATTATTGTAATTATAGATATTATGATAGTGACAAGCATTTTAATCTGTTAATTATAATAGAAAGACAAGCGGAGGGAGTCGTATGTATATTTTTTTAGCAGTTATCGGAATTGCCGCAAGCATTTTGTTCATCGTTATGCGTTCATCCAAAACCACCCTCGCAGATGTGACGAGAAAAACCGTCGCAAGCTTGTTTTTCGTGCTGACGGCGGTGGCTGCCGCTGCGGCTTCGCCCGAAAGCATACTTTCAAATTCACTTTTCATTGCAGGCGCGGTCTGCGGAATGTTGGGCGACGCGGCTCTCGATTTAAAATGGGTTTATCCCAACAACAAGAGATACTATTTTATCTCAGGATTTGTAATGTTTATGTCGGGGCATTTATTCTATGCCGCGGCGATAATACGCGAAGCCGAACTGCTCAGGCCGATTGCCGTTATAATAATGGCGGCCTCGTGTTTCATTTTCAGTCTGAGCGTTAAGTTCCTCGAAAAGCCTTTGAAGCTCGTATTCGGTGACTACCGCAAAATGATAATAATGTATTCTGCCGCAATTTCACTCACCGTTTCGTCCTCGCTTTTGGCTTTGATTACAGAGCCTGATGTAAAGCATACCGTATTATTCCTCGGAGCGATTTGCTTCATAATTTCCGACTCCATACTTTGCTTTACATACTTCGGTGAAAACAAGAATAACAAATTTTTCATAGTAATGAACCATTCTTTCTACTATGCCGCTCAATATCTTATCGCAATATCACTTGTATTGTAATTACCAAAAAAATCAACAGAAATATTAGAGCAAAAAACAGGCCTGTGCAATTTGAAATTCACAAACGCACAAGCCTGTTTTGATATAAAAGCCTTAATTATTCAGCTTCAAAAGAATCCTTGCCTAAACCGCAGATAGGACATACCCAATCATCGGGAACATCCTCCCACGCTGTGCCGGGAGCTACGCCGTTATCGGGATCGCCGACCTCAGGATCATATTCATAGCCGCAGGGGCATACATACTTCTCCACAGGTATCTCTCCTTTCTTTGCAAAAAATATTTACGATTTACGATTAACCGAAATATCTCTTGAGAAGTCCCTCAAAAGCCTTGCCGTGTCTTGCCTCATCACGAGCCATCTCATGAACGGTATCGTGAATAGCGTCAAGGTTTGCTTCCTTAGCTCTCTTAGCAAGGTCAAACTTACCTGCTGTTGCGCCGTTTTCAGCAGCAACTCTCATTTCAAGATTCTTCTTGGTCGAATCGGTTACAACCTCTCCGAGAAGCTCAGCAAACTTAGCTGCATGCTCTGCCTCCTCGTAAGCTGCCTTTTCCCAATAAAGTCCGATTTCGGGATAACCCTCTCTGTGAGCTACTCTTGCCATTGCAAGGTACATACCAACCTCTGAGCACTCGCCGTTGAAGTTAGCACGGAGATCCTCGATGATATCCTCAGAAACGCCCTGAGCTACACCTACAACATGCTCTGCTGCCCATGAAAGGCCCTCGTCCTGCTTGTTGAACTTAGAAGCAGGAACACCACACTGCGGACACTTCTCCGGCGGAGTGTCTCCCTCGTGAACATAACCGCATACGCTGCATACCCATTTTGCCATAATAATTACCTCCATAAAATTACTTTTTAATATATAATTAGTGAGAACAGTTCTCACACTCGCCTATAAATGTAAGGCTGTGCGATGAGATAACCCCGTTCACATAATTACTGGCCTGTTTTTCAAGCTCATCGTCTACCGGCATATCTACATCAAACAGTCTGTTGCACTTAGTGCAAAGCAAATGATAATGAGTTTTCGCATTATAATCAAACCTGTCTGCGCCGCCGACAAAAAGCTTACCGATTATCCCCTCCGAGGAGAGCAAATTAAGATTTCTGTAAACCGTGCCTAAGCTGATATTGGGCATGGTATTTTTAAGGCTGAGATAAATCTCCTCTGCCGTAGGGTGATCGCGCCTTGAATTAAGCTCGGAAATTATTGCTTCCCGCTGTCTGCTTCTCTTCATTTTGCTCTCACCTCTCAAAATCAATAATGATAATCGATACTATTATTATAATTGATTTTTTGTAAAAGTCAAGAGTTTTTTTAATTTATCGCCCGATTTTTTATAATTTTATCCTTTTATTTAATAAAAAACAACCGCAAATCACGCTCAAAAGCAAAAATTTAAAAAAATTTAATTATTTTGACAAAGGGTTATAAATAGTATATTATATAAACACAACAAATAATAAATATATAAGGAGAAATTTATATGTGGTGGATACCTGTTGTTGCTATTATCGTAATAATCGTTTTATGGGTTGCAGGCTCGTACAACGGACTTGTTAAACTCAGAAATATGGTCGAGGAAGCTTTCTCGACAATGGATGTTTATCTTCAAAAGCGTCATGACCTTATACCTAATATTGTCAACACGGTAAAGGGATATGCAAAGCACGAGAGCGAAACGCTTGAAAAAGTAATAAGTGCGCGCAATCTTGCCGTTAACGCCAAAACTCCCGAAGATAAAATCAATGCCGAAACCGGTTTGCAGGGAGCAATCAAGTCGCTCTTTGCCGTTGCCGAAGCTTATCCTGAGCTGAAAGCTAACACAAACTTCCTCGATTTGCAGTCGAAGCTTGAAAGCACCGAAAACGACATCGCAAACTCACGCAAATATTACAACGGCGTTGTAAGGCAGTATAACACTAAAATTCAGGTCGTTCCTACAAACATCATTGCAAGCATTTTCAAATTCACAAAGAAGCCTATGTTTGAAATTGATGATGAAGGTCACAGACAGAATGTGAATGTTGAATTTTAATTGACGGGGTATTTATGGATAGGGTTAAAAAAATTCTTGCCGTCGCGGTTGCGGTGTGCGCCGTTATCGCCTCCACCTTTATCTGCGTATCGGCCGAGGGCGGAAATTACGACACTTTGAGCTATGATGTTGCGGCGACAGTCAGCGAAGATAATACTATCGACATTACCGAACAGATTTCTGTTGACTTCACTCAGCAAAGCCACGGAATTTACCGCAACATTCCTTATAAGGGAACAATTTACCGTGAAATCAACGGTGAGTCTGTAAGCAAAAATTACCGTATGCTGGTTTCGGATATCAGCGTTGACGGATTCAAATACGAAGTCTATGACGAAAGCGGAAATGTAGTCATTAAAATCGGCGATGAAGACCGCATGGTTTACGGCGAACAGGTTTACAATATACATTACAAATGTACGCTGTATGACGACGGAATCGACGAGCTTGATATGCTTTACTGGAACTTCCTGCCTAATTATTGGGACTCGGATATTCAGTCCGCTTCGCTTAAACTGACAATGCCTAAGGAATTTGACGCGAGCAAGGTCGAGATTCTTTCCGGCGAATACGGCTCGGTTGATTCGTCGGCATTTACGCTTAAAGTACAGGGGAACACGATCACTGCGGTTTCCAACGGAGCGCTCCGTCAGGGAGAGGGAGCTACCGTGAACATCACTCTGCCTGAGGGGTATTTTGTCGGTGAAAGCTCGCTTGAAAGCCTATGGGCGCTTGTATTTGCAATAATGATAATTGCATTTGCGGCGATTTTCCTGATGTGGTTTTTCGTCGGCAGAGATAAGCCGGTAGTTCCGGTGATAAACTTCTACCCTCCGGACGGAATGACAAGCGCCGAAATCGGTTACATCATCGACGGAATCGTAAATGACCGCGACCTCGTTTCGCTGATAATATACTGGGCAGACAAGGGCTATATCAGTATAGAAAGTACCGGCAAAAAAGACTTTAAGTTGCACAAAAAAACTAACTTGCCCAAGGGCGCAAAGCCGTACGAAAGAACTATGTTTAACGGACTTTTTAAAGGCGTCGATACGGTATCGTCTGACAGTCTGAGCGACTCCTTCTACACTAAATTTGAAGCTTCAAAGTCCATGCTCGGCAATTATTTCAAGAGCAAGATGGGCAATAATCTCTATACCGAAAAATCCGTTGTAGCTAGAATAATCTCGTATTTCCTCTGTCTTATTCCTGCCGCGGCTGCGTTTTTCGGCGGAGTATATATCAGTGCGGCTTCCGACGGATATCATATCGTCGGATTCGCTTTGCTTGTCGCGACTATCGCTTCGCTCGTTGTCGCTTCGCATTTCTTCGACGCAAGAAATGCGGACGCTAAACACAAATCAACCTTAAAGATAGGCTTCTTCACCTTGATTTATGCGCTGCTTAGCGCGGCTCTCGCTTATATGACATATTCGTCAAGCGGCAATCTGCCTGCCTCGATAATTTCATTTTCATTCTCGCTTGCAGGTTTTGTATTCACTCTCAGAATGAAAACGCTGAGTGAAAGAGGTCTGAAATTGCGCGGAGAAGTAATCGGCTTCAAGCAGTTCATCGAATCCGCAGAGCTTGACAAGCTCGAAGCTCTCGTTGAAGAAACGCCCGATTATTTTTACAGCGTACTTCCGTATGCTTACGCGCTCGGACTTACCGACAAGTGGGCAAAGAAGTTTGAAAAAATTGCCGTTGAACCGCCTAAATGGTACATCAACGATTATGGCGGCAGTCCGTTCAGCACAATGATATTCTTGAATTC
>JAQXHF010000050.1 GCA_029007095.1 Clostridia bacterium | reverse complement strand
ATACGAAGCATTGAACACATTGTAATAAGGTCAGCTCCGATATGGCCGTATGAGATAGCTCCGTGGTTTGCACCCCAGCTATTCATCAGGTCATAAGCAGACTTGAACGGGCCTTTGCCGTTAACGATCGGTGTGAACCATGTGCAAGGCCAGGTGTAATCTGTACGCTTCCAAAGAGTATCAGAAACTTCATCGGGAAGATTTACCGTATAGCCCTCGGCAATTTGAAGAACAGGACCGAAGCCTTTGATGATATTAAGTCTGATCATAGTTGCAGGCATCTCTGCTCTTGTAAGGAATCTCGATGAGTATCCGCCGCCTCTGAAATATCCGTTATCCGCGGCGCACCATTCGGTAGCTTTAAGGCAAGCGTCGATATCCTTATCCGTCATATCGTACCACGGCTTCATAACAGCGTTACCGTTCTCGTCCTTGACCTCGCCGCAGGCATCAAGACAGCAAGCGCCGGAGTTTATGAGGTGAATAAATCCGCCGGCTTCCTTTGCATGGCCGTCGATCTGATAACCCGTAACTCTCTTTACAGCGTCCTCGCTCCAATATGTACGAACATCGGCAAACATCTGAGCCTTGTTAGTAAGCAGCTTCATAAAGAGCATAGAAATACCGTTAAGAGTATCGTTCTCTGTTGCAAGAACATACGGCTCTCTTGCTCCGTTCCAGTCGAATGATGTGTTGCAAAGAGCTTCTGCAAAGTCGGCGTTTGGATAGAAATCTGTCCACTGTCTCTGACCTTGGAATCCGGCAACGATAGCATTGTGTCCTGCCATCTCCTCTTCTCTGCCGGCCGGCAGATTCTTGTTACCGTTCATAAGGTCTTTGATAATTACCATCATCTTGACGGTGAATTCCCAATCCTTTTCTTTCTGCTCGTCGGATTTTCTTACGAAATCGGGGTTCTTGTCAAATCCCTCAGGGCAATGCTCCTTGGTCCATGCAAGAGCTTTCTGATATTCGGCTTCATCATAGATACCCTCGCTCATTCGACGGATAATCTCAACCTCATCAACGGACTCAACTCTCATTCCGAGGTATTCTTCAATGAAATCCGGGCTTATTGACGAGCCTGCGATACCCATACAAATTGAACCGATTTGGAGGTATGATTTACCTCTCATAGTGGCAACGGCAACCGCAGCGCGGGCAAAGCGGAGCAGCTTCTCGCTGACATCGGGAGTAAGGTTTTCGGAATCGTTAGCTTCCTGAACATCACGGCCGTAAATACCGAATGCCGGAAGTCCTTTCTGAGCATGAGCAGCAAGTACGGAAGCAAGGTAAACAGCGCCGGGACGCTCAGTTGCGTTAAATCCCCATACACCCTTAATAGTCATCGGATCCATATCCATAGTCTCGGAACCGTAGCACCAGCAAGGAGTAACGGAAAGTGTTATGGAAACGCCCTCTTTTCTGAACTGCTCGGCGCAAGCGGCAGCCTCGGCAACTCTACCGCTAGTCGTATCGGAAAGGACAACCTTTACAGGCTCTCGGTTTGTGTATTTTAAGTTCTCCTAAAAAAGCTTCTTTGCGGCTTTCGCCATACCCATAGTCTGATCTTCAAGCGACTCTCTGACTTTAAGAGGTCCTCGTCTTGCGTCGATTATCGGACGGATTCCGATTACGGGATATTCGCCGAGATATCTGTTCTCTGCCATATTCATTCTTCCTTTCGTAAATCCAAATTTCAAACGCGTTTTAGCGTTAATATCCTTATTCCGCTTTTTATTTTCAAGCCGGATACAAACTAATTATACACTATTTAAAAGAATTTGCAACACATCAAATGAAAGTTTTATTCGGTTTTAAGCTTTTATAAAACAGTTATTTTATCATTCGGTCAGCATTGCGTGTAATTTAATGAATTGCGGCTTTACTCGCCGTTACGGCTCGATTTTTATTTCTTTTTCAGTCTCGCTTTTCCCGTCATACTCTCAACTACGAGCTTAAAGACAGCGGTTTGCGGCATTACAGATTTATCAAAAGAAAAATCCGATTTATGATAATGCTCCATAAGTATCGAAAGCGCGTTCAGCTTTTCCGCGTCGTCAATCGGTTCAATGCGTCCTCTGCCTATGACGCTTTTATATTCCATTGTGCAGTTTCCGCTTTCGGTATCGGTCACAAGTTTGTGCGCGCAGTCCATTTCAAAGCTCGCTCTGTTGTCCGCTTCTATCAGTTCATATTTTGTACCCTCTTTTGCGCCGTGGAAATAAAGTTCAACTCTTTCGCCGTCGGTTTTCATTCCGAAATTAAGCGGAATTATATAAGGATATCCGTCCGCGTTCAACGCAACACGGCAAACATCACATTCCTCAATAACCTTGATAATTTCATCAAAGCTTTTAATTTCTCTGTCTGAACGCCTCATAATAATTACTCCCTTTCAAATTTATCTCTCCCAGAACTTTCTGTCGAGAGATCTGTATTGGATTGCTTCGGCAATGTGATTTGCTTCAATTTTTTCAGAGCCGCCGAGGTCGGCAACCGTCCTTGCAACACGGAGTATTTTATCGTAGGCTCTCGCAGAAAGTCCGAGCTTATCAAACGCCGCGTTCAAAAGCCGCATTGCTTCGTCTGTGGCTTGACAATATTCTCTCGTCATAGCCGAATTCATCTGCGCGTTACAGTTTGCCGTTGTTCCTTTCAGCCTTTCCTGCTGAATTTTTCTTGCGGCTTCGACTCTTTTTCTTATACTTTCCGAGCTTTCCGCCTTTCGGTTGTCCGAGAGCTTATGGAAGTCAACCGGAGGCACTTCAATATGAATATCTATCCTGTCCAGCAGAGGTCCGCTTACCTTTGACAAATATCTTGAAACAGCTCCTTCGTGGCAGGTACACTCCCTCGTCGGGTGTCCGTAATATCCGCACGGACACGGATTCATCGCGCAAACGAGCATAACCGAACACGGATACGAAAAAGTGCCGGCGGCGCGTGATATCGTTATAATTCCGTCTTCAAGCGGCTGACGCATTATCTCCATCGTCTGCCGTGAGAATTCCGGCAGCTCGTCAAGAAACAACACGCCGTTATGTGCAAGCGAAAGCTCACCCGGCTTCGGCACTGCTCCTCCTCCCGCCAAGCCTACCGTAGATACGGTGTGGTGCGGTGAGCGGAACGGTCTTTGCGTTATAAGCCGTGAATCTTTTTTAAGAGCACCGGCGACCGAGTATATCTTAGTTGTTTCAAGACTTTCTTCAAAAGTCATAGACGGAAGAATTGACGGAAGGCGCTTTGCAAGCATACTTTTGCCCGTTCCCGGACTGCCTATCATAATGGTATTATGACCTCCGGCGGCTGCTACTTCAAGCGCTCTCTTTGCCTCAGACTGACCTTTGACATCGGCAAAATCCGGCATAAATTCAAACGGGTTCTTGTCGGTCGTGCTTATCGCGGCTGCCGGCTTAATCGGTTTTCTGCCGCAAAGATGATTGATAACATCAATAACATTTGAAACGGGATAGACATCTATACCCTCAACTACGGCGGCTTCGCTCGCATTCTCGTCGGGAACGAAAATTCCTTTTATTCCGCTCTTCATAGCTCCTATCGCCATGGGCAGGACTCCGTTTACTCTGCGCACCGTTCCGTCAAGCGAAAGCTCACCGAGGAACGAATATTCGCGGCTGTCAACCTTAATCTGCTGAGAAGCTTCAAGCAAAGCAATAAAAACGGCAAGGTCATAAGTCGGCCCCTCCTTGCGGCGGTCGGCAGGCGCAAGATTTACCGTTATCCTGCTGACAGGGAAATCATAACCGACATTTTTCATTGCCGAGCGTACTCTGTCGCGCGATTCGCTTACCGCGGAATCGGGCAAACCGACAATATCAAACCTCGGCAATCCCGAAGAAATATCCGCTTCTACCGTGACCGGGAAAACTTCAAGTCCGAAAATTCCCATACTGTTCACTTTTGCAAACATTTAAACACCTTCAAATTTCGCCTGATATCATACAGGCCGTTTTACGACAAAAATATTAAATCAAATTTATGAAAGATTTTCAAGTATTTTACTTTATTTTTATATAAGATTATTGTATAATTAAATAAAATTGTAAAAAGGAGTAAATTGCTATGCTTAAAAATATTCCGTCGGTATTATCCCCGGAGCTTCTCAAAACTCTTATGGAAATGGGACACGGTGACTATATTGTAATAGGCGACGGTAACTTCCCCGCCGCGGCAAACGCCAAAAGACTTATACGCTGTGACGGACACGGAGTTCCCGAAATTCTTGACGCAATACTTCAACTTATGCCCCTCGACACCTATGTTGAATGTCCCGTTGGGCTTATGGATAACGGCGACAGCGAAAATCCGCCCGAAATCTGGCAGACATACAAGGATATAATCAAAAAGAACGAAGGCGACAAAAAAATCGAGCTTATAGAAAGATTTGATTTCTATGAAAAGGCAAGAAACGCCTATGCAATAATCGCCACAGGCGAAACCGCAATTTATGCGAATATCATTCTCCAAAAAGGTGTTGTAATAAATGACTGAAAAAAGAATTCTCGCTTTTGACTTCGGCGCTTCAAGCGGAAGAGCTATAATAGGTTCTTTCGACGGCAAGAAAATAACGCTTCAGGAAATTCACCGCTTTTCAAACGATCCCGTCAGCGTCGGCGGAACGGTTTACTGGGATGTTCTGCGCCTGTTTTACGAGATTAAACAGGGAATCACAAAAGCGGCTCTCGCCGGCGGATTTGACAGCATCGGAATTGATACCTGGGGAGTTGATTTCGGTCTTATCGACGCCGAGGATAAGCTGATGGAAAATCCGATTCACTACCGTGATAAAAGAACCGCGGGAATGGTTGACGAGGCATTCAAAACCGTTCCCAAAGACAAGCTCTATGCAACTACGGGAACGCAGTTTATGGAACTTAACACGCTGTATCAGCTTATATCTCTCAAAAAAAATCGCCCGTGGATGCTTGACAGAGCAGACAAAATCCTGTTTATGCCCGACCTTTTTGCGTATATGCTGACAGGCAAAAAATGCGCGGAATATTCAATCGCTTCGACCTCGCAGATGCTTGATATAACGAGTGGGGACTGGTCGGACGAGCTTCTTGAAGCATTTGAAATTCCTAAAAGACTTTTGCCGGATATAGTTCCATCCGGAACTGTTCTCGGTATGCTCAGCGACGATATCTGCGAGGAGTGCGGTACAAAGAGCGTACCCGTAATCTCAGTATGCGGACACGATACGCAGTCGGCAATCACCGCCGTGCCCTGCGAAAGCGGAGATTTCGCTTTCATTTCAAGCGGAACATGGTCTCTTTTCGGAACGGAGCTTGACGCGCCGATCGTTAATGAAAAATCTCTTGATATAAACATAACAAACGAGGGCGGTTACGGCAAAGCCGTAGGTTTCCTTAAAAATATAATCGGTCTTTGGCTCATTCAGGAGAGCCGCCGTCAATGGCGCAGAGAGGGAGAGGAATACTCATATGCAGACCTTGAAAAAGCCGCTCTTGCGTCCGAACCGTTCAAATGCTTCATTGATCCGGACGCTCCTGAGTTTGTTCCTCACGGCAACATTCCCGAAAGAGTGCGCGAATTCTGTAAAAAAACCGGCCAGTATGTTCCTCAGACCGTCGGCGAGGTTATGCGCTGTATATACGAAAGCCTTGCGATGAAGTATAAGCTTACATTTGCGAAGCTCTCGGAATGTACCGAAAAGAAATACCCCGTAATTCATGTCATCGGCGGCGGAACAAAAGACACTTTGCTCTGTCAGATGACCTCCTCCGCCTGCAATGTCAGAGTTGCGGCAGGCCCCGTAGAAGCTACCGTAATGGGCAATATCGCCGTTCAGCTTCTCGCGGACGGATGCATAGACTCGATAAGCGAAGCGAGAAAAATCGTTTCCGACTCCTCCGAGCTTAAAATTTACGAACCGCAGGATCCTGACAAATGGGAAAATGCTTACTCCGATTTTCTGAAAATAGCATTGTAATAAAACAAGACAATTTTTCAACAAAAAAGCTATAATTTACAAACGGCAATTATTGCGCTCAGTTGTAAATTATAGCTTTATTTTTATGATTTTTGCTCTGCGCCGAACTCGGCGCGCCTGTATAGAGTCAATTATTTTTTGAGATACCTATACAGTTTTTCGCAATGATTTCCTTTTGAGAGGAAGAAATTATCAATGCGGTCCTTATATTTTTCATCTGTTTCAAAATTGCAGTTAATTCGTTTCACAACAAGCTCGGCAGCTTCGTGCGGATCGGTAGTATAATCACCGAAGCCGTCCTCAAACTTCAAATCAATATCCCTGTAAAATGTAACGGCACCGCATTTGAAATCATCGAGGTCAGGTACGAAATACAAAAGCTGTCTGCCCTGATAAATATAATCGAAATTAAAGCTCGAAAAATCCGTAATAAAGAGCTTATAGTCCGCAAGCTCTACATTGGGAGCTGCAAGCACAATCCTGTCGTTGAGGAACGGCTCAAACAGATGAGCGTATCCGCGGAAATTCGGATGAGGCTTGAAATCAAGAATGATATCATTCTTTTCAAGAGCTTCGAGCAACACGGGATCGGTAAGGAAAGCAACGATTCCCTTATAATAATTGGAATTTTTAAGAACAGAATCGTAGAACTTTCTTTCACGGTTTACATATTTACCGACGAGCTTGTCGCGCCAGCTCGGAGCATAAAGTATTCTGTTCTTAGGCTTCTTTGCCAAATCGGTATAATCATAGCGAGGCATACCCGACGGAATCAGGTCTGAGAAATTATAACCGTAGTTCTCCGTAAGATTATCAATCTCAAACTGCGACGATACAACAATCTTATCGACAAAAACTCTGTCCTTTGAATACTTGGTCGGAGTAGTCGCGTGGAGTATTCCGTGCTGCAAATAAATAACCTCAAAATCAGTAAGGTCAAAGAACATTCTCCTGTGTTTCGGAATAACGGGAGTAAATGCGCTCGCCTCGCAGAAAGATGTTATTATCTTTGACGCCGCAAAGAATAAAAGTATATGCTTCTTTGAAGCAAATTTTACAATATGCTTTTCTTCCTCAGGAGTGAAAAGACCTTTCATCCTGCTCGGATCTCCGTCCATTACATAGTATCTTTTAACTCCGTCATCTTTATTAAAATCGTGCTTAAACTGATAATATGCATTATCCTTTACAGTATATAAATTATCGTTATACAGCCAAATTTCATTCTTTTTAAGCTCTTTGATAATCATATAGCTGATGCCGTCGGCGGGTTTTGTCGAGGCAAGATGAAGCATTCTCTTGGTTTCCCTGCGTAAATACTCGCTATGGGACATTTTCTTTACCATAAAGAGATTTTCTTTGAGCTGAATTCTTGTGTCGTTCTTCATATAAATGAATCCCGGAGAATTCGGTTTTGCAACTATATTTGAATTGAATTCATAAACGCACGGGTAGCATCTTTCGCCCATTTTGCAGTAAAAATCAAAATTGACCGTTCTGTTAAGATTTACGGTAAAGTCAAACGACCATGCCTTTGCACATTCGTGCTTGCAGAAATAGTAGCAGAAAGAGGACTTGTTAAGCTCTATCTGTATATCCCTGCCGCCGTCATAGAAATTGAGATACAGCTCCGGCTTGTCCATAAAATTAAAGAAAGGCGAACGGATATAGCCGATAAAACGAGCCGATTTTCCGTCAAAGAAGAATCTTTTGACAACAAAAGTTACATTATGGCGCTCCATAAGAACCCGTTTTCCGAGAACAAGCTCCTGCGAGAAATCATTGAATTTCAGCTCAGCCTTACGGTTGGGTTTAAGACACCAGAAATAAGTGCGGTAGAAATCGTCCATCGGGAAGTCGATAAACATTGTCGTTTCATCGACTCTCGCAAGCAAAGACGATATCCTGCCCATTGCCGCGGCAAAATCCTTTTCGTTGTAATGATACGGGAAAAGCACATCATCTTTCAGTCTGTAAGTCAGATTATGGAGGAAACAGCACTGGTAATACTTCGGTACAGCGTCATACTTGCCGAAAAGCGTTTCAAAATAATTCATAAACTTCTCAAAGCAATGAATAGCGCTCGACGAAACCGAAACGGCGCTGTCGTCATGTCTGTTGTAAAGATATTCTCCGTCCTCGACAAAGCCTATTTTCATCTTGTCTGCAAGGACGGCGTTGTTGTATGCCTGGTCCTCCATATATGACAGACTTTCGTCAAAAAGCTTAGTGTTTTCAGCCTGATTCTTAATGCAAACATTTATCGTTGTCTGAACAATAGACGGATTTTCCTCCAAGCTGTATACGCCCGTCTCCGTAAGGACATCATATCTGAAATGTCTCCATTTTGCCTTTTGTCCGTTCTGAATATATGTTATTTTATAGGTAAGTAAATCTATCTCGTCGTAATGCTCTTCAAAAAGATTATACGAACTTTCCAGCGTTTTCTCTTCAAGAGCGTCATCGTCGTCAAGAAAAGCAATATATTTTCCGGTTGCGTTTTTTATTCCGCAGTTTCTCGCAGAGCTAATTCCGCCGTTGGGCTTGTCAAGAACCTTGACATTCTTAGAGTTTCCGGCAAGTGCTCTGCACTTTTTAAGGCTATCGTCGGTCGAACCGTCGTTAACGATAAGAACCTCGATATCATCAAAATTCATAGTTTGATTTTTAACAGACTCAAAAGCTATATGAACCATATCTCCGCGGTTATAAACAGGGATAATTACAGTAAATTTATAGCTGAAATTCATATAAAACGCATCCACCTTCTAATATATTAAAAAAATTATAACATTATTGAAATTTATTGTCAATCAGAACTGGTATATAACCTCGGAGTATTTATGTAAAAGCTCCTTAGCAACGGTAAGCGCGTCTTCTTCGGCAATTCCGTCGCTCTTAGGTATGTAATTCTCAATAAAATTATTTTCAAAAAGCGTCAATCTTTTAGCCTGATATGAACCTTGGTATTCGTTCCTGTCAAGCGGCTGTCTTTTAGAAACATCTTTAAGCTTTTTCGGCTTGTCAAAATATGCCGCAAGCGAATGATAATACATATACCATCTCTGAGCGTAAAAATCCTCGACAAAACCTCCCCACTCTCTCCACACGGTATCATACAGCATCGAGTGGTCAATAGGTCCCCAAATTGTGAGCAGCATCAGATAATTTATTTCTAAGCTTTGTATCTCGTCCTTATCCGAACCGAGCTGACGAGCTTCTTCAATATGCGTAAACAGATTCGTTTCTTTTCTTGTCTTCAAAAGTCTGTCCATATCCTTGCATATTTCAAGAAAAAGGTTGCTTAGCTGTTCAAAAAGGCCGACATTTTGCTGTTTGAAGCTTTCGGTTGCTTTAAGATATACGGGATATGCAAGCTCGCTGAGAATCTGCCTGACTATCGACTGAATATCGGCTCTCATCTCATCATTTTTTGCTTCGTCGCTGTCGGTTATTTCCCTTGCCAACTCATAAAGCGCGTGAAAATCTATGTTCCTGTCTGTAAGATTATCATACGGCGCGGTATGTTTTAACTCGGTTGCAGGTCTTGCACATATTATAGAACCTGCACATTCGTCCGTGTTATAGCATATTTCTTTGAGTTTAATTACAGCAGAGTCAAACTTGTCCGTCGAATATCGTTTCTCCGCAAAATCGCGCAGGAATTCCTCGCAGTCAAACGGCTGAGAACGCTTGATACTTTCGAGAGCGCAGGCGCAGAACATTGGATTTTCGTCAAACGAATCAATGCTTATGCAGGAGCCGCAGACATCGGGACGGACAGCCTTTGCCTGTGCATAAGGATTTTTGCAAAGCTTATCTATGTTGCCGTAAAGTCCCGTTCTTCCGTATTTATTTCCGCCTATATCAACAATGAATTTTTTGCCGTCCAGTAAATTACCGCTAACGGCGTTGCAGTCGTCTATGAAAATAAATTTTTTGCCCGCCATATTTTCAAAGAAATTCTCATTCACAGAGCTTGCATGCGTATAGCAAACCGCTTCGCTGTCAAAATCGTCAAGAAGCTGCGACAAGGCAGGACCGAGATTTTTAAAATATGCGTTATATCCTTTTTTATCAACATCGTAAGCAGGCTCAAAAATATAGCTGTGCGTTTCACCGAGAAGCTCGCGCTGAGTTTCAAGAAATTTACGGTTAAACACGCTGAAAAATCCGTTGTCAGGCTCAATGTAAAAAATCGGAGGAAGATTGTACCATTGCGGCGCCTTGAAAATATCCATCTTTGTGTATTTCTTTCTGAGGCTGAACGGCACGCTCGGCATAGCCGCCGGGAAAATCGGCTCGATACCGAGCTGTCTTTCCCTATCGTTAATCATCTTTGCGACAGAGAGCTTCTTTTCAATATAATCAATGCTGTTTATCGAATGGATACCTGCAATATTGCCCGTAACCTGACGGCTTATGAAAGCCGGTCCGCTTGCAAATTCGGCGCAGAAATTTTTATCCATACCGAGGTCTGTAAGCGTATAAAATGTTACGGCTTCAAAGCCGACGGTTTGAAGCGCGGCATTGATTCCGTGCATAGCCATAAAGTCGATTTCTTTTTCCCAACGGTCAAAGCCCCAGAAATTACCCGAAAGCGAAAACATCTCGTAGCTTATTCTCGCGCGGATTTTCTGCGGAGCGGTATAGGTAATCTTCTTTTCAGGCAACGGCGAACGGTAAATCGAAGAAATATCGTATTCGCCGCTTGTTATTACAACCGAGCAGTATTCATTGAGATATCGGTAATATGCCATCGCAAGGCTGAGATTGCTGTTGCCTGCAAGGACTATTTTACCGTCCTCGGAATATATCTCGTAGTAATCCGAACCGTCGGGCGGAGTTTCTGTATATTTAAGAGTAAAATTACCGGCAATTTTCGGCGTATTTCGTCTGATAAAATCAATCATCGTCTTGTCTCCCAAATAAAATATGAGTATATTATACATCATAAATCCGACAATCGCAAATAAATCCGTAAAAAATAAAAAAATATGTTAATTATTTTAAATTTCACTTTACACCGCCGCAGTTTTCAAGTAAAATATATTTGTATAATGCGATACCATGGAGGTACGAATATGTTTAAAAGAATTTTACTCAAACTCAGCGGCGAGGTTCTTGCCGGTAAGGCGGGCCACGGAATTGATTTTGATACCGTATCCGATATATGTCAATATATCAAGAGAGCCGCCGACACAGGAGTTCAGATAGGTCTTGTTGTCGGAGGAGGAAACTTCTGGCGCGGACGCAGCAGCGGAGATATGAACCGCGTACGAGCGGACAATATGGGTATGCTCGCAACGGTTATGAACTCTCTCGCTCTTTGCGAAGCTCTTGAACAGCTCGGAGTTAAAGCGCGCGTTATGTCGTCGGTCGCAATGCAGCCGATTGCAGAGCAGTATGTTGCCCGTGACGCCGTTGCTCACCTCAATGACGGTGAAGTTGTCATTTTCGGCTGCGGCACAGGCTGTCCTTTCTTCTCGACAGATACAACCGCAGCGCTCAGAGCCGCCGAAATCGAAGCCGATGTCATCTTCAAAGCCACTAATGTTGACGGAGTATATGACAAAGATCCCAACAAATTCGACGACGCCGTAAAATACGATGTGCTTACTCACTCCGAGGTTCTTGCAAAGGGACTTAAAGTTATGGACAGCACCGCGGCTTCACTTTGCAGGGATAACGGAATCTCGATTCTTGTATTCAACCTTGAAGATCCCGAAAACATCCTGCGCGCGCTTAACGGTGAAAGCGTAGGAACCTTAGTCAAAGAATAATAACATAATCAACAAATAAAATCACAAAGGAGAATCACTATGAAAGAAGTATTCAATTATGCAAAGGAAAAAATGTCAAAAACCACCTCCGTACTCAAAAACGATTACGCCGCTTTGCGCGCAGGCAGAGCAAACGCAAGCGTACTCGACAAGGTTCTTGTTGACTACTACGGAGTTCCCACACCGATAAATCAGATGGCGGCAGTTTCGGTCGCAGAGGCAAGAATCCTCGTAATCCAGCCGTGGGATAAATCCACGCTCAACTCAATTTATAAGGCAATTCAGTCCTCCGACATCGGAATAAATCCGCAGAATGACGGTTCGGTTATCAGACTTACCTTCCCTCAGCTCACCGAGGACAGAAGAAAGGAACTCGTAAAAGAGGTAAAGAAAACCGCAGAGGATTCCAAAGTTGCTATCCGTTCAATCCGCCGCGACTGCATTGATAAGCTCAAAAAGATGCAGAAAGCCTCCGAAATCACAGAGGACGATCTTAAAAGCGGTGAAGACGAGCTTCAGAAAATCACAGACGGTTTTATCAAGGATATCGACGCTCTTTCCTCCGCAAAAGAAAAAGAGGTTATGGAAATATAAATATCGGCTTGCGCTGAGATATAAATATTTATTTGCTACGGAGATATTTATATGGAAAAAAGAAATGTTCCCGCCCATATCGGCATAATAATGGACGGCAACGGCCGCTGGGCGAAGCAAAGAAACCTGCCGCGTTCCGAGGGGCATAAAGCCGGAGCGCAGGTTTTTCGCCGCATTTGCGATTATGCCGATGAAATCGGAATTAAAAATATAACCTTTTACGCTTTCTCTACCGAGAACTGGCGCAGACCTCCCGAGGAAGTTTCCGCCCTTATGGACCTTTTCAGAGATTATCTGAAAGAGGCTCAGGAAAGACAGGATGAAAACGAAGAAAAAGGTATGCATATCAGTTTTATCGGTCACAGAGAAGGTATGCCGGAGGACATAATCGAGCTTTTTGATACAACCGAAAAAGAATCGAGAAGCGCAAACCGCATAAATGTCAATATCGCGGTCAATTACGGCGGCAGACTTGAAATTACCGACGCGTGCAGAATTATTGCACAAAAAGTAAAAAACGGCGAGATAAATCCCGAAGACATAACCGAGGACGATATCTCCGCAAACATATATACCGCCGGTCAGCCGGATCCCGATTTAATAATCCGTCCGAGCGGCGAATACAGGCTTTCAAACTTTATGATATGGCAGTCCGCATATTCCGAATTCTGGTTTTCGGATATCCTTTGGCCGGATTTTACGGAAAAAGATCTTGACAGAGCCATTGACGACTACAACAAGCGAACAAGGCGCTTCGGCGGAGTTTGATACTGTTCTGTAAGTATTATTTCGGCAATATAATTTAGAGCAGGGTTCACACAGCAAGGTATAATCTGCTTAATTCTGTCAGCGGTGGTAAATCCACCGCTGAACCGCTGATTTGCAGAACTTTGTCCCTAATCGAATAGTTCAAAAGAGAGGATTTTCCATCATGAAAACTCGCATTATTTCAGGAGTATTATACGCCGCTCTCGTTATCGCGGTGCTTTTCCTTATGAACACCCCGGCGCTCGCGCTTTTTGTCGCGCTTGCAAGCGCAGTCGGAGTTTATGAGATGAACAACATTGTCAAAGCGGATTTGTCCGTAATGATTCCCTCAATCGCAGTTGCCGCTTTTATACCCATAAATGTTGAATATGAATTGCTCGACAAAATAAATATTCAGCCGCTTACCGCGCTGTCTTTTTATGTAATAGCAATGCTCATCATTATGGTTGTTCGCCATAATAAAAATAAATTTGAACAGGTTGCAGTTTCGATTTTTTCTTCTCTTGCGATACCCGAAGCCCTCTCCTGCTGGATAAGGCTTCACGATGTTCAATACGATTTTGATGGCAAATACAACGCTTCGCACGCGATATACTTAATTCTTTTCGCTTTCTTCTGCGCTTGGCTTACGGATACATTTGCGTATTTTTCCGGCGTTGCATTCGGAAAGCATAAGATGACTCCCGTAATAAGTCCTAAAAAAACCTGGGAGGGTGCTGTCGGAGGAGTTTTGCTCACAGCGGCGGCAAATATCGCGCTCTATTTCATTTTCAAAGCAAAGTTTTTCACTTCTCCTTTCACAGATTGGGAATGGTACACGATAATCCCCATTTCAATTATAATTTCAATAATAAGCATATTCGGCGATCTTTCCGCCTCTGTAATAAAGCGTAATTTCGGCGTTAAAGACTACGGTTGGATAATCCCCGGTCACGGCGGAGTTATGGATCGTTTTGACAGTATGGTTTTTGTCCTGCCGACAATGTACGCAATAGTTTGCATTATCAATGCATTTTAAGGTGATAATATGAGTAAGGTTGTAACTATTCTCGGTTCAACAGGCTCCATCGGCACTCAGGCTCTCGATGTTGTGGATATGCAGGGTTATGAGGTTCTCGCTCTGACCGCCAATTCCTGCGTCGATAAAATGGAAAATCAAATAAGAAAGTATAAGCCTAAATATGCCGCTCTCGTTGACGAAAAGGCGGCGGGCGAGCTTAAAGTCAAGGTCAGCGACACAGGCACAAAAATTCTTTCCGGCATGGACGGAGTTTGCGAATGTGCGTCGCTCTCAGCCGACTATGTGCTTAACAGCATTGTCGGAATGGCAGGGCTTGAACCGACGATTTCCGTCCTCAATGCAGGCAATAAGCTTGCGCTTGCTAACAAAGAAACTCTCGTCACCGGCGGCAAAATCGTAACTGAGCTTGCCAAAGAGAAAGGCATAAAAATCCTCCCCGTTGACAGCGAACATTCAGCTATATTTCAGTCACTTCAAGGCTGTCGTAATTTTTCAGAGGTAAAAAGGCTTATTCTTACGGCCTCCGGCGGACCTTTCTTCGGCAAGAAGAAATCGGAGCTTGCGGATATTACAGTCGAACAGGCTTTGAACCACCCGAATTGGAGTATGGGAGCCAAAATAACGATAGATTCCGCTACAATGATGAACAAAGGACTTGAACTTATCGAGGCTGTGTGGCTTTTTGATATGAAACCCGACAATATTGATATAGTCGTTCACCGTCAGAGTGTAGTACATTCTCTTGTCGAATACTGCGACAATTCAGTAATAGCACAGCTCGGCGTTCCTGATATGAGGATACCGATACAGTACGCTCTCACCTATCCCGATCGAATCCCCTCGCCCGTTAAACAGCTTTCTCTTACCGATTACGGAACGCTCACCTTTGACAAACCGGATTATGAAACTTTCGGACTTATCAATGTTTGCAGAGCCGCAATCAACGAGGGCGGTCTCAAACCCGCTTGCGCCAACGCTGCAAATGAGGAAGCTAACCTGGCTTTCAGACAGGGTAAGATAAAATTCACGCAAATTGAGGAGCTTGTTCGCTCTGCCGTTGAGCTTGCCTGTCAGAAATCCGATTACACTCTTTCGGACATACACGACGCCTGCAAATGGGCAAGCGATTTTGTAAAAAGCAAAATATAAATCGGAGGTGTCTTACACGCTTTGCAGTTACTCAGTTTTTCAAGTATAATGTCATCAATTCTCGACAAATGGACGATAGTTCTGGCCATTCTTTTCTTTGGATTGATAATAATAACACACGAATTAGGTCACTTCTGTTTTGCGAAGCTTTTTAAAGTAAAAATTAACGAATTCGCTATCGGAATGGGGCCTAAGCTTTTCAGCAAAAAGAAGAACAATACCACCTACTCTCTCAGGCTTCTGCCTATCGGCGGATATGTCAGTATGGAGGGTGAGGACGAGGACAGCGAAGACGAAAACGCCTTTAACAAAAAATCGTGCTGGCAAAGAATCGTAATAGTTGTTGCCGGCGCTCTCGTCAATATAATTCTCGGTCTTATGCTTGTCGGAATTTCACAGGGAATAAGCAACAGTCTTTCCGGAAGCAGCTATGTAAACGGTTTTATAATAGATGATAAGAAAGTTACCTCCTACGGCGGTTTACAGCAAAACGATAAAATAATCAAAATAGACGGTAAACGAATTTATTATTACCTCGATATATATTATCTGCTCGGTAGAAATGCCGACGGTAAAGCTGATATCACTATCGAAAGAAACGGTGAAAAAATCGAGCTTACCGATGCGGAAATTCCAACCTATTCAATAGTTGTTTTCGGCACGGACAGAACGGCTAAAACAATTATAAAAGATACTTTCAAAGAGTCTGCAAGCACATTCAGAATGATATGGCTGAGCGTTTTTGACCTGATAACAGGCAAATATTCATTCAAGGATGTTTCCGGACCTGTCGGCGTAGTTGATACCGTTTCAAAGGTCGCCGAGAGTTCTAAGACAGATAAGGATTATTCGGGTATGATAAGCCTTATGGCGATGATATCAATAAATATCGGTGTATTTAACCTCCTGCCTATTCCCGCTCTTGACGGCGGAAGACTGTTTTTCCTCCTGATAGAACTTGTTCGCGGCAAGCCTGTTGATCCTAAACGCGAGGGTTTGGTACACGCAATCGGTCTTGTTATTCTGCTTCTTCTTATGCTTGCTATAACTTTTAAAGATATTTGGGTATTGATAGTCGGAGGATGATGATGAAACAATTTTTAAATGAGATTCTTTTGTTTTTCAGAGGAATAACAAAGGTTTGCAAAAACTTTTATTGCTATCGTCCCGTTTCTGTTGTTAAAGATAAATCAAGTAAAATTGATGTTAGCGGACTGATTTATTTCAATGTTCCGCTCAACTCTAAACAAAAGAGAAAAACCGCAGGTTATATTGAAATCGGTCAAGGTTCAAAGATTAGCTGCGACGGAGAATTTACCTTTTATACCGGATGTAAATTGAGCGTAATGAAAAATGCCGAATTAAAAATAGGCAGCGGTTATTGTAATTGTGACAGCAAAATTTATTGCTATGAAAGCATAACGATAGGCAAAAATGTAATCATTGCAGAAGATGTTATTATCCGGGACAGCGACAATCATCTTATTTCCGGCAATCAAAAGAAATCCGCACCGATAGTAATTGAAGATGATGTCTGGATTGGAATGGGTGCTAAAATACTTAAAGGGGTAACTATCGGACGAGGAAGCGTCATTGCCGCCGGAGCCGTAGTTACTCATGATGTTAACGGAGGAGTACCGGCAAAAATTATAAAAGAAAACATCTCTTGGCATATTTAATGTGCTTAGCTTTCATAAAAATCACAAAGCACAATTCATAACATTCATTTAACCTCAGAAAAGGGGCTGTTGTATCTATGGAAAGACGAAAAACAAAGCAAGTATCGGTCGGCGGCGTACTTGTCGGCGGTGACGCGCCGATAAGCGTCCAATCAATGCTAAATAAACCTGCTCACGATATTGAAGCAAGTGTTAAGCAAGCTGTTGAACTTGAAAAAGCCGGCTGTCAGATAATAAGAGCCGCTATCCCCGATAAAGAGGCAGTTAAGCTGATTCCTGCCTTAAAAGAAGCGGTAAAAGCTCCCATAGTCGCGGATATTCACTTTGATTACCGTCTTGCGATAGAATCGGTCGCGGCAGGAGTTGACAAGGTACGCATAAATCCGGGTAATATCGGTTCTGACGACCGTGTAAAAGAAGTTGTCAAAGCATGCCGCGCAAGAAATATTCCTATAAGGATAGGTGTAAATTCCGGTTCGGTCGAGAAAGAAATCCTTGCCGAATTCGGCGCGCCTACACCCGAAGCTATGGCAAAAAGCGCGATGTACCATGCGTCTTTGCTTGAAAAATTCGATTTCGACGATATTGTAATTTCTATCAAATCATCAGATGTCAAAAATATGATAAGCGCCTATGAAACAGTCGCTCAGCAATGTAGCTATCCTCTCCACCTCGGAGTTACCGAAGCAGGCACCGCCCGTATGGGACTTATTAAATCAAGCGCCGGTATCGGCAGTCTGCTTCTCCACGGTATAGGCGATACCATAAGAGTTTCGCTGACGGACAATCCGGTGAATGAAGTGTATGCGGGAATTGATATTCTCAAAGCTATCGGACTTCGCCGTGACGGAGTTCAGATAGTTTCCTGCCCCACCTGCGGCCGCACCAAAATCGACCTGATAAGGGTTGCCAATGAAGTCGAAGCCGCTCTGAAAGACTGCAAAAAAAACATCAAAGTAGCTGTTATGGGCTGCGTTGTAAACGGACCGGGTGAGGCTCATGAAGCCGATATCGGTATCGCCGGGGGCGACGGCTGCGCCATGCTTTTCAAAAAAGGCGAAATAATACGCAAAATCGAAGAAAAAGATATTGTTACTGAATTAGTAAAAGAAATAGAAAAAATTTAAACGGAAGTGTAAAATTGAAAACATTTTTAGAGTTATTCGGTGAATACATAGATCCGGGCTGCGCCGCATATTTCGGCTCTGCAACGGTGGAAAAAATAGAAGCAAGCCTCAGCGAAAGAAGCGTGAGTATGCTTGTTAATTTTCCCATGCCTGTTGATATCTCCGTAATAAAATCCACCGGTGAACAGCTCAAAAATATAATGCGGCTTAAACATCTCGATTTCAAATTTCACTTTCCTCCCGAAAGCTTCAACGAGGACTGTCTTGCTCCTATAATAAAAGAAGTTTACATCAATTTCCCTGCTTCGCAAAAAATTCTCGACGGGGCAGAATACTCTGTTTCTGCAAATACCGTTAAAATAAACCTTGCCGAAAACGGACGCGATATTCTTGTAAATCTCGGCTGCGATAAATTTATATCAAATATTATTTCAGAAAGATTTGACCGCCGTTTTACGGTTCAGATTCAAAGCTCCGAGAAGCCGCAGGACGACATCGCAGTTCTGCAAAAAATTCAAAGTAATGAAAATCAAAAGATAGCCGTAACGGCTGTCCGTTCCGATCCTGTCGCCGCTTCAAAAGCTCCTGTGGAGAAGAAGCCGAAAGCACAGGCTTACGATGATTTGCCGATATCAATAACGAATGCAAAAGCTCTTTTCGGCACGATAGTCAAGGGAAAGCCCAAAAAAATCGCTGAATGTACGCCCGATGACGGAGAAATTATCGTATGGGGCGATATATTTTCCTCAGAAGTCAGATCTTCAAAAGACGGAAGATTCAGCATTATAAGCTTCAACATAACCGATTATACCTCCTCCTACCCCGTCAAGGTTTTCGGCAATAAGCAAAAATGCGAAGACTTTGTAAACTCGATAAAGGACGGTATGACCGTGCTCATCCGAGGTGCGATAACTATGGACAGTTATATGCACACATATATCCTTGACGCAAAAGCCGTAACCCAAATCGAAAAAATCGAAAAGCAGGATACCTCTCAGGAAAAGAGAGTCGAGCTTCACCTGCATACAAATATGTCCGCTATGGACGGAATATCAAGCGCAAAGGATTTAGTCAGCCGAGCCGCCGCTTGGGGACACAAGGCAATCGCCATAACCGATCACGGCGTTGTTCAGTCTTTCCCGGAGGCTTGCAATACCGCCGCAAAGGCAGGTATCAAAATAATCTACGGCATGGAAGGCTACCTCGTAAACGATGACGCTTTCTACGACAAATACGGTTTCGGAATTGATGACGAAATACCCGATGAATATGCAGACGAGGTCAGAGCCGAGAAAACCTATCATATAATTATACTTGCTAAGAATACTCAGGGACTTAAAAATCTTTATAAACTTATAACCGATTCAAATCTTAAATTTTTCAAGCGCAGACCGAGGATTCCCCGTCACAGGCTTATGCAATACCGCGAGGGGCTTCTTATAGGAAGCGCGTGTGAGGCCGGAGAGCTTTACCACGCAATGGTTGACGGAAAAAGCGATGATGAGCTTTTAAAGATAGCCGATTTTTATGATTATCTTGAAATTCAGCCGACCGGCAACAACTCGTTTATGCTCAGAAGCAACGATGAGCGCTATGAGCGTTTCAAAACTGTCGAGGACTTGGAAGAGCTTAACAAGAAGCTCATTCGCATTGCGGACAAGCTCGGCAAGCTGACCGTTGCTACCTGTGATGTGCATTTCAGAGATCCCGGCGACTCGGTTTACAGAGAAATTCTTATGACTTCAATGGGATTTAAGGACGCGTCGCAGCAAGCTCCGTTGTTTTTCAGGACTACCGACGAAATGCTTGCCGAATTTGCTTACCTCGGTGAAGAAACGGCTCGCGAAGTCGTAATTACAAATACCAATAAAATAGCAGACCTCTGCGAAGCGGATATGACTCCGTTTCCGAGAGGTACTTTCCCTCCGAGCCTTGACGGCGCAGACGAGGACCTTACGAGAATTTGCTGGGAGAGGACTAAACGCGACTACGGCGATCCTGTTCCGCCAAATGTTGCCGCACGACTTGACAAGGAGCTTAAATCCATAATTTCCAACGGATTCGGCGTTTTGTATATGATCGCGCAGAAGCTCGTTCAGAACTCCGAAGAACACGGATACTATGTCGGTTCGCGAGGCAGCGTCGGCTCGTCGTTTGTAGCTCACGCCGCAGGTATTTCCGAAGTAAATCCCCTCCCTCCGCATTATGTTTGCGAAAAGTGCAAGCACAGTGAATTTTTTGAAGACGGTTCGGTAGGCTCAGGCTTCGACCTGCCGCCGAAGAATTGTCCTAACTGCGGAATTCCCATGCACCGTGACGGACACGATATTCCGTTTGAAACTTTCCTTGGATTTAAAGGCGACAAACAGCCCGATATCGACCTTAATTTCAGCGGTGAGTACCAATTCTACGCTCACCGTTACACAGAGGAGCTTTTCGGTGAAGACCATACCTTCAAAGCCGGAACAATCGGCACAGTTGCAGAAAAGACAGCTTACGGATTTGTCAAAAAATGGCTCGAAGTCAACGGACTTACCGTGAACCGAGCCGAGGAAGAAAGGCTCGCCAAAGGCTGCGTCGGAGTTAAGCGCACAACAGGTCAGCACCCCGGAGGAATGGTTGTTATCCCTGCTGATAATGACGCGGAGGATTTCACTCCGATACAGCACCCGGCAGACGATGTAAGCGGCGGACTCAGGACAACTCACTTTGATTTCCATTCGCTTCACGATACAATCCTGAAGCTCGATAATCTCGGTCATGATGTTCCGACCTTTTATAAGCATCTTGAAGATCTTACCGGAGTTAAAGTATTTGAAGCAGATGTCTGCGATCCTAAGCTTTATCAGCTTCTTACCTCCCCCGAACCCTTAGGCGTAACTGCCGATGAGATTTCCTGCGAAACGGGAACGCTATCCCTGCCTGAGCTTGGTACGCCGTTTGTCCGTCAGATGCTGCTTGACGCAAAGCCAAAAAACTTTTCGGATATGCTTCAAATATCGGGACTTTCTCACGGTACCGATGTTTGGCTCGGCAATGCTCAGGACCTTATCAAAAACGGAACCTGCACAATTTCCGAGGTTATCGGTACTCGTGACAGCATTATGGTGTATCTGATGCACAAAGGACTTGAACCCGATATGGCGTTCAAGATTATGGAAATAGTCCGTAAAGGAAACGCAACAAAGCTTCTGACGCAGGATCACATCAATGCAATGAAATCGCACAATGTTCCGCAATGGTACATTGACTCCTGTATGAAGATAAAATATATGTTCCCCAAGGCTCATGCCGCCGCATATGTTATTGCCGCAATGCGCCTCGCGTGGTACAAGGTTTATTACCCTACCGAATATTATGCAACTTATATGTCCGTCCGCGGCGAAGATCTCGACACCGTTGCTATAATGAACGGAAGAGACGCGGTTAAGCGCTGTATGCGGTCCATCACCGAAAAGGGTAAGGACGCAACCGCAAAGGAAGAAAATATGTTTGTCGCTATGCAGGTCGTCAACGAAATGATGGCTCGCGGAGTCGAGTTCCTGCCGGTTGATTTGTATAAATCCCACGCGACTGTTTACAAAATTGAGGACGGAAAAATACGCTTGCCCTTTGCCTCTATGTCGGGAACAGGCGAATCCGCCGCGATTTCACTTATGAAAGCCCGCGATGACGGCGAGGGAGAATATATGTCCCGTGACGATTTGCAGCAGCGTGCAGGAATAAGCAAATCAGTTATGGAAACTCTGGAACAAAGCGGCGCGCTTGAAGGATTACCTCAGAGTACGCAAATCAGCTTTTTCGGGTTTTAATAAGCACAAATAATTTTGTAAGGCAATAATCCCAACCATCGGAATTATTACCTTTGCAGGAACGGAGATTAAAATGATAAATTTAAGCGAACTTTGGCAGGAAAACGAGCTTATGCCCGTCGCTGCCGTCGATTACAAAAGCAATATCGTCCTTATGATAGGTTATATGAATAAAGCCGCGTTTGCATATACGCTCAAAACCCGTAAGGTATGGTATTACGACGAGGAAAAGGACGACGCCGTTATGTTCGGAGCAAAAGACGGAAATATCCAGCGGCTCGTTTCAATGAATACAGACTATAACAAAAAAAGCCTGCTCGTATATGTCGATCAGGTTGGTCATGTTTGCCACGAAAACGGCAGTCACAGGACTTGCTTTATTCATAATATTTATCATGGCGAAGCTCCGTCTGTCGCTAAGCACCGTAAATTCGGTAAGGTAGAGGTTGACAAAAACTTCGACTACTCTACGGAGGATTACGACGAGGACTGAGTCCGATGATGTAACAAAAGAAAGGTTGATTAAAATGTGGTGGAAAATTTTGCTTTGTCTTTTTGCGGTATTTATAATCGTCACTCTTATCAGAGCGGCGTTTTTCAAGCCTAAAAAGAACAACTCCGTCAAAATAGACAAAGTTGCTGTTGACAAAAAAAAGGTTGCGGAACATCTGTCCCGTGCAATACAAATCAAAACCGTTTCTCATACAGATGAGAGTAAAACGGATTGGAATGAATTTGAAAAATTCAGGGATTTTCTTGAAGAAACCTATCCGAATATTGCACAAAATACCGAGAAAGAAATCGTTGACGGAGCAAGCATAATTTACCATTGGAAAGGCAAAAATCCCGACCTTGATCCCATAGCTCTGCTTTCACATCAGGATGTAGTCCCCGTTGCCGAAGGAACAGAGGGCGACTGGACTCACCCGCCTTTTGACGGATACATCGACGGCGAATTTATCTGGGGCAGAGGCGCTCTTGATATGAAAAATCATCTGATATGCGTGATGGAGGCTGTCGATAGCCTTATCTCAGAGGGCTTTGTCCCTCAGAGAGATGTATATCTCTGCTTCGGTCACAATGAAGAAGTTGTTTCCCCGGAAAATTCGGGCGCAAAAAGCATAATGAAAACACTCAAATCGCGCGGAATTCACCTTGACAGCGTTCTCGACGAGGGCAGCGCGCTGATAAGACTTGATATGCCCGGCTTAATTCATACATATATCGCCGCAATCGGAACGGCGGAAAAAGGTTATGTTGATTTTAAAATTACCGCTCACGACAAGGGCGGTCACACCTCGGCTTCGCCCCGTCACAGCGGTATGGCAAAGCTTGCAAATATGGTTAAAGACCTCGAAAATCATCAGTTCAAAACAAGGTGGCTTCCGTTTCTTGACGAGCTTTTCTGCGGAGTTGGCAAACAGGCGTCCTATCTCGGACGAGTTGTAATGTGTAACTTCCCCTTATTCAAACCGCTGGTTAGAGCGGTTATGAGCCGAATCGGTGAATCATCAAGTATGATAAGAACCGTAACAAGCGTTTCTATGTGCGAGGGCAGTCCTGCTCCGAATGTGTTGCCGCAAAGACCGAGTATAACCGTCAACTTCCGTCCACTTCAAGGCGACAGCGTAGACGATGTTGAGAAGCATATTAAAAAATCTATACGCTACAAGGATATTGAAATCGAGCGTATGAAAGCAAAAGAAGCGTCCAAATTTTCACCGACATATTCGAGAGCATTCAATGCAATCAAAGAGGTTGAGGAGGGACTTCACCCCGGCGAAGTTGCTACCGTTCCATATCTTGTTATGGGAGGCACAGACGCCTATTTCTATCAGGATATCTGTGATAATATTCTTCGCTTTGCGCCGTTTGATGTTTCTATAAGCCTGTTCAAGACGACTCACGCAACAAACGAGCGCTGTCCCATAGCTACGCTCGGTGAAGCCGTTATTTTCTTCCGCGAATACATAAAAGCAGCTTCAAAGGAATAATAAATTATTTCTATAAATATAAATCCGCTTACTGAATTTCAACGGCGAACAGCCGAATCGCAGTAAGCGGATTATTTTATGTTTGGTATTTTAAATTATAAGCTCGGATACAAAAACTATTGCACAGCACGAAACCGACACTATGAAAAGATTTCCTTTGAAATATGCCACGATTATTCCGACCGCAAGAGCAAGGATTCCCGAAACAGGACTTTGCGTTGCGTTTATTATCGCCGGAAATGTCATAACCGACAGAGTGACATACGGCACATAATAGAGGAACGAGCGAATATATTTATTTTTAATAGGTTTACGGAAAACCGTCAGCGGCAAAACTCTTATCGCATAGGTAATTACAGTCATAACCGCAATATAGATATAGATATTATTATTCATTTTTGTCATCCTCCGCGACGGGGAAAATCAGCGCGGCAACGGCGGAAATACCAACCGTCAGTATAATCGTCCTTGTTCCCTCCGACATTTCTTTCACAGCAGGCAAAGCCGCGAACAGCCAGCTAAGCAAAAAGCTTGCAATTATCACGATAGCCATTTTTTTATCCTTTTTTGCCTGAGGAATAAGTACGGCAATGAACATTCCGAAAAGCGCTACGCTGAAAGCACTCACAATATTTGCCGGTAAAAAATTGCCGGCCGCTATGCCAAATGCAGTACCGACAGCCCACAACGGCGACGCTATTACAATAGCGCCGTATGTATAATAAGGGTTAGCGTATCCCGGCTGTGAGATAGTTACGGCAAAAATCTCGTCGGTAACAACAGCGCCCATTAGCAATCGGTGAGGAAGACGGGTATTAGTGGACAAACGCTGACTTAATGCGCAGCTCATAAGCAGATACCTTGCATTTGTCACAAGTGTAATTATCGCCATTTCTATGTAAGCGCCGCCTGCGGCTATAACAGAAACGGCAGCATATTCTCCTGCGGACGCATTATTCAATATACTCATCAAGAAGCCTTGCAACGGACTCATACCCGCGCTTCGCGCAGCAATTCCAAGAGAAAAAGCAACAGCAAAATAGCCAAGACCTATCGGTATGCCGTCTTTAAATCCTTTTAAAAAGGCTGTCCGGTTTATGGATTTATTCATATTTTAGCACCTCGACGAGTATTATATCAAAAAAACAAGAATATGTAAAACGAAAATTCATTAAATTCAAAACTAATTGCAGTTTGCGTTGATTTTTGTATATATCGGGTGTATAATAGTAAATGGTATTTTATAAATTTTCATAAAAGAGGGTAAATCCGTATGATTAAAGTTGCACCGTCAATCCTGTCCTGTGACTTTTCGCAGCTCGGAACCGAAATTAAAAAAACTGACCTTTGGGGTGCAGATTGGATTCATATTGATATTATGGATGGCCACTTCGTACCAAATATTACTTTTGGCGCGCCGATTGTCAAAAGCATAAGACCTTTTACCGATAAAACATTCGACTGCCATCTTATGATAAGCGAACCGCTTAAATATGCAGAGGATTTTGCAAAAGCCGGAGCCGATATAATAAATTTTCATATTGAATGTCAGTCCCCTATCGAAGATACTATTGATAAAATCAAGTCTCTCGGCTGCAAAGTCGGACTTACCTTAAAACCGAAAACACCTGCCGAGGCGGTTTTTCCGTTTCTCGACAGGCTCGATATGGTGCTTATTATGACTGTTGAGCCGGGATTCGGCGGTCAGAAATTTATGTCGGATATGCTTCCTAAAATTTCTGCCATCAGTAACGAGTGCAAGCGAAGAAACATAAATATCCCTATCGAGGTTGACGGTGGTATATCTATGACTACCGCTCCCGACGCCGTTAATGCGGGCGCAACGGTACTCGTGGCAGGCAGCGCGGTTTACGGCAGCGAAAATCCTGCCGAAATCATCAGAAATTTACAGAGGATTTAACCTTTCCCAATGCTCCTTGGTGTACGCTTCGACAAGCTCGTTTTTTACAAATACCTTGCCGTATTCACCGATAATTCTCAGCATTTGTGCGGAACTCAATGCCGGAAATTCAGCTCGATATTTTTTTCCGTTGGTATAAATACCGCCTATCTGAGTTTTATCGTCTAAAACATTCAACACATCGAGTAAGGCGTCGATGTTTTCAAACTCGGCAATGCGAACCGTTTTTCGCCTTGAAAGCTTAGCTCCTTTGCCGGAAGTCTGCGCAGGCAGAGTAAAAATAAGCAGACAGCCATAATCGCCTGTCGGCACGGCCTCTATGAGAATACTTGCTGTCGGATCCACTTCTCTGCCGGTTTTGCGGCGCACCGCGTCAAGAATTATCAGTATAACTCTTTTCGTCTGAGCATTTGTGCCGTCTAATCCGTCGTAGGTTATATCTAAACCTATCATATCCGACCTGCTAAGCGCAACCGCAAATTTATCCTTGCCGATTGACTGTATTTCCAAGTCTGTCACTCCCTTTCCGATTTTACCCGTTACACTTCATTATATGCCGATGAACTCGGTTAATTGCTTGTATATAATTGTGAGGACCGTTATGAAAGCTGAAAACAAACTTAACAAAAGAAGAAAAAGCTGTACCGAATTCAGAACCTCATACAGCGATAACAAAAAATATTTCATCAGCACCGATAAGCAAAAACGAGGTATGTCCGTGCTGAAATATATCATAATAGCCGCATTTATGCTTGTTATTGCTTTTGTCAGCTTCATCGTTACCGACGCCGTTCTCGAAATATCGGAAGCGCCTTATAACGCCGAAGAAACCTCTACAACAAAACAATACATTGACGAGAAATACTTTGAAAATCAGGTTACCGTTAAGGCGGACGAAATTACAGACAACGCAAAAGAAAGTATTGATTAAGTTATGCAGTACATTCCTTATAATTCAAGATTAGATTATCATAAATACCCTTTCGGTGCAGTTAGGGACTCTCAGAGCGTGACATTCAGAATCATTTTACCCCGCGAATTCAGGTGCACGGCGGCACGGCTTGTAATAAAATCCGACAGCCGCGATTATTATGACAAAATAAATATGTACTGGGACTGTATGCAGGGTGACAGCGAAGAATGGTGGAAAATTATTTTTACGCCTGCCGAAACAGGACTTTACGAGTACCATTTTGAATACGATACTATCTGGGGCAACGGAAGAATTTTCAACTTCGGTGACAGCACCGGCAGAATATGTGACAACGGAAACGATTGGCAGCTTACTGTATTCGACAGAAATTTTTCAACTCCCGATTGGATAAAGGGCGGAGTATTTTATCAGATTTTCCCGGACAGATTTAATAATTCGGGTGAAGAAAAGCTTAATGTTCCGCCGGACAGAATCATCCGCAAAGATATAAACGGCGAACCTTTTTGGCGTCCCGATGAAAACGGCAAAATACAAAACAACGATTATTTCGGCGGCGATTTAAAGGGAATCGAACAAAAACTGCCGTATCTTAAAGACCTTGGCGTTACCTGCATATATCTCAATCCTATTTTTGAAGCTCAGAGTAATCACAGATATGATACCGCAAATTACAAAAAAATCGACTCTCTGCTCGGAGACGAAGATGATTTCAAGAGTCTTTGCTCCCATGCGGAAAAGCTCGGAATAAGAATAATTCTCGACGGAGTATTCAGTCACACCGGCGACGACAGCGTTTATTTCAACAAATACGGCCGATACCCCGATACGGGTGCATATCAGTCTCAAAGCTCGGAATACTACGGCTGGTATAAGTTTAATTCATGGCCCGAAGATTATCATAGCTGGTGGGGCATAGATATTTTGCCTGAGGTGGTTGAGGAAAATCCGAATTTCAACGAGTATATCAACGGCGACGACGGAATTGCCGCAAAATGGCTGAATCTCGGTGCTTCGGGATGGCGGCTTGATGTTGCGGACGAACTGCCCGACTGCTTCCTCGACAATTTCAGACAAGCTGTAAAAAAAGCGAAGCCTGACGCGCTCGTACTCGGAGAGGTTTGGGAGGACGCTTCAAATAAATTCAGCTATTCTCACCGCCGCAGATATTTGCTCGGTCAACAGCTCGACAGCGTTATGAATTATCCGTTTGCCGAAGCTATCCTTGATTTTGTTCGCAATTCCGACGCGGAAAAATTTGCAGAATCAATTATGAAAATTGTTGAGAACTACCCAAAGCCGGTTCTTGATTCGCTGATGAATCATATCGGAACGCACGATACCGTACGGGCAATAACGGCTCTTGCCGGTGAAAGCTGTGCGTATAGAGACAGATATTGGCAAAGCGTGCAAAAGCTGAATGAGTATCAATACCGAGAGGGTGTGAACCTTTTAAAAGCGGCCTCTACCATTCAGTTCACTCTGCCGGGAGTGCCGAGCATATACTACGGCGACGAGGCAGGTATGCAAGGCTACAAAGATCCGTTTAACCGTGGATTTTTCCCATGGGAAAACATAAACAACGAGCTTACGGAGCATTACCGCAAGCTCGGAAAAATAAGAAAAGATAACCCTCTTTTTTCCGAGGGAAAATTTGAAATTCTTTCATCGGTCGCAGGCTGTACCGCATACAGCAGAAGCGACTCCGGCGAAGCTATACTTGTGATTGCAAATATGAACGCCCACCCGATAACATATTATATGAAGAGCGAATGGAGTAACGCGCAAGATATGCTCGGCAACGCCTATGTTAAAAATAATCTTGTCGATATCGGCGCGAAGTCAACAATAATTTTAAAAAGATTGTGATAAAATGAGAAAAAACCACACTTTCAAAACTGAAAAAGAAGCTAAACACGGAAATATAATTCGTTTTGTTACCGCATTTGTTATATTTGCGCTCGTTTTCGGCGGAATTTCCGCTCTTGTTGTGATACGCAATAATGAAATTACGCCACAGGGCTTTTTTTCAAAGGACAAAACCGAAAAAACCGAGTCCGGTTCCGACGGAACTAAGTTATCAGGCAGCGCTAACATAATGATTTACAGCGCTGACAGCGAAACAAACGAGTTGTTCTTCCTTGCTGTCATAAAGGCGGATATGAGCGAACAAACCTTTAAAGTTTATCCGATAGATACAGACGGCACTTACAACGGAAGTTCCTATTCTGATATTCTTTCTAAAAGCGGAGCTAAAACGCTCGTCAATGCGGTCGCGGCAAACAGGAGCATACAGATTGACAAATATATCGCTTCAAATTCCGAGACATTTGCCCTGGCGATAAACTATATGGGCGGTTTGGAGTATAATGTTACCAACCGCATCGAATACAGAAGCGATAATTTCACGCTAATTCTGACTCAGGGCAAGCAAACCATCAAGGGAGAAACGCTGATAAAGTATTTCCGTTATTGCAAAACGCTCGGCATAACGGGACTTAAAACTCAGGGCGAGCTGATATGCGCTATGCTTGACAACTATATAAACTCCGATAATGTTGAAAACGGAATGGATATTTACAGAAAAGTTCTCTCAAAGCTTGAAACCGCAAGCGATATTTCATACATTGAAGCGGCGAATACAATGCCTATACTCGAACAGCTTTGCAAATCAGATAAGCGCGTACCGTCAACAGTAGTTATGACAACTCAATAATTCAGTATTTATCTTTATGTAAAACAACTTCCGCGATAATTGACTCATTCTCTTATCGCGGAAGTTTTTTATATCTTAAATATATTTAAAAGAAAACGGAACTGCGTTTAACAGCTCCGTTTACATTGTAATTCAATTTTAGATTTCAGGAATAACTACGGGAATTTCCTTGCCAAGCTTAGCCGACTTAACAATATGGTCGATTATTGCCTGATTGTAAAGAATCTCACTTGTCGGTACGGGAGCCTTGTCTCCGTTTGCAACAGCGTCAAGGAATGAGCGGCACTTCTTGTAGAAAAGTCCCTTGCCCTTTGACTCAATGAGAGGAATTACAGTCTGAACCTGCTCACCGGCAACATCGTGGTAAACAGTCATCGGGCCTGACATTTCGCCGTTCCAGCACTCGGTTGCGGGAATTCTGAGAGCGCCCTTCTTACCCATAATGATAGTGTCGCCCGGAGAGTCGATATGAGAAGCCCACGAAATACGGAAGTCAAGTATTATACCGCCTTCAAGACGAACAAAGGCTGCGGCAAAGTCCTCGACATTGAAACGGGCTGCATCGGCAGGATTGTTATAAAGCGGATTTGTGCCGAAGAAATCCGATGTATATCCGGTAACTGTAAGCGGCTTCGGATATCCGATAGCGTTAAGAACCATATCAAGAGAATAGCAACCGATATCGCCCATTGCGCCGATACCTGCGGTTTTTTCCTCGATAAATGTGCTGTTGGGAATACCTCTGCGGCGTCCGCCACCGGTCTGTATGTAATAAATCTCGCCAAGCTCGCCGGACTGAACGATTTTCTTAACCATCTTCATATTTTCATCGCCGCGCGGCTGGAAACCGACGGAAACAATTTTTCCGCTCTTCTTCTCGGCTTTCATAATTTCAACAGCTTCCTCTGTTGTAACGCACATCGGCTTTTCAAGCAGAACATTTACGCCCTTTTCAAGAGCATAAATAGTACACTCTGCATGAGTTTTGTTGTATGTGCAAACGCTTACAGCGTCAAGCTCCTCGCTGTCAAGCAATTCCTTATGGCTCGGATAGTAGTGAACATTATCAAGCTTGCCGTCCTTATTGTAACGGGCGATAAATTTCTCAGCCTTTCCGGGAATGAGGTCGGCAACGCCAACGATATCAACATCGTCCATCTGCAAATAACTCTCAATGTGCGACTCTGCAATCCAACCTGTTCCTATAATACCAACCTTAAAGCGTCTCTCGGAGTTTTTCTCCTCTTCATAAACTGTCTGTGTAAATTGATTCAATACTGCGTCAGACATAAAAACAAATCCTTTCCTAATAAGTTAAAATAAAATTTTTACTTATTGATTTCTTTTACATATTCAATGCTCATTTTAGCGCACTCCATAGGAGTTTTGCCGAGTGAGGGCTGATCCTGCTCGACAACAACCCACTTTGTTTCCGCGCTCTTGCAGGCTTCAAGAATTTCGGGGAAATTCTGAACACCGTAACCGCAGGGACGGAATCCGAAAGCTTCCTCGCCGTTCTGTTCCTCCTGGGCAGAATCGTCAATTCCGATAAGCTGATAAAGCTTTGCCGGCTTACCTTTTCCGCTCATATAGAAATCTTTAAGATGAACAACAGGTGCGCGGCCTGAGTACTTTTTAATATATTCGGCAGGATTTTCGCCGCCGACATTAACCCAGCAAGTATCAAGCTGAGTTTTGAGCTGTTCGGGAGTGAGCGAGCTGTATAAAAGGTCAAGACCGTAAACACCGTCAACCTTTTTAAACTCAAAATCGTGGTTGTGATAAAGCATAGTTATGCCATACTTTGCGGCAACCTCCGCAATTTTTTTCATACCCTCTACGGTATCGTCAAAAAGCTCTGCACCGGGGCGGCGCTCCTCAACTGCATAGGGATATGCTATGTACTTACAGCCGATTTCGGCATAAGTCGAAACAGCTTTTTCGGGATCCGCGATAAGCTCATCATACGGAACATGAGCAGAAATCGGAACAATACCCGCTTCGTCAACAATCGCCTTAACCTCTGCGGCTGTTTTGCCGTAAAGTCCTGCAAACTCTACGCCGTCATAGCCCATAGCTTTGACAGCTTTTATCGTACCTGCAAAATCAGCTTCCATATCGTCGCGAACCGAATAAAGCTGAAGTGCAACAGGAAAACTCATAGTAAAAACCTCCTTATTTGTTTGTTAGTATTATAACATAGCGATATATTAAATTCAAGAGATTTTATTTATTTTAAATATATATTTTATAATAAATTCAATTCTAATTCGCAAATTATATAATTTGAAACAAGGAAACCTTTTTCCGTAATACTTGCTCCGTTCTCGTCAACTTTCATCAAGCCGAGCCGTGCAAACTGCCCTGCTCTGACGATAAAATCATTCGGAATTTTCTCAGAAAATCGCTCTTTATATTCTTTGAAATCAAGTCCGTCCTTTAACCTGAGCCTGAGCATAATATATTCGGATTTGTCCCCTCCGAACCCGTCACTAATCACATCAGTTCCCGATAAAAACGAATTCAAATCCCGCGGATAGTAAAATCGCTTACCGTCTAAAAAAGAATGTGCGGACGGACCTATTCCGAGATATTCTTCACAGTTCCAATATTTCAAATTATGCTGACTTTCAAAACCCGGCTTCGCAAAATTTGAAATTTCATAATGACAAAAACCTGACTCATTAAGCATATCACAAAGCAATAAATACATATCAGCAACTCTGTCGTCATCAGGCAAATTCAGTCTATCGGCATTTTTATAATAATAAGTACCCTCTTCAAGTTTTAGCATATACGCGCTTATATGAGGAATATTGCAGTCAAGGCAAAAATCCACCGTTTCTTTTAAGCTTTCTTCGGTTTGATTTGGAACTCCGAGCATAACATCAAGTGAAATATTATCAATCCCGGCAGTTCGCGCCTGTTCGATTCTTTTTATTATTGTTTCATTACCTGAGCGTCTGCCGAGAATCCTGCGCTCGGAATCCACCGCCGATTGCAAACCGAGTGAAATACGGTTCACACCCGACGCGGCAATCATTTCAAAAAATCCGTCCTCTATCGCAGATGGGTTGCACTCAACAGTAATCTCACCGTTAGTCCCGAAAAGTTGCTTCGCCGCAGAAACGATTTTTGCTATATTTTCAGCGCCGATAAGCGACGGTGTTCCGCCGCCGAGGTACAAGGTTTCCGCCTGATAGGGATATCGCTTCACCCAACTGTGCATCTGCCTTATAACCGCATCCGTATAACTGTCAAATGTGCTTTTATCAGCGCGCATAGAATAGAAGTCACAGTACGGACACTTGCTCGCACAAAAAGGAATATGAATATACAGACCGATTTTTTTCACATCAAATCCCCTACTTCCGATAAAAGAAAACCTCCCATATCAAAATGGATATGGGAGATTTTTTAATCAACAAATTCTTATCCCTCGGAGTTAACACTCTGGCCGATTGACTCCATTGCCTCTTTTTCACGAAGCAATCTTTCGGTTTCGGCACGGCGAACTTTAAGCTCGCTATACATTCTCTCCTTAGTCTTAGCGTCAATGTTGTAGAACATCTTAGGAATATTACTAATCATACCGGTAAGTGCAGGTACGAGAGTTACGCACACAAAGAGGAGATACTCTGTGCGCTCGGTCTGCTGACCGGGTTTAAGTCCCTGCTTGTATCCGATAATTCCGAGAAGAGCAGCCTGGAAGCTGTTTTTGAATGTAGCAACAATCTTAGAAACAAGACCTTTTGCAACACCGGTCATACCCTCAGTACGGTAACCGCAGGTCCACTCACCGTAGTCGATAATCTCATTACGGACTTCCTCAGGAATAACCTTACGAGTAGCGTAAATGGTATTCCATATAGCCTCTTTTGCGGCAAGGATAATCATCATCGGTACAACTTTCTTATAATTCTTGTTAATAGAACCTAACAGGAATGCCATGATAGTAAGAACAGGGCCTAAGCTATCGCTGAATACCCACAAAGCCTTGGTAGAGAATCTCTCACGAAGCTTATTAACATAAGTATATGACAGATAAGTAACCGGCATACCCGGAATACCAACAATCAAGGAAGCAGAACCGAAGTTCAAAACATTTATGTAATACAAATCAATTCCTGCGTCAACATGGAACTGTGCAAGGAATTCGGACAATGTCAAGAGAAGCAACGGCTTATTCTTGAATATCGAGCCGAATGAATTTTTGAAAGAAGGCTTCTCAACGGATTGAAGAACACGCTCTTTGCATTTCAGGGCGAAGATAAGTCCGAGAGCACCGGCAATAATCGCAGTTACTGAACCCATCCAAACAAACAAGGTGGTCATCTTGATTTTCAGCGTACCGTGGTTAACAAGGTCAACAAATACCGTCATAAGCTGTTTCGGTATATTTTCAACCAAGGAAGAGAACAGGTTTGCCTGATTGATAAGTCTCGTTCTGTCCATAACATCAGGGGTAATAGTAGACAAAATACCCGTTTTAGCGATGTTATACATTGAGGTTACAAGGTTTTGAACCATTTGCAGAACGAAGAATGTAATAATCTTCGGCATAAATGTCGCTGAAGTATCCGGGAAAATGGCCGGCAGCATCCAATAAATAACACTCATTATTGTTCCGGGAATAGCGTACATAATGAGATACGGTTTGAATTTACCGAATCTTGTATTTGTACGGTCAACTATCGCCGCAAGGAAAAGGTCATTAACAATATCCCAAATGCTGACGAAGAAATTGACGATCGCCTGCCACCAATAGGAAATAACCAAAACATCGTTCAGGTAATATGTGGTCTTTGAACCGATATTAAAAGACTGCGCGATATCATAAAGAACATATGTAAAAGTTTCTTTACTTCCGACATAGCGCCTGCTTTTTGGCAACTTACGGTTAGCCTGCTGTTCATTAACTTCCGATGAATCGGCTTTTTTATTTTTTGTTTCAGCAGCCAAATTTTTACCTCCTAACAATAAATATCTTAAAACAATGAATATTATAACACATCTGCATCGTAATTTGCAATATATTTTTATAAAATAATCTATATTTTTATGTTAAAGATATTCATTTTGTATAAAAATCACTCATCAAGTTTAAGTACTGCCATAAATGCCTCCTGCGGAACCTCTACCGTTCCGAAGTGGCGCATACGCTTTTTACCCTCTTTTTGCTTTTCAAGCAGCTTCTTCTTACGGGTTATATCTCCGCCGTAGCATTTTGCCAGAACATCTTTACGCATCGCTTTAATCGTTTCTCTGGCGATAACCTTGCCGCCGATTGCGATTTGCACGGGAATCTCAAACATCTGTCTCGGTATATTATCTTTGAGCTTCTCTGCAATTTTTCTCGCTCTGCCATATGCCTTATCCGAATGAATTATAAATGAAAGCGCGTCAATCGTATCTCCGTTAAGCAATACATCAAGCTTAACAAGATTTGAGCGTTCATATCCCTTGATTTCATAATCAAACGACGCGTAACCTTTTGTTCTTGATTTAAGCACATCAAAGAAATCATATATTATCTCGTTGAGCGGCAAATTATACGAGATATCCACTCTGTCGGGAGAAACATATGTCATATCCTTAAAGACTCCGCGCCTTTCCTGACACAAATCCATAATCGCTCCGACATATTCATTAGGCGAATAGATATGCGCGTCCGCAATAGGCTCTTCGCAATAGTCGATATAAGCGGGATCGGGATATTTTGTGGGATTATCAATCTCGACTACCGAGCCGTCGGTCAGATGTATCCTGTAAACAACGCTCGGAATCGTTGTCACCAAATCGAGGTTGTATTCTCTCTCTAAGCGCTCCTGTATGATTTCCAAATGAAGCAAGCCGAGAAATCCGCATCTGAAACCGAAGCCGAGAGCGCCCGATGTTTCCGGTTCATACGACAGCGCCGCGTCATTGAGCTGTAATTTTTCAAGTGCGTCACGCAAATTTTCATAATCTGCTCCGTCAGCTGGGTAAACTCCGCAGAACACCATCGGATTAACCTTCCTGTAACCGGGAAGCGGCTCGGAAGCCGGATTTTCAGCGGTAGTTACGGTATCACCGACTCTCGCGTCGCTGACCGTCTTGATAGAAGCGGTAATGTATCCAACCTCTCCGGCGGTAAGCTCATCGGCAGGTTCAAGCGAAGTCGCTCTCATATATCCGACCTCTACAACGGTAAACCTTGCGCCCGTAGCCATAAGCAGCATAGTATCTCCGGCTTTAATTTTACCGTCCATTATTCTGACATAAACTATAACGCCTCTGTAATTGTCATAAACCGAGTCAAAAACCAGCGCACGAAGCGGTTTGGTATCATCGGCATAAATAGGCGCGGGAATATCCTTGACAATATGTTCAAGCACCTGTTCAATATTTTCACCGGTTTTAGCCGAAACGCGCGGCGCGTCCGAGCAGTCGAGACCGATGATTTCTTCGACTTCCTCGGCAACTCTGTCGGGGTCTGCCGCCGGCAGGTCAATTTTATTTATGACAGGCACTATTTCGAGATCGTGATCAAGCGCAAGATAAGTGTTGGCAAGCGTTTGCGCTTCAACTCCCTGAGAAGCGTCGACTATGAGAAGCGCGCCTTCGCAGGCGGCAAGTGAACGCGAAACCTCGTAATTGAAGTCAACATGACCGGGTGTGTCAATCAGATTAAGTTCATACTCCTCGCCGTCATTTGCCTTGTAATTCAATTTTACCGCGTGAGCCTTTATAGTTATACCTCTCTCGCGTTCAAGATCCATATCGTCAAGCAACTGTTCGGTCATATCTCGAACTGCAACCGATTCGGTTTTTTCAAGCAAACGGTCGGCAAGCGTAGATTTGCCGTGATCTATGTGAGCAATTATGGAAAAATTGCGTATATTGTCTTTTTTAACTGCCAAAAAATCACCCCGAAATTTATGCCGTTTTAATTTAGATATATTATTATAACATAAAGTTAAACTTGCTTCAATATAAATAATCAAAAAATCAGCGATTCCGCTTCAAGAGCAGAACCGCCGATTGTATTTATTTTGTAATCGGAGAATTTAACCGTTTACATATTTGTTGAAGCTTTCCTCGTTTTTAGCCGCATCAAATTCTTTTTCTATATCTGCCGACGGTTTCTTTGTCAGCAACGATACAACAACTATAACTATGCATGAGAAAAGGAATGCGGGAAGCAGCTCGTATATTCTGAAGACTCCGCCGATTGGCTTAATAACAAGTTTCCAAAGGAATACCATAGCTCCGCCGGAAACCATACCGGCAATCGCACCTGCGCGCGTTGTGCGCTTCCAGAAAAGCGAGAACAGCATAACCGGTCCGAATGTCGCTCCGAAGCCCGCCCACGCAAAGCTGACTATTGTGAAAATAACGCTGTCTTCATCAAGGGCAATAAGCACACCGACAAGTGCAACCGCAAGTAAAGTAATACGGCTTACCGTCATCGTCTGCTTATCCGTTGCGTCCTTTTTGATAATTCCCTGGAAAATATTTTTTGAGAAAGCCGAAGCGGCAATCAGCAAATATGAATCCGACGAGCTTATTGTTGCGGCAAGAATACCTGCCATTACAACACCGGCAAGAAGCGGATGCATAAGAGTCGAAGACATTATCGAAAAGATATTTTCCGAATCAGATGCAGTACGAAGCTCGGTCGGGAGCATAGCTCTGCCGATAACGCCTATCGAAACAGCCGCAAAAAGGGAAATCAAAACCCAAACTGTTGCGATTCGTCTGGATCGTTTGAGTTCGTCTGTTTTGCGAATCGCTATAAAGCGAAGAAGAACCTGCGGCATTCCGAAATATCCAAGTCCCCAAGAAAGAGTCGATATTATAGTGAGGAATCCATACTTGCTTGCCTCACCGAAGACAGGCGAACCATCGGATATCTTTTGCAGTCCGTCAGCTCCGAGTTCAGGATTTGCCATTCCGAAGAAAGTGAAGAATCCGGGTATGCTGCGCGCATTCTCAATAACAGCATGAATACCGCCTGCATGAATCGTACCGAGTACAAGTACGGTAATAAGCGCGCATATCATAACGATAGCCTGCATAAAGTCAGAGGCGCTCTCGGCAAGGAAGCCGCCGAGGAATGTATAAACGAGAACGAATACAGCGCCGAGAATCATCATAAGTCTGTAATCTGTATTAAACAGAGTGCTGAAAAGCTTACCGCAGGTGACGAAGCAGCTGCCGGCATAAACCGCAAAGAAAATAAGTATGAACAGAGAAGAAATGAGCATAAGGACTTTTTTGTTTTCCTTATATCTGTTGCTGAAAAAGTCAGGCAAAGTGATGGCATTGTCCGCAACATAAGAATATCTGCGAAGTCGTTTCGACACCAACAGCCAGTTAAGGTATGTACCGAGAGCAAGACCGATAGCCGTCCATGCCGCGTCAGCAATACCGTACCAATAAGCGACTCCGGGCAAGCCCATGAGAAGCCATCCGCTCATATCGGAAGCCTCTGCGCTCATCGCGGCTATCCACGGGCCGAGAGAGCGTCCGCCGATGAAATAGTTTTCCGTATTTTTATTTGCTCTCTTTGCAAAGAACAAACCGATTCCGATAACGATAGCCATATAACAAATCATCGCAATCAGAACCTGAATAGAATTACCGTTCAAATAAATCCCTCCATATCGCTCGCAAGCGATAGTAATAAAGTTTATTTTACATCTAAATTGATAATAAGTCAATAAAATTCGATGTATTTTAAGTTTTTCTGCTTATCAAAAGGGTGCTTATTAGCTTATTTTCAAAAGCTATCAAAGATAAAATTCAAACGAAAAGGGATTGCCGCACTCGGATTTAATTTGCTAAGTGCGAACAATCCCTCAAATTTTCAGAATTTATTTATCCCTACAAATCAAAGCGTAGCTGCCATTACCGCCTTTATGGTGTGCATTCTGTTTTCCGCTTCTTGGAATACTATGGATTTTTCACTTTCAAAAACCTCATCGGTTACTTCCATAGCTTCACGGTTGAATTTTTCGCCCATTTCCTTGCCGACCGCGGTTTTATGGTCGTGGTATGCAGGCAGACAATGCATAAATACGCAGTTTTCATCTGCCGCGTCCATCAGCGGCTTATTGACCTGATACGGAGCAAGATCGTCTATTCTCTCCTGCCATACCTCTATCGGCTCGCCCATTGAAACCCATACATCGGTGTAGATTACATTCGCGTTCTTTACCGCTTCCATCGGATTTTCGATAAAGCTGAGCTTACTGCCCGTCTGAGCCGCGATTTTTTCGCACTCTGCAATCAACTTTTCGTCAGGGAAGTATTTTTTAGGCGCACACGCGGTAAAATTCAATCCCATTTTTGCACAGCCAACCATCAGAGAATTGCCCATATTGTACCTTGCGTCACCCATATAAACAAAATTGATACCTTTGAGATATCCGAAATGTTCCTTAATCGTAAGAAAATCAGCCAAAATCTGAGTCGGATGAAATTCATTTGTAAGTCCGTTCCACACGGGGACAGAGGAGTATTTAGCAAGCTCCTCGACTATTTCCTGACCGTAGCCGCGGTACTCGATACCGTCAAACATTGAGCTGAGAACTCTTGCGGTATCGGCAATGCTCTCTTTCTTTCCTATTTGCGAACCCTCGGCAAGATAAGTTGAGCCCATTCCGAGGTCGCTCGCCGCAACCTCGAAGCTGCATCTTGTTCTTGTGCTTGTTTTTTCAAAAATCAGGGCAACATTTTTACCCTCATGAATTCTATGCTTCTGACCTGCTTTTTTCTGAGCTTTAAGCTCAGCGGCGTAGTCGATAAGATACTCTATCTCCTCGCTTGTGAAATCCAAAAGCTTCAGGAAATCTCTGCCTTTTAAGTTAACCATAAAATCACCTTTTCTGCAACAACCTGTAAAGGGCGGATTTTGCTCCGCCCTAAACGATTAGGATTATTTTAATTTTTATCTATAAATTCGCTGATATATTCAATTTGCTTTTCTACCGAGGCTTTTCCCGTTCCGCCTGCCGAAATTCTCTTTTCAACACAGGTTTCAAGTGAAATTTCGTTATACAAATCCTCGTCAAAAAGCTCACTGTGTTTGCGATAGTCCTCAATCGGCATTGTGTCAAGCACGATACCCTTTGATATACATTCGGCTACTATCTGACCAACAATTTTGTATGCGCTTCTGAAAGGCATACCTTTCTTTGTCAGGTAATCGGCAAGGTCGGTCGCATTGATGAATCCCTTTTGTGCCGCCGAATACATATTGTCCGCCAAAACATTCATTGTTTCTATCATCGGGGCAAAAACTTTCAGACACTTTTTAACGGTTTCAATCGCGTCAAAGATACACTCCTTATCCTCCTGCATATCCTTGTTGTATGCAAGCGGAAGACCTTTCAAAGCCGTGAGCATCGTAACCAAATCGCCGTAAACTCTGCCGGTTTTACCGCGGACAAGCTCAGCCATATCGGGATTTTTCTTCTGCGGCATAATGCTCGAACCGGTCGTATAACTGTCGTCCAGCTCAATGAACTTAAATTCCCAGCTTGACCAAAGGATAATTTCCTCAGAAAAACGGGATAAATGCATCATTACTGTTGAGTATGCGCTCAGTAATTCAACGCAAAAATCTCTGTCGGAAACGCCGTCGATACTGTTAAGCGTTATACCGTCAAATCCGAGCTGCTCTGCAACAAAATCACGGTCGGTATTATATGTTGTTCCCGACAACGCACACGAACCGAGCGGACAGTAATTCATCCTTTTCAGAGCGTCTTTGAGTCTGTCGATATCCCTCGTGAACATCATCGCGTATGCCAAAATCTGATGTGCGAAAGTTATCGGCTGTGCGCGTTGAAGATGCGTATATCCCGGCATTATTGTGCTTTTATTAGCCTTAGCTTGGACAAGAATAGCGCTGAGAAGATTTTTAATAAGCTCGATTATCTCGTTTGTTTCATCTCTCAGGTAAAGGCGTATATCAAGCGCAACCTGATCGTTTCTGCTTCTCGCGGTATGAAGTCGTTTGCCGACATCACCGATGCGAGCCGTCAGTTCAGACTCAACAAACATATGAATATCCTCGGCGTCCGGATCAAACTGAAGCTTGCCGCTGTTCAAATCATCGAGAATCGTCTGTAAGCCGTCAACTATTTCGTCGCAGTCATCCTGACTGATTATTCCCTGCATGGCAAGCATAGCCGCATGCTTCATAGAACCGGTTATATCCTGCTTATACATTTTGCAGTCGAAGTGGATTGACGAATTAAAGTCGTCAGCCTCCTTGTCGAGAGCCTTGGCAAATCTTCCTGCCCACATCTTTTCCATAATATATCTAACTCCGAAATTATTTAAGATTATTCTTAGCCTTCATCTTAGCCTGAACCTTGATCGGCAGTCCGTAGAGATTGATAAATCCTGCCGAATCAGCCTGATTGTAAACATTATCCTCATCAAATGTTGCAATCTCAGGATCGTAGAGTGAATACGGAGAAGTAACTCCTGCGTTTATCATATTACCCTTGTAGAGTTTGAGAGTTACATCACCGGTAACTGTTTTCTGAGTTTCCTTAACAAAAGCAAGTATAGCCTGAGTGAGCGGTGAGAACCACTGTGCGTTGTAAACAAGCTCAGCAAGCTTATGTGCAACAAGAGCCTTATAATGTGCGGTCTCTTTGTCGAGAGTGATTGTTTCAAGTACCTCGTGAGCCTTGTAAAGGATTGTGCCGCCCGGAGTCTCATAAACGCCACGGCATTTCATACCTACAAGTCTGTTTTCAACAATATCAAGCAAGCCGATACCGTTTGCACCGCCAAGCTCATTAAGCTTTGTTACAAGAGCGACGGAATCCATCTCCTCACCGTCAATCGCTGTCGGAACACCCTTTTCAAAGTGAATCTTAACATAGGTCGGCTTATCGGGAGCCATTTCCGGAGAAACGCCCATTTCAAGGAAGCCTTCCTTATTATAAAGCGGCTCATTTGCAGGATCTTCAAGGTCAAGACCTTCGTGTGAAAGATGCCAAAGGTTCTTATCCTTAGAATAGTTTGTCTCTCTGTTTATTTTAAGAGGTACATTATGAGCCTCGGCGTATTCAATCTCCTCCTCACGGGATTTGATATCCCACTCTCTCCAAGGAGCGATTATCGGCATATCGGGAGCGAATGCCTTAATAGCAAGTTCAAATCTTACCTGGTCGTTGCCCTTACCTGTGCAACCGTGGCAAATAGCGTCTGCGCCCTCAGTCACAGCAATCTCAGCAAGTCTCTTTGCGATTGCAGGACGAGCGAATGCGGTACCGAGAAGATAATCTTCATATTTAGCGCCTGCCTGAACACAGGGGAAAACATAGTTGTCAAGGAAATCCTTTGTAAGATCCTCAATATAAATTTTAGAAGCGCCGGTCTTGATAGCTTTCTCTTCAAGTCCTTCAAGCTCGCTTGCCTGACCGACATTACCGGAAACAGCAATAACCTCGCAGTTGTTGTAATTTTCCTTTAACCAAGGGATAATGATTGATGTGTCAAGTCCGCCCGAATAGGCAAGAACAACTTTTTTAATATCTTTCTTATTCATATTTATACCTCCGATATGCAATCTTGCTTGCTTTTATGCATATATACTAACACGAAATGAATAAATATGCAAGCAATTTTTGTAAATATTTCTTATTTTGTTAGCTTGCATAAAGCTTATTTACTTTTAAAAAAATTTATATGCAAATTAACTGTTAAATCTACACATTTCAACTGAAATCAGAATTATTACAATTATAAACCTATTTTTACGCGCAACAATATTCATTTATATTCAAAATTTTTGTATATTTATCAAATGCTTCTGCAAATAAGACAGGCTTATGTGCTTTCACACACAAGCCTGTTTTTGTTAAATTATTTTAAGTTATGCAAGATACCGTTTTCAATTTATTTCAAACATATTATTTGAAATTAGCTTCGTAGATTGACATAAATGTGTATTCATCCTGCATGAACTGCTCAGGAGACTGATTGATTTCAGAACCTGACTTTTTAAGTCCGGCTTTCTCAATCATCTTTGCGTCGCCTATACCAAGGATATTATTATAGTCAACATCGCCTGCGAAAACAACGCTATCGGGAGCGAATTCGGAATCAAGAGCAAACGAAGCGTAAGCTCTCATTATAACTGCGTCCTGAGCGTCAACGAATGCGTCACCGTTAACATCGCCGAAAATAACTACTGTGTAATCACGGAGTACAACATTTCTGCCGCTATCGTCATAGCCTATAATTTTTATCTTGGAACCTGTACCGTTACCGTTTGCAGTCGAAGCAATTTCAAGGTCTTCACCGTTCTCCTGATAACCGTAGTCATAGAAGTAGTCGCTGAAGCTGCCCCACTCGTCAATCTTTTCCTGACTTGCGAAATTCTCAGGCAAGCCGAAGATGAATCCGGTATTGTAGTCGATGTACTGCTTTGTATCGTCAACTGTATTTTCAAGCTGGATATATGCGCCAACCTGAAGATTTGCAAGAGCCTCATCAAGAGCGTCTGAATACATATCAACAATTCTCTGATCGTCAATATCGTAGTCACGGTCAAGTTTCAGCGCTGCGTCATAAGCTTTCAGCACTTCCATAACGCTTTCCATTGTGAATGCGCTGGGACTCTCACTCGCGTAAACAACACGCTCAACATTAGTATCAAGCTCAGTATAATCTGCAAGTCCGCAATAAGCTTTAAGATTATTTACTGCTGCACGGAGCTTATTCTTAGCCATATTAACCTTGGACTGCTGATAATCGCTAAGTACGCCTTTGCTTGCATAGCTGTCATACTCCGCGCGAACCTGCTGTGCAAAAGCAAGAGCGTGTTCGTAAGCTTTCCATGTTCTGTCTGTGTACTTCTGCGAACCGTCATCATTTACATTAGTATAGTTTGCAGCAAGAACACTGTTATAAACCTTGGAGAACTGATAATCAGATGTCAAAGTCTGATTGGAGATAAGAACATCATAGTAATTATCAAGTGCAAAGTAAGCATAAGTAATATCGGATCTTGACGGGAAAGTATTGTTGTCGGGATCCGCCTTTGCCGCGTCATACTGATCTATAATCTTCTTTGCGTCGTCAACGATGTCCTCGTACTCGTTGTATGCCCACGGTGCATAGTCAACCATTTCATAATAAACATAGCTGTCATCATAGTAGTTCTTAGTTTCATCTACTATAAACGCTTTTTCGTTATAAAGCTCTTTGAGCTGTTTGATACTGTAAGACATTCCCGCAGAGGAATTCTTACGATAAAGCGTCTTGATATAAGAGTTGTTATCTTTATCAAGGATACCGATAAGACTGCAAACCAGAGGAAGTGAATTTCTAAGGAGTGCGTCGTCGCCGTCGGCAATGTTCGGAAGATAGGTCAGAAGCATCTTGACTGTGTTTTTCAGACCTGTTCCGTTATATGCGCCCTCAGAGTTAACATTCGTTATAAGCATATCTACCATAGAATAGCCGTAAGGAATGATAAGAGCTTTCTGCTGAGCATTGTCTGTAACATCGGTACTCATTTCGGGAGCGAGGTCAAACAGACCGTTAACTATACGGGCAAGGAGGTCGCAGACCATCTGAGAGAACGGTTTTGCCATTCCGGAATCGAGACGCTTACCGATAAGGGAGAGAATTCCTTGAAGATTGAAGTCAAGAATATTGTTAAGTATTCTGTCCATGATAAGCTCTCTGAGGCCCATCCATGAATCCTCTGTACCGTAGAACATTGTTTGAAGCGGAAGCCACTGGCAGACCGTCATATATATCTTATACCACGGATTGTCGGCATAGGTTTCTTTATCGCCTTCGTTGGGGTAAACATTGAAAAGACCGCCGATCAAATCAATAGCATAATCCATCAGATAATTGAGAAGCTCCTCAAATGTAGGCTCCTCGTCGGGAACTATGATATTAACCGTACCTACCATATAGTAGCGAAGAAGAACAGCCGCAACATCAAGGCAATCGTCCGAATTCGGAACAATCTCACCGGAAGCGATTTTTGCCTCGAAATCAATGTTCGGGCAGTAATCCTCAGCGATACCTATAAGAGTATATGTTGCAAGTTCCTTAATGGTCTTACAGTTAGTCGGGAAAACGATATCATCTGTTACTGCGCTCAAAATAATCTGAACGGTATAAGCAAATGTTTCCTCGTCGCCCATTGCGTTAAATGCGTCAAGCTCTTCCTGAGAAAGTACGGGGGCGTCATCCCAGAAAGTCGGAAGCAAAGGAACAACAGTTTTTATAAGGTTAGTAATCTGTCCTGCAAGCGACGGAGCGAGAGTAAGGTATTTACCGCCCTGTCCGTCTTCCTCGAAGTAGATGTACTGAGTGATACCTTCTTTAAGAATATATTCGATACCGACATTGAGTTTGTCGAGCGGCTTCGGATTTTCGGGGTTCTCAACGCCCTTCATCGTCATAAACGCCGTCATAATCTCGTCTGCCGAAGCGTCCTCGGGAAGTCCGACATAATCGGCGGTGAGGAACAGAGATATAACCATATCAACATACGCCATATTCGGATCATCGGGATTTTCCGGATCAATTTTGAGCAAATCCATGAGCAATCCGCCGGCAAGAGGAACGATAAGGTCATCAACAAGAGCGCCTACCAAATTCTCAACAAGCTCATAGAGAGAAACCTTGGTAATATCAATCTTATCCGCGCTCAAGCTCGGACAAAGGTCAAGCAAACCGAAGTTTCCGTTAATAGTACCGTCAGCGTTCAAAGGCAATCCGAGGAAAGACGCAACAGTATTTTCGCCGGTTTCTGCGTCGGCAAACATATTGCAGATGACGGTTACGCAATTACTGTTGACAAAAGTTTGAAGAATGTCGTCAAGTCTTGCGGTTGAAGCGTCAAATCCGTCTCTTGAACCGTTGAGTGTTTCGTAAAGAATACCGTTAATAGAGCCGTGGAGGTCGTTAAGGTCGATAGTCGGCATATTGCTCTTAATCATATCGCCGATATCGAGGAACCATCCGATAACACCGAGGTCAAGTGTATTGTCCGCTATTTTATAGAGCGGATCGGCATTGCTTGCGAAGAAACTGAGAACATAGAAGAAGAACTCGTTATCACTCATAGTTGTTGAAGTTCTTCTGATACTGCTGTTTTTGGGAATACTGAGGTCAAGGTCAGCGATGTCACCGCAAAGACCTCTGAGTCCCCAAATAGCGCCTTCTCTGATTCCTTTGAGAGTGTCGAAAGTAGAATCAAGAGAATAAATTTCAATATCAATTCCCGCATAGCTCTCGTGAACATTGGCTCCCGCAAGGAAGTCATCGATATAATCGAGGAAAGCGGTAGAAGCCTGATCTTTATTCCAATAAGGATCGTTGATCGAGTCGTATCCCTCAGGATAAAGATAGGCGGTTTTATATGCGCTCGCACCTACGGTCAATGCAGTCATCATAATGAGCATTGAGAGCAGAACGCACAAAAGCTTCTTAGACTGTTTCATGGTAAGAAACACCTCCTATGTTATTGCCGTAATCTATGCAGATTGCATACCTGCACAAATCCCCATACTTAGGCTTATGTTAATCTTATCAAAAAAATTATAATTTGTAAATACTTTTTTCATATTTTTGGGTGTAGATTTTTTCGGTTCAAGTTAGTGTATTTTTTATAAAATTTACAAAATTTCCAATTTCATCAATATTTATTGTAGTGGAATTTACAAATAATCTAACTCTATTTTGGTCAATCTGCTCAATTTGCTTGATTTTAATGTTTTTTTCGCATAAATTCCTTTCGATTTCAGCCGCCGTATTTACAGTTTCGTATTCAAACCACAGCATAAATCCCGAATCGCTTATACCGACCTTTAACGGATTTGTTTGCTTTTCAATTTCGTCGATAATTTGCTCAGCTTTACTCTCGTAATGCTTTCTCGCCTTGCGTATCTGGGTTACAAGCTTCCCGTCGGTTATATACCTCGCAAGCGCAATCTGCTCTGTCTTTGAAGCCGTCTGATTGTAAAATCTGCCTCTCTCGGAATATTTTTCACGCAACTTCTGCGGCAATACCATAAAGCTTATTCGGATTGACGGCAGCAACAACTTAGAAAATGTACCGATATATGCAACATTCTCTCCCCTGTCAAGGCCCTGTAACGACGGGACGGGACGGGCAAAATAGCAAAATTCGCTGTCATAATCATCTTCTATAACAATGCTTCCGCGCTCCACCGCAAAATTCAGCATATCTATCCTGTCGGAAATATTCATAACTGAATTAAATTTGTTTGACCTTGACGGCGATGTATATATAAAATTAAGCTTGCCCTCCCGAGCGCGAGCCTTACTGTCAGTTACCTCATATCCGTAATCCTCAAAAACCGTGCGTCCCTGAATAAACGGCGTACCTGTAAAAAGGACTGTGCCTTTGTCCGCGTCAAGATTGCACAGGAGTTGAAGCAGGTTCTGAACTCCCGCGCCAACAACTATATCGTCGGCGCTGCATACAACGCCCCTCTGTTTGCTCGCGTATTCGCTGAGCGCCTCACGCAAATCACGCTCTCCCTGATATTCTCCGTATGTCAGCAGTCTGTCCTCACACCGCAGAGCATTTTTGACATATTTCTGCCAAAGCTTAAAATTAAAACATTCATTCTCTGCCGCCGATACCGTCGGTTCATTCACCGCATTGTTCGAGTTAATGTTTTCTGTACGCAGTCGGTCATATTCACCGTTATCGGCAAGGTCCGAAATTTTGCTCACATAATAGCCGCTTTGACTTTTGGCATAGATATATCCCTCGGACACAAGCTGCATATACGCGTTTTCAACCGTCATCTTGCTTATACCGTATTCAAGCGCGCACTTCCTGACGGACGGCAGCTTATCACCGCTTTTTATTTCACCGTTAATTATCATATCTCGATAATACATATATAACTGTATATATAACGGCTCGTCGGAATATGATGAAAATAATTTTTTCATATAAACTGTCCTTGTTAAAATTATTGTTTTTGTCTATTTTAATAATGACAAACTTATTGTATATTATATACCAACAAATCAAAAAAGACAAGTTCTTGTCAAAGAAAGGCTGAATTCATTTATGAAAAAAAACAACGAAAAAACATTGCTAAGACAAATTATTCTCGCTTCTCTGTTTGCGGCTATGACCTTTGCGCTGACATATTTTGTAAAAATTCCGTCGCACAACGGATACATTCATCTCGGTGACGCTATGATATATATTGCCGCCTGTCTTCTTCCGACTCCGCTCGCTATGCTCAGCGCCGGAATCGGCGGTATGCTTTCGGATGCTATCGGCGGTTATACTATGTATATACTGCCCACTCTTATCATCAAGGCTCTCCTTGTTCCCTCCTTCACATCGAAGAAAGACAAGATTCTCAATGTACGCAACTGCGTCGCTGTCGCAATCGGCTCTGCGATAACGGTTATCGGCTATTACATAGCTGAGGTTGTAATCGTTGCTCTCGGTTCTACCGCAAGCTTTTCACAATTCACAAGCTACTTTTTCAGTGCAACTCCGTGGGTTTCGGCAACATACTGCCTCGTCGGAAATGTCATTCAGGCGGCAGGAAGTGCGGTTGTTTTCTTCGTACTCGCGGTTGCTCTTGATAAAATCAACATTAAATCAAAGTTAAGGAGTTTTTAATTATGGCTGACATTGTTTACACCTACGGCGGCAGCGTCTATATGAACATTACCAATAAATGTCCCTGCTCCTGCACATTCTGCATACGAAGCAACGGCGACGGTTTAGGCTCTGCCGATTCGCTTTGGCTCTCAAAAGATCCCACTATCGACGAAATCAAAGCGGAAATCGACAAGTTTGATTTTTCGCCGTATAAAGAAGTCATTTACTGCGGTTACGGAGAACCGACTCAGGCTCTTGATAACCTTATCAAAAGCGCAGAATATCTCAAATCAAAATATGATATTAAAATCAGGCTCAACACTAACGGCCTTGCCGACCTGATAAACGGTAAATCAGTTGCGCCTTTGCTTAAAGGAATAGTCGACACCGTTTCGATAAGCCTTAACGCTCCGTCGGCTGAACGCTATGCAGAGGTTTCTCGCCCTAAATTCGGCAAAGAATCGTATTCGTCTTTGCTTAATTTCGCAAAAGAATGTAAAAAATACATTCCCACGGTCAAGTTTACCGTTGTTGATATAATTACAAAGGAAGAAATCACAGAATGTCAGAAAATCGCTGACGAAATGCAAATTCCTTTAAGAGTTAGAACGCTCATTACAGAAAACGATTAAATATTAAAAGGGGATGTAAAAAAAGCGAAGACCGTATAAAACCGTATAATACAATAATGGGGTTCTTCGGTATTGAAAACAGTAAGAACCCTATATAATTACTTTAAAGTGTAAAATATAAATATTTTTATGTTTTATACTACGAACAAACTTCGCCACTCGGCGTACCTTTGTACGCCGTCGGGCAGACAAAATCAAGACAAAAATCTTGATTTTGCTCAGTTTGTCCGTTCTTCATCTTTTTTCCTATTTCCTTAAAAAGCGCTGTAAAAAACGAAAGTTTTTTACATTCCCTTTATTGTCTAAATGCAAGTTGTTTGCGTATCTTGACAAACAACAACTAATATTGTAGAATTTCAGTTGTAATTGTTTTTTGGCAGGGATATTTATGCGTAACTTCATCGGTAATTTACTTTTAAAAATCAAAAATAAAATTTTCGGCATTGATCCTCGTCCTCAGCTTGAAATCCTCAAGGACACAGGACTGACAATAGGTGAAAACTGTCATATTATGGAAAACTGCACCTTTGATATGGGACATTGCTGGCTTATAACAATAGGCGACCGGGTTACCATGGCTCCGCGTGTAAATATAATAGCGCACGATGCAAGCCTGAAAAACACATTGGGGTACACAATGCTCGGTAAAGTAACGATAGGCAACGATGTTTTTATCGGCGCAGGTACAACCGTTCTGCCCGGAGTAACCATAGGCGACAAGGTTGTAATCGGAGCAGGAAGCGTTGTTTCAAAAGATATTCCCTCCAACAGCGTTGCGGTCGGCAATCCCGCCAGAGTTATCAAAACATTTGACGAATACTTTGAAAGTAAAAAAGAACTAATGCAGTCCAGTCCCGTATTCGGTGAAGAATATAAAGTTGATAAAATTGACGACGCTAAAAAAGAAGAAATGAAAAACTTGCTTAATGACAAAACAGGTTTTATCGTTTAATTTCAAAACCAAATATAAAGTCCCGCCTGCTGACATGCAAGCGGGATTTTTTATCTCTCAACAATTCCGAATTCACAAAGTTTATCAATAAAACTTTTCACATCTGCTTTTGCCGTATCGGAATCAATTTCATACTCAGATGAAATCAAATCGACAATCTGCTTTTCATTACTGCCGTTTTCGATAGCCTGCCAAATCTCGGCTCCTACCTCAGTCATCGAAAAAATACCGTTGTATTCCCCTACCGTTTCACCGACAGGTATAAGCATATTCTCTCCTGCAACGGAACGGAAAACAACTTCTTTTTTAATCTTCATTTTGTAAATCATCTCCGTTCAGAAGTTCCGTTTTTCTTTTGCTTGAATATACCGCGGTAAGTCGGGAAAGCTCGCATACATAATCGGGAACTTTGTCCGTTTTTCCGCTCTCGCTGTAACAAACCGCAGCGCAAACATTGCAAAAATTTCGATATTTACATACGGTACATTCCTTAGGAAGTCGTATGCACGCGGTACTTTCGCGAACTTTTTTCCAAGCTTCGTCAAAGCCAAGCTCCATAGTGTTAAAGACCTGGTTGGTCATTACTCCGCAGGCGCTCATTTCACCTCTGTAATTTATCCAGAAGCTACTGCTTCCTGCCCGACAACGCATCCTGTCTGCGTCTTCGCTCGGTTCTATACATTCGTTTTCATAAACCGCCAAGCCTTTTTCCATAGCGTCGATTCGGCTTATAAACTGCTTCTTCCCATATCTCAATTCGTCCCATTCAACACGGTATTGTGCAGCTTCGGCGGCAGATAATCTTCCGGAATTTTCGCCGGTTTTGCCGCCGGCGGTACGAATCGGCGGATACATATAGGTTGTAGCCTTAGCGTTAATGCCTAATTCTTTTACTATTGAATATATCTCCTTTATCTGACCGCAGTTTTCGGGAGTAATACTTATGTTGAGCTTCACCTGAATTCCGTGAGCTTTCAGCTTCTTTATGTTATCTATAACAACCGAATACGCCGGAACGCCGCACAGCTTTTGGTAGATATCGTCGTTTGAACCGTAAAGGCTTATATTCAGTTTGTAAGGAGGATTTTTTATAAAAAATTCCGTCATCTCGCCGGAAAGAAGAAATCCGTTTGTATTTATCGAAACAACCAAGCCAAAACTTTTAAGTCCGGAATATATTTGCTTAAAATCGGATCTGATAAGCGGTTCGCCTCCCGTAAGAAGCAGAAAAACCGTTCCGGCATCTCGTGCCTTCTCTCCGAGTTTGAGCCATTGTTCAGCCGTCAGCTCGTTTTCCGCAGTATCGCCCATTCTGTGAATATAGCACATTTTGCAATTAAAATTGCATCGTGAACAAAGCTCAAAAGTACCAGAAACCGGTATGCCGAGTCTTCGCCCTTTTTCATGGAGCAAAAATGAAATTTCCGGTTCTGACGAAGCATAACGAAAATTATTTTTCTGTTCATTCAGCATTTTCAAAGCTCTTCCTCCAATAATCTTACTGCGCTCTCGTCGGGCAGACAAGATAAATGATAGACTTTACTTCTTGAAATCAAAGCCGCCATATCGGCCGCCTTAACAGCTTTATCCATATCGTTCAGGTTATAACTGAATTTACCAAGGACGCAGCGGAATGCGGCCGCCTCGTCAAGCTTGTAAATCGCATTATTTTTACTCTGCGACAGTTCGACAACAGCCGCTATCCGTGCAGATTTGTTTTCGCTTATATCCGACGAACCGCAGTAAGGAACTCCGTAAGCATAAAGCTCGCCGCCTTTAAGCTTAACGGCCGCACGGTCGCCGTTGATTATCTCAGCGCCCGAATATTTTTCCCAAAGAGCCGCCTGCGTAGATTTGCCGACCTGCTTATCTGCGGTAAAAAGTATGGCTTTACCGTCCTTGATTATAAACGAGCAATGCATAATAACAGCTCCGAAATCGAGCAGTATATTCGGAAAATCGAGTGCGTCCAAAAGCATTGTATCCCAAATTTCGCCGTTTTTATATTTTATATACAGCTCATATTCCGCGCCGGAACCAATCAGGCAGGAATACGGAACATAATCATTCAAAGCAGAATCAAAATACGAGCAAAACATCTGATAAGTTCCGTTGTTGTCATAAAACGAGCGTCTGCCGTCACCGTAAACAAGCTTTTCGCCTTTTTCGGGGAGACTGCCTGTATTAAAGACTCGCACGGTTACATCTGCGCTCGTCCGACTTACCGCAAACTTTCTGAGCATTCCGTTTGCTTTAATCAATCCGTCGCTGTCGAGCCTTAAAATCACATCTGCTATTGAGTAAAAGCTACTTATCATATTCGGTAAACACAACCTTACAGGTTTCACTTTTGAAGTGACTTGTTGAAATTTGTTTAAGCTCGCCGTTCTTTAATCCGCTCACCGCAGAGCGATAGGTGATTCCGCCGAACCAATCGTCACCGTCTGCAATCTTATAATACACATAAATATTTCCGTTTATATCCTCACCGGAAATATTTTTAACATTCATCATTCCGTCGCCAACCGATATTTCAAGCTCCTGCGGATGAACGGTAGGCTGAGAAGCAAATTCAATGCTCTGTGAAATATCGGCGTGAGTTATTTTATCCGATATAAAATCAGCCGCATTGCTTTCAAGTACCGTCATAGAACTGTTGTCAAAAAGAGTTGTAATTTTGAAATTATAATCTTTATCCGCACCCTCGAATTTTAAATTAAAATCTATATACTGAAAATTTTTGCCTGTATCATTTTTTATAACGATTGCCGTCACATTTGTTTTCTCTTCGCCGCTTCCGTCCTCTACAAAAGGTCCGTTGTATGATTTGATTTCGGTAATCACGCAGCCGTTCGGAAGTGCATAAGGCAAATCGAAATCCTGCTGACTTGCCGCAACGCCGCTATCGGTATTGTTTTCATTTTCGCCGTCATTTAAAAAAACGGCAACAGCGAGAGCCGCCGCACACAAAACAGCAACTGCAATTATTATAATTATAACCTTTTTCTTCATCGTAAACTCCTGAAAAAACTCAAGGTCTGCCGCAGTAAGCGACAGACCTATTCTGACGCAAGAAAAGAGTTCCCTGTCTTCCGTCAAATTAAATTATGATTCAAAAACATTAGTATCAGCAACAGGAACATGATAGCAAACATAATCGGTTCCGCTCGGCGGAGTCGCGTCGCATAACAATTCCTCCGTCAGCAAAGTCATACCCCATTCGGGATAGTATATTTTGCAAGCATTCGGAGCCTGCTGACCAAGCATAGCGCAGCCGGCGGCAATGTCTGTTGAAAGTCTGAAACTCTCAAAGCCTATTTCAGGTTTTATATATTTCTTTTTCATTTCATCAGACCTCCGAAAAACGCGACTATCTTCATAAATATTGCAGTCAGCCAATTATTTGAGCTTCGACTGTTAACCGTGAGAACCGGAGATGTGATATTGCCGCTTGATTCATTATCACTGTCATATGCGGTAACGGTAACCGCCTGTCTTCCGCTTACAGACGCTGTGAATCTGTAAGTCCAAACCTTAGTTCCCGAGCTGTACTCCGTGCCGTCCTGATACATACAAACATATTCGGCAGTATCAACACCGTTAATTTTAACCGAAGTAACATTCAATCCTGTTGTTATTTTAAGCACAGCAGTACTGTTAAGGCTTACGCTTGATTTAACCCACTCGACGCTCTTGATACTCTCGGACATCGGAATCTTGGTTACGGTAAGCACCGGACTTTCAATCGCCGCGGACTGAACGCCGTTACTGTTTTCAAAGACAAGTGAAACCTTTTTCTCACCGCAGTTGTATGCAGTAATTTTATATATCCATACGCGACAGCCGTTTTCATCGGTCGTGAACTTAGTGATTTCCTTACCGTCCGCTATAACTTTATCAACATCGCTGTCTGTTGTAATTTTAAGTGTAGCGGAATCGTATCTGTAAACGCTGTCACTTACCCATTCTGCCGAAACATTTTCGGGGGTAAATTCATTCACGCTAAGAGCGAAGTTGCGAACAGCCATCAGAGCCGATTTCGGAGTTGAGCTTGTTACAGAAAGGGTGAGTCCGTTATTAGCCTCATCTTCCGTTGTAGCATATGCCCATTTGAGGTTAGTAAGAGAAATAATGCAGTCGGAACTGTTAATAAGAATTATCGGATACTTAGTCTTATATGTTCCGTCTGTAAGTTCCCATTCAACGCAGGAATCAAGACTTCTGAACATCTCGTGGCCGCCGCATATAGTAATTGTGTTCGGACTAAGCTCATTAGAATTCATACATATAAGCTTACCGTCCGTAGCACCGCCGACGACTTTCATTCCGAGAGCCAGACTGCCGCCCGGCTCAATCGCACGGTTTGAAGTAAGGTGGAACGCGATAGCCTGCCCTTTGGCAAGATAAACCTCGTTGTTAGGTCCGCTTTCAAGGAACTTGTCGCTGATTCCGTTACCGTCAACCGAAGAAATACCGTCTATAAATACAGCTCCGGTTGTGTACTGAGTTTCGTCAAGCTCCGCAGTAGAATCATAAAAAGTCTCAGCAGAAATAATATTATCTCTTATTTCCATATACTGCGGGAAATACTCGTGATCCTGAATATACGCTTCGCCTACAACCGAATTAGGATCAGGCTGTTTTCCTGCGGGATCATATATTCTTACCGAATCGACATAAAGCTTGTATGAATTATCGGTCGCATTCTCGTCGTAATTCATATCGAAAGTCTTGCCGTATTTCGGAGTGATAACAACCTTGTAGGTTCCGTAATCAAAATCTCTTGCACGGATAACGGGAACCTGATAAAGACCGTCTGTTGATTCAAGATTGGGCAGGAATTTGCCCTCTTCCTCATCGTAGCTGTATCCGTAATATGTATGAACGACATAATTCTTAACGCGAGTTCCGCTCTCGTTATAGACAGCGACGAGCATTGCGCCCGATTCGGCATTCGTCACGCTGAACAGATCGAATCCGGTTCCGCAGAAAGTGAACTCTGCGGTCGGCTCTTTACCGAGCGAGCCGGCGTCAACCGTCGCGCTCTTAACGCTGCCCATACTGTAAGTTACGGAGCTGTCATTGTATGCGCTGTCGCTTCCGTAAGGATTGTTAGCGTCATACTCGGACAAGCTAAATGTGCCTGGTCTGTCCTCCGCCTGGAATTTGCCGGTGTACGGCTCACCCTCGGTAACCCACTTGTAATCACCGTTATCTTTAAAAGTTATGAACGAATCTTCATAATAAATATTCGTCGCAGGAATTACGGTAACGGTAGTATAATAGTAATTTCCGTCGGAATCAAGGAATTCGTAGTAAAGGACTTCTTCCTTGTTAATCGTCATATCGTTTAGCTGATAGATAATCTGATTTCCCGAAATCTGAGCCGTACCGTGAACAAGCTGAACCGTCTGGGACGGATTAACAAGTCTGCTCTCGCTGTATGCGGTATTGTTAAGCTCTGTTCCGTCAGTAACCGAAGCCGAAATCGCATTAAGATTGCCGGTATCCTTTACATAGTCGTTTGCAACTACGCTGATTTTGACGGGTATACCGTAATCAATAACAACCGAATCCGGTGAAAGCTTCTGAATATCTCCGTTGCTCTTGTTAACAACGGTAAGGGAGTCATCGACTCCGTCAAATGTTACAACGCCGTATCTTATCTCAACCGAATGGTCGGTAGTGTCGGGAAGGAATCCAAACGGTGCGGATACCTCGCTGAGAGTATATGTTCTCGCAGACGGTATTGAAGTAAAGCTTACCGTTCCGTCAGCAGCGGAAACAGCGGTTTTTGCGCCGATTTCATCATTTTTCAGTTTGAATACAGCACCCTCAAGCGGCGCGCCGGAATCATCGGTCTTGTTAATAATAACATCACCGAGATAGCCTTTGACCTCAGGCAAATCAAACTCTGCATTTCGCAAATTTGTTACAATATCATTTTCGGTTACAGCATAATGCAGAACCGCGCGGCTGTTAGTCCGATACGCCTGTTCCTCAACAAAGTCCTCGGTCGTATTATCGAGCGTTGCAAGATAATTGATCTGATAATAATTCCGTCCGTCTTCAAGCGTTGTCGGAGTACATTGTTTCAAATTCCATTCAAGCTCGGTTTTATCGTCGCTTAAAGTTACGGTGCTTGCCGGCGAAGGGCTGTCAGAGCATACTCCGTCATAACTAAATCTGGCGGAATCAAGCGACAAATCAACCGTCCAAGGGTTAATCCTTGTTATTTTTTTAGCCTTACTTATGAACTCGGTACTGATGTCCAAGTTTGAAATTTTTTCCTCTGTACCTACATCGGAGAAATTATCGGCGTAAAGCGTGTGTCCGTTTTCAAGGTTATATATTGAGTTATCAAGAGTGGCGTTACCGTACCAAATAACGCTAACCTGATAGCTTTCGTCACTAACGCGGCTTGCTATATTATTAAGCCTTGTCTCATCATACAAATGATTGTTGCTCGGCATAGAAGTACCTTTAACTCTATCTATTGCCGTTGATGAGGGATCGGTAGCATAAGCCGTAGGCTCACCGTCGGAAATGAAGAAACAATATAAATTCTCCTCCGGTATATTTTGTTCTTTTTGAATTGAGGCAATCATATTATCCATAAGGATATATGCGCCCTCGATATTTGTACCGCTTCCGTTAGTATATACGGAAGATCCGGCATTGTATGCCCAATTTGCAAAATAGGAATTCCACGGTTCAAAAGTCGTTCCTTTTGTATAATCCAAAACAGTATTGGCTATCGAGCTGTTACGCCAATCGGAGTCGACTTCTGCCCATGCAACAGAGGTTTTTGCATCTTTATGGAAAGAACCGAGAGCAAAATATCTGTGAGTACCCTCCGGTATATCCATAGTGTAAGCATCAAGGAAGTTTATAACAGCCTTTCTCTCAAACCATGCTCGTCTGTGATAGCAGTTGTAAACCTCCTGACGAATTTCATCAGTCATACCGTCTACCGAATCCAATATCTCTTTGACCGCCGTTAAAACTCCGTTTGAAGGATAAGTACCGATCGGCAATTCGACGCCTTTGAGTATGCTCTCTTTTTCCAGTATGGCGTTATATTCCTCCGAATCAAGAACTGCCGGGCTGTAACCGTTCATACTGCTCGACTTGTCAACCATGATGTAAACAGCCGCGTCTGCTGACGCTTCACCGGGAAGCTCGGTCTGGTCGGTAGTAACATCAAGCTGAATTTCAAATTCATTCTCTTTACCGGTCGGGAAGACTTGCTCGTTTATCTCGACCTTTCCGTCTTCTTTTATCTCATTGGAAAGCTTGTCCTTACTGCTTTTAACGATCTGCTTATCGTATTGCTCCTGCTCGTCGGCAGTAAATGTCCTGTCGCTTTCAACCGCAAAAGCAGTCGCAGGTACTATGCCGAGTATCATAATGCAGCACAGTATAAGGCTAAACAATCTTTTAAATCCCTTGTTTTTTGCCATCAATTTTATCATTCCTTTCTGTTTTTTCATTATCTGCATTAACATAAGTTTAATCGCAATCGGTATTTATTTTTTCACTATCCCATTATACTTAATATCATAATAATACGACAAATTTCGCGGAATGTCAACAAGTAATTATTGTGGGATTTATAGAAAATCGTCGTTTATATTCTTTTTTATTAGTTATTTAGACTCAAATCCTATCAATGTTATGTGTTTTATATACAATTTTATAATAACAATTACGCAAAAAGTTCGCACGATTTTACTCGCACGAACTCGATTTTGCTTATTCTGTTTTAGCTAATTCAAAGAAGTCCTTATTAAAACGGATCGGAAATTCTTTCCAACGCGTCGTAACCCAACGCAAAATACTTGAATACCCACACAATCGGATTGTATCTGAAAAATACTACATCAAGCACGGTAACAAGCTTTCTCAGGAACCAGGGCACATCGTAAACCTTGTTAACCTTGACGGGAGCAAATTCCTCGCCCTCAATATTAAGTACGAAAGGCTGTGAATAGCAGATTCCGTTGTCACCGGTCAGGTAAAATCTTACATAGAGATACGGCTCGTCAAGCAGTTCGGAATGTAGGTCGAGAGTTGCTTTACCGTCGGTAATATCAGTCTCGCGGAGAATTACATTGCCGTTGGAAACCCATGTTATCATATTGAAGTTTGTACCCTCGACAGAAATGGTATCATTATCCTGATTAACGGTAAGGCGGGTAACCATAGGCGTTGTATCGCTGTTATAATCCACCGAATCGCAGTCGTCGTTATAACCGGGCATTTCTGCCATTCCGTTAAGCTCAACTCCGTTTGAATAGTGAGAAATCGAAAAAAACTGACCTTTTTCCATACTTGTTCGGAAATTATCCATCGTAAGCTCCGGCATAAGGTGCATTGTGTATGCGTCATTCAGGGATCTGACATTGTGCGAATCCGAGAAAGTGAATGACCAGGGAACTACACCGTTGGGAATTGTCTTCTGTAAAATTTGATCGTAAAGAATTCTGTCGCATCGCGTATGGGCGTCGGTTGCACTGTTTATGCCCATACCTACGCTTGAACCTTGATTGTCAATGAACAACTTTGCAAATTTCTCGGCATAGTAATCGTCAACAAGCTGACCGACATGATCAGCACTGTCCTTGTCTGTGTAAACATATTCACCGACATGGGAAAGCATGGAAATACCGCCGTTTTTCTTAACGCCTTCCGTTGGAGTTTCATAATCGCCGAAAACACCGGCAAGCCCCTGACCATAGTCGGAAAAATAACCTGTCAAATGACAATCTGCAATAGGCGTAGCCATATTAAGCTCGATTCCCTTGGGAACATCAAGCATACCGTTCTCGTGAGTACGGGTTTCAGACGGAGCAGTACCGTTAAGATAGGATGCATACTCCTCCTCGGAAAGCGGAATGATCTCCGCCATATGCGTTCTTTCCTTTTTAATAAGACGGAGTAAGGGAACGGTATCCGGCTCGACATTCCAACCCTTGTTGATTGTTCCGTGATCCGTCAGAGCAACAATATCATAATTAAGGTCATAATGCATCTGCACGAATTCGTGAATAGGGAGATATCCGTCGCTTGCATTGGTGTGGCAATGAAGCTGCGCCTTGTATGCGCCCCATGTGTCCCAGTCAACATCTTCATACGGATTTGTAATTATGTAGTTTTTGTCGGCATTTCTTGCAGTCTTTTCATCGGACGCCGAAACCGATACGCCGATAAAAGGAATTGCCATTATACCGGCAAGTATGACGGCGAGCATCTTCTTAAACATAAAAACACTCCATTCTCAAAATATTTGTTATATTAGAAATTCTATCACAGAAGCCAAAAACTGTCAATATTTTAATAAATATTTGTTAAAATTTTATAAACACGCCCATAAATATTGTTGCATAAAGAGTTTTATAAGTTCCAATATCAAACAATAATTTCTTGACAATATTTGCAAAAGTTTATCTTGGAATTAAATTAAATGTTACAAGCGGCAATAGTGAATTATATTCACTCGCGCCGAGAGTAATTGTTATTAGCTTAAAAGCAATCAGTTTCCGATATTAGCCCTGATTTTTGTATTAATGTATCACCACGAAGTTTGGCAATATGTATTTCATGTGTTTCAATACGTATTCCATAATCAAACACTTTACATTGTCAATGAATAACTGTTCGGCAAAATTTGACAATGCACAAGAGGGGTATTCGCCTTTGCTACGTATATCGATAATGTTCGTGCAATTCGTCATTCCGTCTAACATAAGGTTTTTCATTTCAATTTATTCTTCTAATTTTTAATCCTTATAAAAAATCAAGTATACATAATCTTCACGGTCTTTTGTTCCGCTGCCCTCATTATCATATGCATAATATGTACAAACACATCTATCTAACAAAAGATTTCCATCTTTAAAATATCCTTTTACTGTGGCTCCAACTAATATATCATCTTTAAGTAACAATTTAATTATCCCATCATATTCAGAAAGGTGTACTGCCTTTTCATTAAGTCTTTCTTTTGTTATTTCTCCATATGCAGTTTCATACAGTCTTACAGATTCGGTCACATAATAGTAATCCATTTTCTTTTCAATCGTTTTCCCTTTTAGGGTTTCTTCGATTGTGGGATCAACTTTATAATCATCTATTTGCTCACAATAAAAAGTTTTACCATTACTATGACGAAAACTTTTTACTTTTCCATTTTCCATTGTCAATAATGTCTGCCACTCATCTCTTTGCTCTCCGTAATCCTCCATAATATCGGTTACGGTTCAGTGAAATAATATCGGATACTCACAAAATTTTAATATATAATTTAGGTCTTATTACACAACCCCCTTATTTGCTGCTTCCTTAAAAGCCATACCTGCATTTCGCTCTCGCCGCGATTGGCAAAAGCGTAGTACGGGATAAGTGTGAGCGGTATTTCTTCGTAATCATAGCCCGCCTCATAATAAAGATTTTCGTTTTCCTTAGGACGATATGCCTTTGTTTTAAGTACGGGCAGTAATAACTCGCTGTCATTTACTTCAAACTCAGCGTTTATATCAATCGAAACGCTCTTCAAATCCGCGCCGTTATCAACGCTCTCGGCACAATACACAACAGGGCCGCGCATAATTGCAACTCTGCCTGCGTTCTCATGGACGCGGCGGTTTGCGGCGATAATTCTTACAGGCATATCAAATTCAAGTTCTATTTTATCTTCTCCGTTAAGCACAACATAAGCATATCCGTTTTTAATAACATAATTGCGGTTAACGGTGAAAGCTTTGCACCAACCCGGTATGCGGAAAGCAATCTTCTTTTTGTCCGACTCACATCTGACAATTATTTTTCCGTTTGCGGGATATTCCGTTTTTTGTGTGATTTTAATTCCATTAGCATTTGTTTCCGAATCCATATACTGATGAACATAAACGGTTTCATCGTCAAAGCTGTATAAAAATCCTGCTATTGACGCGACAAAGCGCAATATATTCGGCGGACAACAGGAGCACTCGAAAACTTCAAGCCTTTGTGTTATAGGAAAACGCTCCTTTTGCTTTGTTGAAGTATTTACATTATTAAATTCGGGATCTATTTCAAGCGGATTTTCATAGAAAAACGATTTTCCGTCTAACGAAACGCCCGACATTACACCGTTATAGATTGCTTTTTCGACAATGTCCGCATATTTTGAATCGGCGCCGAATTTAAGCATACGGTTCGCAAACATTGCAAGGGATATTGCCGCGCAGGTTTCGGTATATGCAGTTCTGTTAGGCAAATCATAATCAATCGTAAATGATTCACCGATATATGTAGAGCCTACGCCACCTGTGATATACATACGCTTATTAACGATATTGTCAAAAAAACGCTCGCAGGCTTTTTTCAGCTCGTCGTCACTATACTCATATGCAACATCCGCCGCACCACACATAAGATATAGTGCGCGCACGCAATGTCCCTCGGCAGTTTCGCGGTCTTTAATCGGCATTTCGTCCTGGTTATAATATTCGTTAAAAGATTCAATATAATTTTGCTCTTCGGTATGCTTTCCGTGCTCGTCAATGAAATATTTTGCAAGGTCGGCATAGTGCTTCTCACCCGTAGCCTTATAAAGTTTCATTAACGCAAGTTCTATTTCCGGGTGTCCGGGTGTAGTAAAGGCGGCATTTTTATCGGTTTTAAATACCTTTTCTATATAGTCGGCATATTTGCACATTGCCTTTAAGAAGCGGTCTTTCCCCGTAATTTCATAATAAGCGACGGCAGCTTCAAAAAGATGTCCGGCACAGTAAAGCTCGTGACAATCTCTGTTGCGGAACCTATTTTCCTGCTCCGTCACAAGATAATGACTGTTAAAATATCCGTTTTCATCGCTGTTTTCAATAATGCAGTCTATGGCGTCTTCAATTATTTCCGCAATCGTTTCATCGTTCTTTGAATTAAGAATATAAGCCGCGCCTTCCATCCACTTCGCAACATCAGAATCCCAGAAAATATGCGGCATATCGGGTTCGCCGTCTTTCCATTCACATCTAAGCGCGTCAAACCTATGAGTTTCCCGAAAGCGCTCATAAACGGATTTAATCGTAACAGAGCTGTTAATCTCCTGTCTTGTTTTCCAGTAACCGCCCGTTATTTTTATGTCCGAAAATCCGATATTTTGCATAAATAAATACTCCCTTATAAACGATAGTGTAAACAATAAATAAAGTTCAGAAAAAATTAAAGCAGTAGAGCATATTTGAAAAATCCGCCAAATGAAAAAGAAGAATGTTGTTAAAAGAATTTGAAAAATATGCTCTGTGATTATTTTATCGAAAAGTTTCTCTTATTGCAAGATTGAAAGCAAAAAATATCGAAAGTTTTTTAATTTCTTTTCAAAAAGTGAAAAGTCGCCGCAAAAACAAGTTTTCGGTATATCGCGTTCAACTCCCCTCATATTAGCAAAAAAGTTTGTAACGGAAAAAATCCGATACAAACTTTTTATCACATCAAATCAATATACATCCATTGCGCTGTTCTTTTCGCCGCAATGGGGACAAATTGTTTCTCTGTTTTTTTCGTCATGGCGCAGGACTGCAATTATAATAAAGTAAATAATTCCAAAACCAAACCAGACAGTAGCCAGACCGATAACCCAGTCAATAGGCCTGAACATTTTTCCTCTTTTGAATTCACCGACATATCCGCATTTACGGCATTTCGGCACATCGTGGTATTAATGTCCGCCGTTTACATCGGTTACCTGCTGAACAGCAACACCGCAATGAATACATACGGCAGCATTATCAGCTATTTATTTTCCACAGTTTTTACAATACATAGTTTTTTACCCCTTTTCTTTATTTTAGTCATTACGACTTGATAAACCTTTTTTTATTTATTCGCTATTACAGTATCTTCAATATTTTGAAGTTTTGCTTGCTTAGATAACTTATTTGTTTGAATTGATATAACAAACAGCAAAGCAAGAAAAGCAACACTCACGGCAATAAGCGCTATTCCTCCGAAAAATATATCCGACTTTCCGCCGATATAAGAATATTCCATTGAACCATCGTAAATTGAATAAAATGCGGCGCAAAAAATAACAAGGCTATAAATTGCGGTGATTTTCGAGTAGATCAATCTATGCCGTTTTTCACATGTTTTTTTAAAAATCGGAATGAGTAATAATATGCACGAAAGTGCCATACCGATTATGCTTGCCACACTTATGAAACGCATATCATCGAAATATTCAAACAATGTGTAATCACGGATAGATACGCCTGTAACCTCACCCAGCGAATTAGACATAATATATTTCACTCCGTCAAATGACGGAACAAACCAAAGCACGGCTGATATTATTTGTAGTATTGCTGCGATGATATACAAATTCTTTATATTTTTCATTTTCATCTTTTTACACCGCAACTTTCGATATATTAAAGTTATCCTTGTTACACATTATCAAGGTTGTAACGCAGTTTTCTATACTTCCTTCTGCATTTTGCGCTATGAAATCGAAATCGTCTGCGTTTTCTGAGCCCCATTTTATTGAACCGTCAGCAGTTTTCATAATATTAACCGCACTTATACAGGCATAGAAAACTTCTGTTCCGTCTGTTGTTTTATAGGTAATCTTATAAGTGAAAGAAAGTCTGTTTACAAATTCAATATTCTCGGCGTTCTTATCAAGCTTTAATGATGAAAAATAAACATCTCCGTCTGTTTTGCTTACGGAATGAACATCATAAACACTTTTTCCGAAAAGCTCTGACCAATATGGTGTCTGAGCTTTTGCAAAGCATGCGGTGATATAGTCCGAAAGCTCTGCTTTAAGCTTAGTTAAATCATATCCATCAACCGAGGTTAAGTACTCGGACTGTCCTGTAATTTTATAATTAGATGTTGTTGATTCAAGCTTATAAGCCGAGTCGCCTGTGTTAGCATTTAGAGTTGCAGTTATAACGGCTGTATCTCCGTTTGCATACCGCTCCTTGTCAAGCTGATAACTGACATATTGCCGCACTTCTTCGCTGCAACCTTGATTGTTGATTGTTAACTGACAATAAGGAGATATTCCGGTTACTTCATAGCTCAAACCTGCAAAAGCGTCAATCGTCTGAGCGTTCTTTTCTTTATTCTCAGATATTTCTTCGTCACTCGGATAAGCGTCTTTGTAAAAATATTCTCCATGATATTTGATTTTAACGCCTATATCTTCCTCCATGATTTCGATGTTCGTTGTTTCTCCGTAGAAATCCTTGAATTCAATTGTCGTTTTGTCGTCAAGAATCTTCCATGTTCCGGTACCGTACTCGCGCTCATAGTTATAAGTACCGTCCTCCTGAACATTCAGGACTTCTCCGTCTTCGTTGTACCACATACCCGTGATTGAGTTGCTCTTGCCGCATGACGAAAGACTGACCGTAATCAGGGAAAGAATTAAAAACATTCCCAAAATTCTTTTTACCATTTTCATTTACTGTTCCTCACTTTCTAATTTTCGGTTGGTGTCAACATTATAACTCAGTTGAGTAGTATTGTCAATACTAATATTTACTACTTTTTAACTCAACATAATAGTACAATATACTCAAAAGAGGTGTATAATATGGACGCAAAAGTGAGAATAAAACAACTGATGCAGGAAAAAAATATGACCGAATACCGTCTGGCAAAGCAGAGCGGGCTGTCACAAAGCACTATTTCCAACATATTTATACGAAACACTTCTCCAACACTGCCAACTATTGAAGCTATCTGCAACGGACTGGGAATTACTATGTCGCAGTTTTTTTCGGAGGACGATTGTGAGGAAGCCGTCTATCTGACAAAAAGGCAAAAGGAACTCTTTGACGACTGGCTATCGCTTTCCGTCGAGCAGAAAGAAGTGGTTGAAAAATTGATTAAATCATACAAAGCAAAATGAAAATAGGCAAGCCGACTAAGGCTCGCCTATTTTTTTAAAACTTTATAATAAATAATAATAGATAAAAAGCAGTAGAGCATATTTGAAAAATCCGCCAAATGAAAAAGAAGAATGTTGTTAAAAGGATTTGACAAATATGTTCTGTGATTATTTTAGCGAAAAGTTGCTCTTATTGCAAGATAGAAATAAAAATATCGAAAGTTATTTAAATTTCAATTTTTTGCAAATAATAGTTCTAAATCAGATAATATATTTTTCGATTTCACAAAAACGCATAATTTTGCTTGACTTTTCGTGAATATTTTTCACCTTTTAACTCTCGATTCGGTAATATAATGGTTTTATATCATCATAAAGCTTTCCATACTTATTTCTTTCCTCGGCCTTTCTGTCTAAAATCAAATAAATTTCAAACATATATTCAACAAGGTCATTCGGCATTGTATTCACGCCTGTAATCACAACCTCGTCTGCGTAACATTCACTCCACAGCAAGTCCCAAAATGCATCCAAATTAGCCCCATACCATTCAGGAAAATCAAACGCTACTCTTATTCGCTCGTGCTATTCACCCAAAGATTTACAATCGGTTAAATCTAATGTTATTACTTTCTTTTCTTCCATAACAGTCACCTATATAATCTCATAAAAAGCACGAAAATTCTTGATAAAAAGTTTTCAGCCGGGTTTAATTTTCATTACCCAAGATGATACAGACGCTCAAAATGGAATCAGTCTAAAAAACAATTTTCTTATTATTTAGAAAAAACCTTCATTCCAACACCATAATCCTGTATTAAAATATCTTTTGGCAAGCGTGAAAATTTAACAGTTACGAACAAATCTCCTGCTGCGCCGGATAAGTTAACGATTTGAATTAGATAAACAACCCAAAACCATTCGACAGGTACAAACAAATTTACGACGCCAAGGATAATTCCCCAAAGACCAACCGGTGCCAATGCAATGAATATATACGATCTTTTGTCATAAAAATCTTTACTTCCTGCAAAAGCATACATTCCGTTAAAGCCATACTTCACTTTTTGGGTTCCACAAATTCTCATTGCAATTCCGTGTACAAGTTCATGAAGAATCATATACAAAATCATTGAAACAAGTAACACTACAAAACGAATCACATAATTCTGCATACCACTTTCCATGCTGAACAGAGAAGAAATCGGCACAACAAAACACATAGGAATCGCCAACAAAACCGCAATAAGAATAGCAAATACATTGACGAACATTGCTACCTTTTTGTCTTTTTGAAGATCAATAGTATAAATTTCGTTGTAACCCTCAGGCAAATTATCAATAGCCCTCATAGTATCACCGCCTTTTATGTATGATAGCATAAAAGCGGCAATAAATCAATGCGGAACATTTTATATCATCAAATTCAAAGAAATTGCATATCATAAAGACAAAGTCTTATATATCATCATTGCGAAAGAATACACGCTAAAGCGTGATGAGATACAGCCTTACGGCTGATGATATACGCCTGCGGCGATGATATGCCATAGCTTAAAAAAGGGGATGTAAAAAAAGCGAAGACCGTATAAAACCGTATAATACAATGGGATTCTTCGGTATTGAAAACCGTAAGAACCCCATAAAATTACTTTAAAGTGTAAAATGTAAATGTTTTATGTTTTATACTACGAACAAACTTCGCCACTCGGCGTACCTTTGTACGCCGTCGGGCAGACAAAATCAAGGCAAAAGCCTTAATTTTGCTCAGTTTGTCCGTTCTTCATCTTTTTTTCCTATCCCCTAAAAATAGAGCTGTAAAAAAACGAAAGTTTTTTACAGCTCCTTATATGGCGCCTCAAACAGGGCTCGAACCTGTGACACCGCGGTTAACAGCCGCGTGCTCTGCCAACTGAGCTATTGAGGCAAATATTAAGTTTAAGCTATGGGTGGAAGTGTCACAGACTGTGACACCAACGGTCAGAAACATTG
>JAQXHF010000049.1 GCA_029007095.1 Clostridia bacterium | reverse complement strand
GAATGTCGTGGAACTGATGCAAAAGTATAGATTCCCAACCTTCGTTAAGCTTCTCCTGCGGATACTCCGCTCCGGTAAGCTTTGCTGCCATAGCAGCAGCCGTTTCCGCGTTCTGATAGAGGAACTCGCTCTTTCTGTTATTCTTCTTAGTCTTTGCCTGCGAGGTATAGGTTCCTCTGTGAAATTCAAGATAAAGCTCGCCCGACCATTCGGGAAGTCTTTTATCTTTTTCAAGCTTTTGCTGATTACGCTCAAGGAAGCTGCCGGCAAATTCCATATTTACCTGCGGACAGCCGGGGATACCACGCTTCAAGCGGTCATATCTCTCAAGCATATCAGTTGTCGGTCCGCCGCCGCCGTCACCGTAGCCAAACGTCATCATAACTTCATTATTTATGCACTTCGGCTCATATCTGTCCCATGCGCCTCTTACGCATTGAGGTATCATAATGGAATTATAATCCGAAATAAAGCTACGGTTAAAATCAAGCTCTCTGTTTCTGTAAAAAGAAGTCAAAAATGTCGCAAAAACTTTCGTTCCGTCAATGCCTTTCCACATAAAGTTATCATAAGGCATACGGTTCGATTCATTCCATGATATTTTTGAAGTAACGAACTTGTCAACGCCGCTCTTTTTCATTATCTGAGGCATAGCCGCGCTGTAACCGAAAACATCGGGAAGCCATACGACTTTATTATCCACACCGAATTCATCACGGAAAAATCTCTTGCCGAAAAGAATCTGTCGAACTAAGCTCTCGCCGCTTGTCAAATTGCAGTCTGCTTCCAACCACATTGATCCTTCCGGCTCTATTCGTCCCTCTTTGACGAGCTGTTTAACCTCGGCATAAATTTCCGGAGCTTCCTCTTTCAGGTACTTATACAACTGCGGCTGGCTCGATATAAATTTATAATCGGGATATTTTTTCATCAACTCGACAACGGTACCGAAAGTACGCTGTACTTTCTCCTTTGTCTGCTCCAGCGTCCATTGCCAAGCAACATCAATATGGGAGTGTCCGATACAATTGACTTTGATATCCTGCTCGCCGCAGTATTTGCCGTAAAATTCGCTTTCCATATAGGCGTTTGCCGCTTTGACCGAAGCCAAAAACTCCTCGGACATAGGTTCGCACCAGTTAACAAGATTCAGCGCGTTGTTGAGATAAGTTCTTATGTCAACGAACTCCTTATCGTCCTCCGTGAGATAGCCCATAACCTCGTACGGGGTGAGAATATTGTAATAAAGTCTCTCAACATCGCGGTTAAAAACGCAAAGCTGCGGATACCAGCCTGTTTGAATACCGTCGGGACTGGAATAGGCATACGCATGAACATCCGTTTCTTTTTTGGAAGAATCTATTTTTATGTATCGGTGATTGCTGTCGTGTCCCTGGATCTGCTTGCCGTCAATATAAACCAACAACTGCGGATGCCAAGTGCTCTCATCCAGCTTCAGCGGACTCAGATAAAGCTCTATATCCGCACCGATAAGTTCATCGGGAATCACAACTTTTTTATAAAACCATCTGTGCTCCTCCGGCTCAGAACCCCATCTGCCGCCAAAAGGGAAATCTGTCCACGCTCCGCTGTCGGGATCGGGGACTGTATTGTTCGTTTTGTATCCGCAGGGTAAGGTTTTCCAACCGTCAAGATCAATCCTCACAGGAGTGATATAATGATTAAGCTGGCGGAGCATTTCTCCGATTCGTTTGTCAAGCAAACAGCGAATTGTGTTTGCGCCTTTACCTACTGTGTCTCTTGATGCCATAATTTTCCTCCACTATACCGTAAAGCTTGTTGATTTCTTCGGATTTTGAATAATCGCTTTCGGCAACATTCTTTTTTATTCGGTTTTGAAGTTCAGCGTCCAAAATAAAATCAACAAGGCCATCGGCACAGGCTTCGTTTTCAAGAGGAACGATAACTCCGTCACAGCCGTTTTTAATTTGATTTTTTGCCGTTGGATAGTCGGTAACCGCGACCGCTTTGCCGAGTATCAGGGCTTCGTTTACGGTAACCGCATTACCCTCATATCTCGACGGCTGAATATAAAAATCGCACTCCCGAAAATATGGATAAGGATTTA
>JAQXHF010000048.1 GCA_029007095.1 Clostridia bacterium | reverse complement strand
TTTTGAAAAAAATTAAAAATATTGCTGTGATTTTACTGTGCGTATGCATACTTTTCTCCGGCATAAATGCTTCGGCTCTCAGCGAAAACTGTATGCATACCTCGTCCAAAACTCCGGTTTCGTCAGCGACCGCCGAGCTTAAATGGCAAAAGAAATTCGGAACTTCATATGTAAGCGCTCCGAGCGTTCCTACCGTGGTGGACGATATCGTTATAGTTATGAGCGGTAAAACTTTATATAAGCTTGACAGCGAGGACGGCAGCGTAATTAAATCTGTCGAAATGGCAGAGAAACCGAATTACGGATACACACCGGTCACTTATGCCGACGGAGTTATTTACTGTCCTCTTAACAATGCAACGGTTCAGGCTTTTAATTATAAGACTATGAAATCACTTTGGATTTACAGAGATTCGCTCGGAGGACAGTCGCTCACACCGATTACATATAGCGACGGTTGCATATATACCGGATTCTGGAACGATGAGGACGAATACGCAAACTATGTCTGCATAAATGTTAAGGACGAAAATAAGCAAAAGACAGATGAGGAAAAATCTGCCGTATGGAGCTTTAAAAAGCTCGGAGGCTTCTACTGGGCAGGCTGTGCAGTAGTAGGAAATAATATTGTTTTCGGTTCGGATGACGGAACTGCGTATTCCGACAGAGCTTCGAACCTCTATTGCTTAAACAAGAGTACAGGCGAAAAAATTGATACCTATTCAGTTAAAGGCGATCAGCGTTCGACTGTTGTATATGATTCCGGCAGGATTTATGCTTCTACAAAGGCCGGTTATCTTTACAGCGTTAAAATCGGCTCTGACGGAAAATTCGATGATTCCTCTGCAAAGACGCTCAATCTTTCGGGTGCTTCAACCTCCACTCCCGTAATTTACAATAACAGATTGTATATCGGAGTTCAGGGAAGCGGTTTCGGCAACGGCAGCATTAAGGTTATAGACGCTTCAACGCTTAAACTGATTTATTCGGCAAAAATAAAAGGTTATCCGCAGAACGCACCTCTTGTCAGCGACGGATATTATTCCGATAACGGTAAGATTTATGTTTATGTAACTTATAATGCCGCACCCGGCGGAATTACCGTTCTTACCGACAGCGCAGGTCAGACTTCTCCTGTTACCGAGGAGCTTTTTACACCTGATTCGGACAGCAGTAATCAATGCATAAGTACGATTTCAGCCGACAGTAACGGAACTCTGTATTACAGAAATGACTCCGGCAATATTTTTGCGGTTGAAAATACCGAAAACAAAGCTGAAAAAAGCGAATTTTGGATTGTCAGAATTTTCAAGGCAATAGTTAATTTTTTCAAAAATTTATTTAGTTGATTGTTGAGATATTTATGAAAAGAAGATTATTAGCATTTATAACCTGTATGTCGCTTCTCCTGACAACAGGATGTATGGCGGAGAAGAATACAACAACCGTTTCGGAGAATTCTGCCACCGCTTACAGTCAGAGCAATACGAGTGAGGCGCTCAACGAAAAAACAGAAAATGCAAAAAGTGAGATTTCATCATCGACAGAGTTGACTTCATCTACTGCAAAAACGGCAGAGGAATCTTCTTCTTCGTCAACCACGAAAAAGACTCAGGTTAAAACAACTACTGTCAAACAAAAAACGACTACCGTTAAGCCTGCGGCAGATACCGTAATCTGCACCGTTGAGATATCCTGCAAAACAATTCTCGGCAATATGAAAAATCTCAAAAAAGAAAAGACGGCTTTTGTTCCGTCTGACGGAATAATTCTCAAAAAAACAACTGTTAAGCTGGAAAAAGGTTCGACCGTTTTTGACGCATTAAAGACAGCGTGTAAGGAAAATCATTGCAAATCAAATTGCCGCTACTGCAAAAACGGAATTCAGCTCGAATACGAATTTACTCCGGGTTACAACAGCTATTATATTGAGGGTATTCATCAGCTTTATGAAAAAGACTGCGGAACCGAGTCAGGCTGGATGTACTGCGTAAACGGAGTCTTTCCCAATAAGGGATGCGACTCATACACGGTGCAAAACGGCGATGAAATACAATGGCTTTATACCTGTGATCTCGGTTCGGATGTAGGTAATACATATTGATATTATAAATGTGAATTTCTAATCATCAACAAAATACAAAAGAAAACTGCCGTAACGGTCAATTTTACCGAACGGCGGTTTTTTGATTATTTACAGCTCACTATACTGTCATAAATCTCGTCCCGTTATCATAAAATGAACAAAACGATGTAAGGTGCGATACCTGCATCGCACCGTAATAGGAGGAAAGCTTTATGTCAGCTACAAATGTCAGCATTTATCAGGACATTCAATCGAGAACGGGCGGCGATATTTATATCGGAGTTGTCGGACCTGTTCGCACGGGCAAGTCAACCTTTATAAAAAGGTTTATGGATACTCTTGTTCTGCCTAATATTGCAGAGAGCTTCAAAAGGGAGAGAGCAACCGATGAACTTCCTCAATCGGCTTCGGGTAGGACGATTATGACGACAGAACCTAAGTTTATACCGGAGGATGCTGTTGAAATCAATTTGCCGGGAAACGCGCATTTTAATGTCCGTATGATCGACTGCGTAGGATACATAGTCCCAAGCTCGCTCGGTTACATAGAGAATGATCAGCCGAGAATGGTGAAAACACCGTGGTTTGATAAGGAAATTCCGTTTAATATGGCGGCGGAAATCGGTACGCAAAAGGTCATTACCGAACATTCAACAATAGGACTTGTTGTAACTACCGACGGCTCTATCAGCGAAATACCGAGACAGGAGTATGCAGAGGTAGAGGAGCGGGTTATAAGTGAACTCAAAGAACTGTCGAAGCCTTTTGTCGTTCTTCTCAACAGTACCCATCCCGAAGAGCAGGAAACAAGGGATTTGGGCGCTCAGCTTTCTGAAAAATACAATGTTCCGGTTATGCCGGTAAACTGTCTTGAACTTGACGAGGAAACAATCAAGAGCATACTTGCACAGGTACTTTTTGAGTTTCCGCTCAAAGAAGTGTCTGTTGAACTGCCAGGCTGGATAACTTCGCTTGAAAACGACCATTGGCTGAAAAGAGAAATATTTGATTTTATAGGGGACTCGGCTAAAAATCTTGCGAGAATCAGAGATGTTTCGGGCTTTGCGGCAAATCTCGGTAATTGTCAGTACATAAGCTGCGCTCATATGTGCAATATGAATTTGTCAAACGGCTGTGCGGTAATAAATGCAATTCCCGAAAGCAATATTTTCTATAAAATCCTTGCGGAGAAAACAGGTCTTGAAATTGACACTCAGGAGGATTTGATGAAATCCGTTACCGAGCTTACCTCTATTAAAAAATCATACGACAGAATTAAAGACGCTCTTGACGAGGTTGAAGCTACCGGTTACGGAATCGTTATGCCGACTATGGAGGAGCTTAGCCTTGAAGAGCCTGAAATTATGAAGCAGGGCGGCAAATACGGCGTAAGATTAAGAGCCTCGGCGCCGTCTATTCATATGATGAAAGCTAAAATAAATACCGAAGTTGCGCCTCTTGTCGGAAGCGAATCACAGTCGGAGGATTTAGTAATGTATCTTTTAAAGGAATTTGAAGAAAATCCGACAAAGATATGGGAATCAAATATTTTCGGTAAATCTCTGCACGAGCTTGTAAATGAGGGGCTTCATAATAAATTATACAGAATGCCGACAGACGCAAGAATGAAAATACAAGAAACCCTCGAAAAGGTCATTAACGAGGGTTGCAGCGGTTTGATTTGTATAATTTTGTAATCAGTTTACTTTGTTCTGCGGATTTCCGTCAAGGAAAGCTTTTAAATTATCCAGCACGATACCTAAAAGTCTGCGCCTTGTTTCGATGCTTGCCCAGGATATATGTGGAGTAATAAAACAGTTTTTGCATTTCAGTAGAGGATTGTCAGATTTCGGCGGTTCGCAGGCAAGCACATCAAGTCCTGCCGCCGAAAGCTTACCTGAGTTCAGCGCGTCTGCAAGAGCTGCTTCGTCAACCGACTGACCTCTTGAAGTATTGATAATTATTGCGCCGTTTTTCATCTTCGCGATGAAGTCGGCGTTTATCATTTTTTCGGTCTGCGGAGTGAGAGGACAGTGCAGAGTGACAATATCGGAATTAGCCGCAAGCTCGCCCAAACTAACAAATTTGAAGCTTTTTAAATTCGGCTGTGGCTTTGTATGAGGAGTGAAACAAAGAATGTTCATATTAAATGCGTCGGCAATCTTCGCTGTTTCGGCTCCGATTTTACCGTAGCCGATTATGCCTATCGTCTTGCCGCAAAGCTCCGTAAGGGGCGCTTTTGTGAAGCAAAAATCGGGGCAACTGCACCATTCGCCGTTATGTACCGATTCGCTGTGGAGACTTACGCGGTTGCAAATTTCAAGTATCAGCGCGAAAGTCATCTGAGCGACCGCCGAAGAGGAATATGTCGGTACATTGCAAACGGTTATACCAAGCTCGGCCGCCGCGGCAGTATCTACTACATTGTAGCCTGTGCTTAACATTCCGATATATTTCAATTTAGGCAGTTGTTTGAGCGTTTCGGCGTCCAGAACAGCCTTATTGCTTATAATAATATCGGCGTCTTTGCATCTTTCTACGACAAGCTCCTGCGGAGTTCTGTCATATGCTATAAGCTCGCCGAGCTTTTTAAAATCATCCCAGCTTAAATCTCCGGGATTAGCGGCATATGAGTCAAGAATTACAATTTTCATAAATTTGCGCTCCTTTGCTGATTGTAATATCGGGAAACGAATATAATCGAGTTTCCTGTCTTTTTACAATTCCGTGTAATTATACCATTACGCTTAAAATAAGTCAATGTGATTAAATTTCAAAAAAATAGAACTATATTTAAAAAATACATATAAAAATCTTTTGATTCGACATTTATCTTGTTGACTTTTTATAAAAATGATGATAATATAATACCAAAGTGGTGAGTGAAATGAATCCTTTTAAAGTAAACATAATTTTAAAAGAATGTAAAAAAGACGGAAAGCGAGTCACAGTAGATATGCTGTCTCAGAAATGCGGTTCCAGAATCAGACATAAATATTTGCGTATGTCAAAGGAAATGTTTGAGTGCGAAGAAAATGACGGCTTTCCGCGCCATTGGGTTTTAGGACTTAATTTGAGAGGTTGGCTTTTTCTGTGGACTTCGCATCCGAAAAGCCGGTTTGATACGGTTGCCGTCGGTGATCCGACTGAAATTGAGGACGAAAAATAATCGTATAATCAGGTAGGTTAAACGGCAGGGCAGCTTGCCGTTTTTCTGTTGTAAAAAGCAAATTTATGTGATATAATATAGCTAAAATAACAAGATTTTGCGAGGAGGTTAATTATGGCTAAAAACGATTGGTATAAGAAAATGACCGTTTATCAGATATGGACTCGCAGTTTTTGCGACAGTAACGGCGACGGAATAGGTGATCTTCCGGGTGTTCTGAGTAAGCTTGATTACATAAAGAGCCTCGGAGTTGACGCGATATGGTTTTCTCCGATTTATCCGACGCCTAACGCAGATTACGGCTATGATATTTCGGACTATAAGAATATCAACAGCGAATACGGTACGCTTGACGATTTCAAAAAAATCCTTGACGGAGCGCACGAGCGGGGAATGAAGGTCATAATGGATCTCGTTGTCAATCATACCTCCGACGAGCATGAATGGTTTAAGCAGAGCGCGCAGAGCAAAGATAACCCGTATCACGATTATTATTTCTGGCGCAAGGGTAAAGATAAAAAACCGCCGAATAATTGGCTCTCAATGTTCGAGGGAAACGCGTGGGAATATAACGAGAAGCTTGACGAATATTATCTCCATATATTCGCAAAGAAGCAGCCCGATCTTAATATGGACAATCCCAAGGTAAGGGAAGAAGTCAAGGATATTATGCGCTTTTGGCTTGATATGGGCGTTGACGGCTTCCGCGAGGATGTAATTACTTTCATTTCCAAGGACGAGGGCTTGCCTAACGGAATTCCGCTTCCGGTAGGAACGGGAATTGAACATTACAAACACGGACCTCATCTTGACGAGTATCTGTCTGAATTCAGACATGATGTGCTTGATAATTACGATTGCTTTACCGTCGGAGAAGCTCCGATGATGACGCCGGAGACCGCTTTACCGTTTATTGGTGAGGGCGAGAATCAAAAGCTTGATATGATGTTCCATTTCCAGCATATGGAAGCCGACAATATGATAAACGATTGGATTAAAATGCCGTTCAGCCTTGTTAAACTTAAACACGCTTTTTCAAACTGGCAGAACAAGCTTTACGGTAAAGCATGGAACGCGCTTTATATAGAAAATCACGATCATGCACGAATTATTAACCGTTACGGAAATGTAAATTACAGAACGGAAAGCGGTAAAATGCTTGCGGCTATGTATATGCTGCAATGCGGAACACCGTTTATATATCAGGGACAGGAAATCGGAATGACTAATATGAACCTGAAATCCGTAACAGAGTGCAAGGATGTTTCAACCTTTAATAATGAACGCGTATTTAAAAAGCTCGGAATGAGCGACAAAGCGTTTATGAAGCTTGTAAATTCTGTCAGCCGTGAGAATTCAAGAACTCCCGTTCAATGGAATTCGGAAAATAATGCCGGCTTCACAAGCGGAACTCCGTGGTTTAAAATCAACGATAACTATAAGGAAGTCAATGTTGAGAACGAAGAAAACGATCCGAATTCTCTGCTGAATTTTTATAGAAAGCTCATAAAGTTCCGCAAGGAAAATGATGTCGTATTATACGGCAAATACAAGGAATTCTATCCGATGAGCAACAGTCTTTATGTTTATGAACGCAAATATCGTGACAGTAAGCTGCTTGTTATTTGTTCTTTTAAAGAGAAATCTGTCAGATTTAAAGCTCCGGAGGGTTACGATCTTTCAAAGGGTGAATTGGTACTAAACAACTATTCCGACAATAAAATCGTAAATAACGGATTTATGACTAAACCCTATGAAGTAAGAGTTTATCTATTCTAAAAAACAGGAGTAAGACGTATGAAAAATGCGATTAAAGTGATTAGTTTCGTTTTGGCTGTGATTTTGGTGGGAACAGCGGCTTGCCTTGTGTATTTTAAATGGGGCAAGGGCGAATTTAAGTATATCGACGG
>JAQXHF010000047.1 GCA_029007095.1 Clostridia bacterium | reverse complement strand
CATATCTGTCTCCGACTTTGGTCTTTTCCGATTTAATTCCGTTTTTCTTACAGAATTCAAAAAATCCCATATTACTCATAACCGTAACAACCGCGGTATCGTCGGCCAAAAGACCTCTCTGCTTCATATCCTTGGCGCATATTGCTATAATCTTATCGCCGTCAACAACTTCGCCGTTCTCGTCAACCGCCAACATTCTGTCCGCGTCACCGTCAAAAGCGAATCCGACATCGCAATTATACTCTTTGACATATCTCTGCAAACCCTCAATATGCGTAGATCCGCAGTCACGGTTTATGTTAATTCCGTTAGGCATAGCGGACTTAACATGGCAGTCTGCTCCAAGCTCAGTAAAAAGGTCGGGAGCGGTAACACTTGCCGCGCCGTTTGCACAGTCAAGAGCTATTTTATATCCTGCAAAATCCATATCAACCGTTGACATCAAATGTCTTGTATAATCAAACTGCGGCATTTCCGAGGAGCGAATTCTGCCGATATCCGCGCCCACTCTAACCGGAGGCACGGTAGCACCGTCAAGTATAATCGCTTCAATCTTCTCTTCGAGTTCATCGGAGAGCTTATAGCCGTCGGCCTGAAAAATTTTAATTCCGTTATATTCGCATGGATTGTGTGAAGCGGTAATCATCACCGCTGCGTCATATTCGTATTTTTTAACAAGGAACGCAACCGCCGGAGTAGGAATAACTCCGAGCTGCATAACATCCGCTCCCACAGAGCAAAGTCCCGCCGTGATAGCAGAGCAAAGCATATTTGAGGATATTCTCGTATCCATACCTATCATTACTCTCGGTCTTTTCTTATTCTCGTCGATAATGACCATAGCGGCGGCTCGACCTATCTGCATAGCAAGCTCGCAGGTAAGCTCTGAATTTGCAATTCCTCTTGCGCCGTCTGTTCCGAAAAGTCTGCCCATGATAAATACCTCCATATATACTAAAAATTAAAACTATTATAAATCAAATTTTTGCTGTTCAACATCCTGTACGGGATTTGCGGGAGCCGAATTTTGAGATGGCATAGGAATACCTAAATGTGCATATCCCGCCGGAGTAACGGTTCTTCCTCTCGGAGTTCGTGATAGGAAACCTATCTGCATAAGATACGGCTCGTAAACATCCTCTATCGTAACCGCTTCTTCACCGATTGCCGCCGCTATCGTTTCAAGTCCGACAGGGCCTCCGTTATAGAATTTAATCATTGATGTCAGAAGAATTCTGTCTATCGAATCAAGTCCTATCGGATCTATTTCAAGCCTGTCAAGAGCCAGCTTTGCATTTTCCTCCGTAATAACTCCGTTGCCTAAAACCTGAGCAAAATCTCTCGCGCGCTTTAAAAGTCGGTTGGCAATTCTCGGTGTTCCGCGTGAGCGCGACGCTATCTGCAAAGCGCCTTTGGGATCAATATCTATATTTAAAATGCCCGAACTGCGCCTTACTATTTCACAAAGCTCCTCAGGCGTATAAAGTTCAAGTCGAAAAATAACTCCGAATCTGTCCCTCAACGGAGCGCTGAGCTGACCGGCTCTCGTTGTAGCGCCGACAAGAGTAAATCTCGGTAAATCTATCCTGATTGAGCGTGCAGAAGGTCCCTGACCTATTATAATATCGAGCGCATTATCCTCCATTGCAGGATACAGCACCTCTTCAACGCTTCTGTTCATTCGGTGAATCTCGTCGATAAACAGCACATCGCCCTCGTTAAGATTAGTCAGAAGCGCAGCCAAATCCTTAGGTTTTTCAATCGCAGGTCCGGATGTAACCCTGAAATTGACGCCCATTTCATTTGCGATAATTCCTGCAAGCGTAGTCTTACCGAGTCCCGGAGGACCGTAAAGCAAGGTATGATCAAGAGGCTCGCCTCTTTTTTTTGCCGCTTCTATATATACAGAAAGATTCTCCTTGACTTTTGTCTGTCCTATATAATCTCCGAGAGTTCTCGGACGAAGTTGAAGCTCTGTTTCCGAATCCATGTCAAGATATTCAGGAGCTACAATTCTGTTTTCAAAATCCATTTCACTCATATTCATAACCGTTCCTTTCGGAAGAGTAAGTTAGTTAAGCATTAAATAAGCGATTTTAAAGCTTGTCGTATAAGCTCCTCGACCGGCAGACTTGAATCAAGCTTGCCTATCGCTGCGGCAGCCTCGGAACGACTGTATCCGAGTTGTATAAGTCCCTCGACGGCCTCGTTTCCGCCCTCCGAATTTGCCGCAATCGCAGCGGCTTCGGCTTCAACGGACTGCTCCGCGGTAAGATTTGCAACAAATTTATTTTTAAGTTCAAGCACTATTCGCTGAGCTATTTTAGCTCCGACTCCCTGAGCCTTTGTAATCGTCTTTGAGTCGCCCGACGCAATGCTAAGCGCAAGCTTATCGGGAGTCAGAACCGAAAGAATCGCAAGAGCCGCCTTTGGACCGACTCCCGAAACGGTTATAAGCTGTCTGAAAGCTTCAAGCTCGTTCTGACTTTCAAAGCCGTAAAGCTCCATAGCGTCCTCCCGGACATTAAGGTAGGTGTAAACGGTTGCGTTCGTACCCTTAGCGCCTATCTTTTTCATTGTATTCATTGTCGAGAAGCAAAAGAACGCTATTCCGCCGCATTGAATTGCAAAGCCGTTGGCGTCAACTGCTATTATCTCGCCGGTAAGAGAATATATCACCGTTCAGCACCTCTTTTATTTACCGTATTTTTTTAATCTTCCTGCAAGCGAACCGCTTGAATGAGCGTGGCATATCGCCATAGCAAGAGCGTCAGCCGTATCGTCGGGTTTGGGAATTTTATCAAGCTTCAACATAATACGCATCATTTCCTGAACCTGTTTTTTTTCGGCTCTGCCGTAACCGACAACGCTCTGTTTAACTTGAAGCGGCGTATATTCGGCAATCTCTAATCCGAATTTTTGAGCTTCAAGAACAATAACGCCTCTCGCCTGAGCTACATCAATCACCGTTTTCGCGTTTGTGTTGTAAAATAATTTTTCGATAGCCATAACATCAGGCTTGTTTTTTATCAGAATTTCCTGCATACCGATACTGATAAGTTCAAGTCTGCGGTTAAACGGAGTGCCTGCCTCGGTCGTAATAGCTCCGTAGTCAATTACGCGAAAATGGTTGTTGCTGTATTCGAGAACGCCGTAACCGACTATCGCGTATCCGGGATCTATTCCGAGTATTATCATTGCGGCGTTCCTCCTTTTAACAGAAATTTAATCCGATTTTTTACCCCGTTTAGTTTCTCTTTCTCTTATAACCATTCTGGTAGGCGTTCCTTCAAGTCCGAAAACCTCTCGTATCTGATTGTCAATATATCTCTGGTAACTGTAATGGAACAGCTCTTTATTATTGACAAAGCAAACGAATGTCGGCGGCCTTGTGGAAGCCTGCGTCATATAATAAATTTTAAGTCTTTTGCCTTTATCGGTAGGCGGCTGAACTCTTGCGGTAGCTTCGGCAAGAATATCGTTGAGCTTACCTGTTGAAATTCTCATAGCATTTTGAGAATCTACATATTTTATCAGTTCAAAAAGCCTGTCTAATCTTTGTCCGGTCTTTGCGGAAATGAAAATTATCGGCGCATAGGACATAAACGAAAAATCTTTCATCAGCTTCTTGCGGTACGAATCCATCGTCCTGCCATCTTTTTCTACCGCGTCCCATTTGTTAACGGCAATTATACACGCCTTACCGAGATCGTGTGCGATACCCGCAACCTTTGAGTCCTGCTCGGTAAAGCCCTCGGTTGCGTCAATCATTATTATGCACACGCTTGCGCGCTCAACAGCCATTCTCGCTCTGAGTACGCTGTATTTTTCGATAGCTTCATCGACCTTACTTTTGCGGCGTATTCCCGCTGTGTCGACAAAGATAAATTTGCCTTTATCATTTTCAACATATGTGTCGGTTGCGTCGCGCGTTGTGCCTGCAATGTCGGAAACTATGGCTCTTTCCTCTCCCGAAATAGCATTTACAAGGGAAGACTTGCCGACATTCGGTTTACCTATAACGGCGACTCTGATGTATTCGTCATCCTGTTCTTCCTCCTGCTCCTGAGGGAAATACTTGATTACCTCATCAAGCAAATCACCCGTACCGTGTCCGTGAACAGCAGAAACCTGAATAGGATCTCCGAGACAAAGATTATAGAATTCATAAAACTCCGGAGGCGGCTCTCCGATTTTATCGCATTTGTTTACGCAAAGCACTACCGGCTTGCCGCTTCTTCTGAGCATAGTTGCAACCTCCTCGTCGGTAGCAACAACACCCGATTTCATATCCGTAACAAGGATTATCACATCTGCGCTGTCAATGGCAAGCTGAGCCTGACGGCGCATTTGCGACAGAATAACATCGTCGGAATTCGGCTCGATTCCTCCCGTATCGACAAGCAGAAAATTATGGTTAAGCCATTCGCAGTCGCCGTAAATTCTGTCTCTCGTTACGCCAGGAGTATCGTCAACTATGGATAAACGCTGACCTACAAGCTTATTAAAGAGTGTAGATTTACCAACATTAGGCCGTCCTACAACGGCAACAACCGGTCTTGCCATTCTTATGATCATCCCTTCTTTAAAAATTTATCAAGCAAAATAAATCCGTCATTTTCGACGGCGGTAACTTTAACGCCGAGTCTCTGAGAAAGCTCGGTAAGGCTCATATCATCAAGGAAAAGGTCTCCCTCACGCCTTAGAGAAACTGCCGGTATAAGCAGCTCGTCACCGATATCAATCCCGGCAAGTCCGTTGGCAATATCATTGCCGCAAAGTAAACCTGCAACGGTAATTCTCTCTCCGAAAAGCACATTTTTTATCAATACCGTATTTATGGTAAGATTATTTATTTTGTCCGCCACGGAATCGGCAAGCATTTTAAGCAAAGGATATGCCGCTTCGCCGGTGGCAACCGTGATTTTTCGCGCCTCATCAAGCTCGGAAGGAAGCTCCGTTTCTTCAAGAGCCTGTTCAAATTCCTTTTTAAGCAGAGTCCACATTCCGACGCCGTTTTCAAGCTGCGGAAAATCGCCGTATCTGCTGCTGTCAGGCATAGGTACGCCTGCATTGAGATAGAATTCGTCAGCAGCGTAAGCTATATTCGTATTATTATAACACATAAATCGGGAATTGTAACTATCAATTCTCGAAATAACATCCAAAGATTTTTCTTTTGTAAAAGGATCAAGATTTTCAAGTCCGTCTCTGTGACAGGTAAGTCCGACGGGAACTGCCGCAATACTCTGTACCGCGGGATACAGTTCGCCAAGCTTTTCTAATGTATAAGTCAGCTCGTCACCGTCATTATATCCGGGGCATAGAACAAGCTGTGTATTCATCTTGATTCCCGCGTCGGCAAGCCTGTAAATGTAATCAAGAACCTTGCCTGCTCTTTTATTTTTCATCATTTTGATACGCAGTTCGGGATTCATCGTGTGAACCGAAATGTTCACGGGACTTATATGCATTTCAATAATGCGGTCTATATCCCTTTCGCCCATATTTGTCATTGTTATATAATTGCCAAAAAGGAACGAAAGTCTCGAATCGTCGTCCTTGAAGTAAAGGCTGTCGCGCAAATGGTCGGGTAGCTGGTCGATAAAGCAAAAAATGCAGTTGTTAGCACAGCTCCTCTGCTTGTCCATAAGATATGTTTCAAATCCGAGTCCTATATCGTCGCCGCGATTTTTAATTTTTATACTTCTTCGCCTTCCGCCCTCTTTCTCAATAACGAGATTGAGCGTATCGGCGTCAATATAGAACCGATAATCGAGAACATCTCGTATCTCGTGTCCGTTGACAGAAACGAGCTTATCGCCCGGCTTAATAAAATGCTTAGCAGCCGCAGAACGAGCCGCAACCGAATGTATCCTGACAGACACGGAATTTCCCCTTTCTTCATAAACGGCGGTAAATGCTGATCCGCCGATATTCACCTTTAATAAATCGTATAAAAAGTCAAAAAGGCAGAGAACGGACTGTACGGTCCAATCTCTACCTTCTCCGTTTCATTGAAAAGACTTATGCGTCCTTCTTGACAACAAGCTTGCCGTTATAATATCCGCAAGCAGAGCAAACTCTGTGAGCTCTCTTGTACTCGCCGCACTGCGGGCACTTTACAAGCTCCGGTGCCTCCATCTTCCAGACATTTGAACGTCTCTTGTCTCTTCTTGCCTTTGAAACTCTTCTCTTGGGTACTGCCATTATGAGCGCCTCCTTATTGCCAAATAAATTTACAAATCCTCCTGCGTAAAGTCCAACAGCGCGTCCCACCTGGGGTCATACTCTTTGCCGCAGTCACACGGACCGTCGTTCAAATCTTTACCGCATCGGTGACATATACCGAGGCAGTCCTCCTTGCACAATACCTTAGTCGGCAGCGACAGGATAATATCCTCTGTCACAAGCGGTTCCAAATCGTAATGAAAAGAATCTATAACGATTAACTCGTCATTGTCCTCATCATTAGTTTCCGTAACCAAAATATGCTCGACAGGTATCGAAAAATCACGGGTGAACGGTGCTGCACATCTGTCGCAGGTAAGGTTCAAGGTAAACTCCGCCTTAGCAACAAGGCTGACAATGCCGATTGAGTTGATAACTTTGCCTTTTACACGGACAGGGGCAACAAAAGGACAGGCTGAATTATATTCAGTATCTTTTAGCTCTACCTCAAAGTCCAACGGCAACACAGCCCCGTCATTATTAAAGACAGGCTCAAGCTCAATAAAAAACATATATACCTTTCACCTCAAATGTCACGCACAAAATATTATACCTTTACAACGCGCATTTGTCAACAGTAAAATAAAAAATAATTCAATTTTTCAAATTACAGCTTCTTGCAGAAATCAAATACTTCTGTCGGAATTTCGCTCTCGTCAGCAGAGATTGTGAATACAAACTTCTTTTCCTCGACATGATTTTTGCTAAGCTCGTCAACCTTTTTAAGGAAAGAGGCAAGCTCATTGTAATCACGGGAACCGATTCTGAGCGTTGCGTCAACAAAAATATCGGTTATGTCGTGATCGCCTGCACAGATACCGCAAAGGAAACCGTAAAATGCGTCGTATCCGCTGACTCCGTAGTGATCTGTGTCAATAAGGCGCGCGCGATAATTTACATCATAAGTAAGCTTCGGCTGTTTTTCAACGCAAACAACATTGCCGTTTGACGCTTCGATTGCAGCGTTAACTTGCTCTATCAAAAGTTTTGTTTTTCCGGAACCTTTTTTGCCTAAAATAAGAGATACCATAATAATATCCTCCTTGTTTTGTTTTCTTATTTATTTTAAAATCCGTGATATACACGAAATTTCAACTTATTTCAAGCGGGCTTCAAGCGCCGCTTTCTGCTCCTCATATCCCGGCTTACCGAGAAGTGCAAACATATTTTTCTTGTAGCTTTCAACTCCCGGCTGGTCAAAAGGATTGACGCCAAGCATATATCCGCTTACGGCGCAAGCCTTTTCAAGGAAGTAAATGAGATAACCGAGATTGAATTCGTCAGGCTTCTCAACTTCAAGAACAATATTGGGAACTCCTCCGTCGGTATGTGCCAGAACCGTTCCCTCAAAAGCCTTTTTATTTACATATGAAAGGCTCTTGCCGGCAAGGAAGTTAAGACCGTCAAAGTTTTCTTCCTCTTCCTTAATAATAAGCTCGGATTTCGGCTCATTAAAAGTAACGACCGTTTCAAAGAGTTCTCTCTCGCCCTGCTGGATATACTGTCCCATTGAGTGAAGATCGGTCGAAAAAATAGCAGAAGCCGGGAAAATTCCCTTTCCGTCCTTGCCCTCGCTCTCTCCGAAAAGCTGCTTAAACCACTCGTTCATCATAGTGTATGACGGCTCATAGCTGACCATCATTTCTATTTTTTTGCCGCTTCTGTAAAGGAGATTGCGGATAGCCGCATATTTATAGCAGTCGTTCTTGTCAAGGTCGGGATTATCCAAATCGTTCATTGCCGCTTCCGCGCCCTGCATAAGAGCGTCGATATCAACGCCGGCAACGGCTATCGGAAGAAGTCCGACCGCAGTAAGCACCGAATATCTGCCGCCGACATCATCGGGAACTACAAAAGTCTTGTAACCTTCGGCGTCGGAGAGCTGTTTCAGCGTACCTTTTGCTCTGTCAGTCGTTGCATAAATTCTCTCAGCCGCACCCTGCTTGCCGTATTTTGCAACGAGCATTTCACGAAGAACTCGGAATGCTACCGCCGGCTCGGTTGTCGTACCCGACTTTGAAATGATATTTACCGAGAAATCTCTGTCGCCTATGATTGCGATAAGCTCATTGAGTGAAGCAGAGCTTATAGTGTTACCGGCAAAATAAATTTCAGGTACGCTTTTATCAAGAAGATTG